>NZ_WOGU01000030.1:0-9348 GCF_009735315.1 Kocuria sediminis
TGGATCACCAAGAACTACCGCGAGGCCTACGACATGTTCGCGGTCAACGGGATCCTGTTCAACCACGAATCCCCCCGGCGCGGGGAGACCTTCGTGACGCGGAAGATCACCCGGGCCGTGGCCGCGATCCAGGCCGGGCAGCAGGAGAAGCTCTACATGGGCAACCTCCAAGCCATCCGCGACTGGGGGTATGCCGCCGAGTACGTCGAGGGCATGTGGCGGATGCTGCAGGCCGACGAGCCCGAGGACTTCGTGCTGGCCACCGGCACCCCCTGCACCGTGCGGGAGTTCCTGGAGCTCTCCTTCGACCACGCCGGGCTGGACTGGCGCGAGCACGTCGAGTTCGACGAGCGCTACCTGCGCCCCACCGAGGTCGACGCCCTGATCGGCGACCCTGCCAAGGCCAAGGACAAGCTCGGCTGGGAGGCCACCATCAAGGCCCCCGAACTGGCCAAGCTCATGGTCGACGCCGACATCGCCATGCTCCAGGACGATGCCTGGGTCGACTCCGTGCAGCTCGCCTCCTGGGCCAAGTGACGGGAGATCCCACCATGACAGCGCAGACCACCGAAGAAACCACCGAGCAGGCCACCGGGAAGGCCGCTGGAACGACGACCTCGTTCGTCCCCGGCCCGCTGGACCGCACCGCGCCGTTCTACGTGGCCGGCCACCGCGGGCTGGTCGGCTCCGCGATCTGGCGCAAGCTCCAGGCCGAGGGGTTCACCGACCTCATCGGCGCCACCTCCGCCGAGCTGGACCTGAAGGACCGCGAGGCGGTGTTCGCCTTCTTCGCCCGCACCAAGCCGCGCTACGTGGTGCTGGCCGCGGCGAAGGTCGGCGGGATCCTGGCCAACAACACCTACCCCGTGGACTTCCTCTCCGACAATCTGCGGATCCAGGTCAACGTCCTCGACGCCGCCCTGGCCCACGGGGTGGAACGCGTCCTGTTCCTGGGGTCCTCGTGCATCTACCCGAAGCTGGCCGACCAGCCGCTGAAGGAGGAGTACCTGCTCACCGGGCACCTGGAGCCCACCAACGACGCCTACGCGATCGCCAAGATCGCCGGGATCCTGCAGATCCAGGCGGTGCGCCGCCAGTACGGGCTGCCCTGGATCTCCGCGATGCCCACCAACCTGTACGGGCCCGGGGACAACTTCTCCCCCACCGGCTCCCACGTGCTGCCGGCCATGATCCGCCGCTACGAGGTTGCCCGCCTCACCGGGGCCGAGTCGGTCACCAACTGGGGCACCGGCACCCCGCTGCGGGAGTTCCTGCACGTGGACGACATGGCCGACGCCTGCCTGCACCTGCTCGAGCACTACGACGGGGACCAGCACGTCAACGTGGGCACCGGCACCGACCTCACCATCAAGGACCTCGCCCACCAGGTCGCCGCCGCGGTCGGCTACCAGGGCCGCATCGAGTGGGACACCACCAAACCCGACGGCACCCCACGCAAGCTCATGGACGTCACCAAGCTCACCAACGCCGGCTGGACCGCCCGGATCCCCCTCGCAGAGGGCCTGCGCACCACCGTCGACTGGTACCGCCAACACCAGGACGGTATCCGCCAGTGACTCCCGGCTCGGATATAGCGGACGCGGATACTTCCGCAACAACCAAGGAGAGCCACCGATTCGGCATGTTGATGATGGAGGGCGCCATCTTCGGATAGCCGGAACGTGTTCCGCATCGTGCACGCACACTGACCAGGCATGACGCTGATCATGTTGCTGTGCAGCCCTGACGCTGACCGGGCAACTGCGCATGGCATTGTGCTACTTCGACGACGGGATCCCCAATGCCCATGCGTCCTTCGCGTACTTATCCCCGTCCGACCGTGGCGGCTTGTGTGACCCGATACCTCGAGGCCGGCGAGACCCGCCCGAACGATCGCCCATTAACTCCGCGGCGCAGCATCAATAGCGGGAATATCGCAATAACGTGCTTTTATGGTTTTCGTCACGCGTCCAGGGCTACCGGAGACAGGGCTCAGGGCTCGGTAAAGGGTGCCGTTGCACAGCATCGCGAAGAGCACGTCGGTGCGTCGGCGGGCCAGGGCGACGAAGGCCTGCTTGTGGCGTTTGCCCTGGGCTCATTTTCGGTCGTAGGAGACCCGTGAGGGTGGGTGATTGAGCGAGGCGAAGGCGAAGTAGAACAGCGCCCGCGTCAGGCGTTTGTTGCCGCCCTTGGCGGCGTGCTCTCTGTGGATCGAGGTCCCGGATCGGCGGGTGACCATGGTGATGTCGGCGTGAGAAGCTAGGTGCCCGGCATCGGCGAAGTCTCTGCCCACGACCTTGGTGAGGATCCGCGCGGCGGTCCTGACTCCTATCCCGGGCATCGAGGTCAGGACCGGTCAAACAGGGTAGGCCTCCACGGGGGCCTCAATCTGGGTCGCCACGGTGACGCGCTGGTAGGTCAGGGCGGCCAGCTGCCCGGCCAGGACCGGGATCACCGTGGCGGCGGCCTCGGTGCCCGCCACCACCACGCTCTGCTGCCCCAGGGCCTCGACAATTTGGCCGGGGTCGGATACCGGGAGGCAGGCCAGCCACCGTCGGGTGCGTCACCTGCGGTCTCAAAAGTCGCTTCAGGGACGTAAATCTGAATGAGCATCCCGCGTAAAAGGTTACTGGTGACCGTGAACTGGGCGACGAGGTCGTCGTCGAAGCCGGCCAGCAAGTCCAGTTCGGCGATCTTGACCTCATCGATCCAATTGTCGCGCAGAGTGTGTGGCATGGTCCGGGCCGCCTCGGCGTTGATTAAGGCGTCCCGGGCGTCGGTCTTTGCCGTAGCCGGGTGCAGGTCGACAATCCGCCGCATGGCCAGCTCCGGCAGATACGCCGCCGTGACCTCGCTGAGGACCTGAGCGACGGCCACCGACAGCGCCCACATGATGGCCGGCTGGTCCACGACCATCAGCACCGTCGCGTGCCCGCCGGCCAGCTTCTCCAGGATGTCGCGGAGCGAAACCTCGTCGTTGGGCAGGACCTTATCGTGGACCGTCTTCCCGGACGCCGTCACGGTAACGGCAAGGTGCTCGGACTTGCCGACGTCGATGCCGTTGAACACGGCCGGACGGTGCTCTTCCATGGCGGATTTCTCCTCGACGCGGACCCAAGGCATGTGCTGGCCGGCCGGGTGGTGGCCACGCTCGGCATCCAGGTCACGAAGGTCCCTCGAGAAGAAGGTCGAGCCTCTATCGGCGATCCGTGACGACCGGAACGACCCCCGGTGACAACACCCCTCGGATCATCGACGACTGGGGCAAACTATCATGTCGAGGACTAGCCGGTCAGCACTCATCCACCCTCATGTACCGAGGAGCCACGAAAAAAGTAAACCGGGGTTCACCGAGAATATTGCCACTAAATCGCTTCTTGCCTGTCGAACAAAAACGACCTGAACCGGCAGTGTTAGCGCATCGATGAGAACCAGAGCATGGCGATCGTGACCTGAATCGACAGGTTCTGCCATTATTGCCATCTAGACTGCCTCACGCCAGTCTAGTTCAGGGTCAGCAATCATGGCATCAAAACCGCCTGACACCCATTAGCCCCCACAGTCAACGGAACTCCGGGCTGTCGCCTCCTGGCAATATTCTCACATGAATGAGCGGCCTGCATGACGTCCCTTGTCCCTAGGAGCGGAAGCTATCGTACATCGTGGCCTCGCCGTACTAGCCGAGCTAATATGACTTCCGGAGCCACGATAGTGAAAAAGGTACAAAAATACCAATCCGAAAACCTGACCAAGCGTCGCAAAAACATATCCTGCCGCTGCCGCTTCCAGCCCATAGAAGTATCCTCCCAACGAAAGCATAACCAACGACAATCCAGAAAACACGATCGAATTCTTACCGACAGCAGACTGCAGCCCAAGGCCCTGCAATATTGCACCCAACATATATACTAAAGACAAGAAAACTAGGCCAGCAAAGTAAATTCTAGTCACCGGCACTGAAGGCAAATATTCGTTACCTAGGAAGAATAGTGTCAACCCCGGCAGATACCATGCGACCAACGTCAGCACTACCGCCAGCAATGCCGTCACACCTATGGCCAGATGAAGAGACCGACGGGCCGTACGCCCGCCACCTGCACTGACGCGTGGAAGTATGAGAGTCGCGAACGAGGAAGGCACGAGCATCATCGGCGAAGCGATCCGAGATGGCACGGCGAGGTAGCCCGATGCCACTGGCCCCAGCAATAGGCCCGTGACGGCAACATCTAATAGCCTAAGTTGACCGCTCATAGCGTCAACCCAAAAATGCTTTGATGACCTAAATACCGCGTGGGCACCGATTCGTGATCCCTTTTTCGGAGAAAAGAAGCTGCCCTTTCTTATGCGGGTGACGTAAAGCACTTCTGAAAGCAATACTGCAATGCAATATGCTGGTACCGTCGGCATCTGTAGCAAATACAAGAATATTAGAATAGTCAATCCGAAGGTGCGGCGCAAGATTAGGTTGCTACTAAACAGACCTATTTGTCTGTCACATACGACGATTGCATCCCAGGCATTAGCGTGCAATTGAATGCCGAGCGCCAATCCCAGTGGAACGAAATGCATAACTTCTAGGTCAATCAAACCCCAAATAAACAGAGCCGTAGCAAACGTTGCAGCCGCGAAGACACTATTTCTAGAGCTTAAGTGCATGAGACCTGAAATATCCGGAGAGTGCGGATTTCGGGCCCGCATCACGCCGATATATTGAGGTATGCCTAGGCTGACCACCACGGTGAGGGCAGTTAGAATAGTTTGCACAGAAATCACGAGCCCAAAATCCGCAGGCTGGGACCAACGCGCAAGCAGCACGATGGTTAGCGCTTGTGCGGCGGCCGCAACGAGACGTCCCGCAATGATTCCGGTCAATTGCACAAGCACGTTACGGGACACACAACGCCCTTCAAAAGGTTTTCCATGGCCTTACTGGCCGCTTATAAAGCGTGCCTGTACATGTCGCTCTAAGAGTTCAATCCAACTCTTGATGCTTTATCGTAAATGAGGCGGAGCCTGTCTGCGAGCAGGGAAATATCGAACTTTTGTCGCACCAAGTTCCTGCCGTGTAAACCCATGCTGCGCCGAAGCAAAGGGTTCCGTATCAACCGGTCGACCGCGTCCGTCAAAGACTCCTGATTATGATCTATTACAATTCCAGCGCCAGCTTCTTGGACATGGGGAGCCAGCCCGCAAGAGTCCGTAATAATGACTGGTTTCGCGAGGGACATCGCTTCGATAATTGTCATAGGGAAAGGCTCATCAACAGATGGAAGAACCAAGATGTCGCACTGTGCCAATCGTTGGTAGGTCATACTCGGGGGCAGAGCCCCTTCATAGGTGATGGTTGCCGATTGTCCCCACTTTTTAATTTCCCGTTGCAGTAAAGGTAACTCACCCTCATCGGGGCCGACGAGACAAAACTTCGCTCCACGACCACTTTTCAGCAAATCAACGGCGGTCCTTACGAAGTAGATGGGACGTTTGCGACTATGCATCCGCGCCATGAATAAAACTTGACATTCAGATGTATTGATATGGGGGCGGACATCGAGCCCCACGCGAATACCATTAATAAACTCCGTGAAGTGAGACAAACTGGCATCAACGGAAGTTAGCGCCTCTTTTTCATGAGGGGTCAGAACTAGTATTTGGACGGCACCCCGCAATGCAGGTACCGTGAAAAGTCGGTCGAACGCTCGCGCGTGAAAACCCCACTTAGGAGTGATCATTCCGTGTGTCTGTACGATATAGGGAATGCCCAACATCCTGGCCAAGAGCGCAGCAGGCATTGTGACAAAATCGCGCGCCAGGTGGATATGGAGGACATCAATGGTTCGTCGACTGCGAAAAACCGAAAGCAACAGTCCGGGTGCAATGGTCGTCGCAAAGCCAAGGGCAGGCATAGTTATCGTCGCGGAAAACAGTTTGACGCGAACCCCGTCCAGGTAATTGGTACCTTTGGCATAGCCTTTGGACCCGCCCCATACCTCCACGTCATACCTGCCGCCGTCGACCTCTCGGGTTAGGTTGGTGGCAACCCGAACAGGACCTCCGTAAGCTCCGTCTGTGGAAATCAGGGTGACAATATGTAGAATTCTCATGCTAATTTGACCACCATGGTTTTCTCCCAAGCCGCAAAGAACCACGGCACCCAACTATGCCGTTACTGAGTTTTGCCCCGTTATGAAACACGACAGATATCCCCTTCATCTGCGCATCACAATTGAACGACCCCCCGGAGAACATAACCTGGAGTTGCGTCCTTCGGGGCTCGTCGATCGAACTAACTAGTCCTTGACGGTTAATTACATCGAGGCATCGAAGTCCTCGAAAGAACTGTATCCGGGGAAGCAGTACCCAGCACCAGTGTTACGTCCGGCGGCGTGGCTAGGAGGCCTGGTATCCTCCACACGCGTTTGTGCGTATGCTTCTCAATGGGTGAAATTGGTGAACCGATCGGGACGACCCGACGTCATCTCACTATGGGGCTGATGCTCTTCAGACGGATGGGAGGTCGTTCCCGATGGTCTTAGCTTGGTTCCGCTGAATCCTAGACAGTATGCAGTGACCGCCCGGATGAACCGGGGGTACTGGTCGGGGCCTTACTCACACAGATTCGTGGCTTACCGAGCAAGGCCGTCTGCTCGGCCTATCCGGGCATGCGTAGGAGACCCGGATGGTTGCAGGTCGTCCGAGCGTCGGTCTGGATGTGCACGCACGGTCCTTCGCGGCCGCAGCGATCGTAGGCGCCACCGGTGCACTCGTCCAGGCGAGACTGAGACCCGACACGGCCACATCCTGTCCTGGATCAAGGGCCTGCCCGGGCCGGTGGCGGTGGCCTATGAGGCTCGCCCGACCGGTTTCGGCCTGGTCTGGGCTGTCCCGTGGCGGGTTCAGTAGGGGCTTGGTATTGCCGCTCCGGCGGACGCCGGGGCGGTCTGGTCACGATAGTCGGTGTCCTCGAACTTGGCCGGGGGCACGAGGCCGATCTCTCCGTGCAGTCGGCGGCAGTTGAACCAGTCGATGTACTCCGCCGCCGCGATCTCCAAGTCGCCCATCGACTCCCAGGGACACCTATTGCGAGTCAACTCGGCTTTGAACAGCGAGTTGAGCGCCTTAGCGAGGGCGTTGTCGTACGAAGCGCCGGTAAATCCAACCGAGGCCACCGCCTCAGCCTCTGCCAGGCGCTGGGTGTGGCGCACAGCGACATATTGAACTCCCATGTCACTGCGATAGACCACCCCGTGGTGTCGCGGTCCTCCCTTTCCCGGGCCCACAGCCCCATCTAGAGGGCGTCCAGCGCCAGGTCCGTGCGCAACGAGGTCGACAGCTGCCGCCCCACGATCCGGCGGGAGAACACGTCGATGACGAACGCAGCGTAGACCCACCCGGCGAACGTCCGGCAATAGTTGATGTCCGCAACCCACAGCCTGTCCGGAGCGGGGGCGGTGAAAGCCTGCTCCACCAGATCGGCGTGGACCTTGGCCACCCCGGACACCTCGTAGCTCTCCGCATGCACCTTGGCGATGACTGCGGTCGTGGCCGCGTCGCTGACCGACCGCGCTGGTGGCGGTTGGGTTTTGGCCTCGTAATAGGTACTCGGGGCGACCTGCAGAGTCTTGCAGAGCGGCTCCACCCCGCACTCGTCCTTGTGGGCGTCGATGTAGGCCACTACCTGTTGTGTGGGCGGTCGAGCTCCGCCGCGAAGAAAGCCGAGGCCGACCGCAGTATGACGTTGGCCCTGCGGAGCTCCCTGACTTCCTCCAGCTCGGTCACCCGCTGGGCGTCATCGGTGGTGGTTCCCGGCCGGTATCCCTCATCCATCTCGGCCTGTCTACCCGGTTCCGCAGCGTCTCTAGATTGATCCCCAGCTCCTGCCTGATTCGCGCCAGCGCCCCGGCTTCCGTCACCGGGTCCCGCCGGGACTCCACCGCCATCCGAGTGGCGCGCTCACGCAACTCGTCGGGGTACTTCCTCGGTGCTCCCATGATTCTCATCCCTCCGTGGAATGAAAGCCTCCAACAGACCAGTCACGGGACACGATGCCGCAATGGAGAGCTTCTTCGCGCTATTGCTCCAAGGACGTTTTCGACCGACGTTCCTGGGCGATCCGGGACGAGCTGAGGATCGCGATCGTCACCTGAACCGGGCGGATCTATCACCGCCGGCTCAGACAGGCTCGCTGCGGACGGTTGACCCCCATCGAGTACGAGACCACGATGAAGCCCGCCGTGACTCTCGCGGTAAGAAGCCCTGACTGTCACCTATCGGCGCGGCTGTCCTGATCATCATCTGACTCCCCTGGGGAGCTCAGGTACGCCGAGGGTAGTTGAATCGGAGAGGAAGTCGCCGGGGAGTTGGGGTGCCGAGCAGCGAGGGGTTGTCCAGAATAACTGCCTGTCTGCTTCGGCGGGCTCGCGGTGCTATGTCTTCATAGGTCGCAGAATCGTGACCCAGCTGTGGCCGTAACAAGACGGCGCTCGGTACGACGTTGGCGGGACAATCGGCTCATGAACAGCACACGAAAAATCATCGGCGGGTTCCTCGGTCAATTCGCTCTCGTCGCGTCTCTCGTGTTGGCACCTATCTCTCCGGCTGCCGCCGCCACGGACAAGCTGCCCGATCTACGCATGGCTCACCCCACTAACATCTACCTCGAAAAGACCTCCTCGGGCCGACGTCTGTTGCGTTTCGACTCAATCGTGGTCAACGTGGGCACAGGGGCTTTTGAAGCAGCAGGGAGCGCTAAAGTGGCCGATGAGATGACCACCATACAACAGCGTATCTACAATACCGAGGGAGGGTTTCGGGACCAGAGCATCTCAGGCACCCGCATGTACTGGGGCCGCGACGGTCACAACCACTGGCACCTCAGAGACCTGGAAACTTACTCCTTGAACCGCCTGGACAACGGGGCTCAGGTAGGGACGGGTGCAAAGCACGGGTTTTGCTTTTTCGACAATGTAGCGCATCGAACGGACCTACCTAATGCGCCCAGGACGGCTCAATACCAGGGGTGCGGCAACTTCGGCGACTCGTCGGTGGTGATGGGCCTGTCCGTGGGATGGGGGGATCTCTACGGCGCCTCGCTTCCAGATCAATTCATCGACATCACGAACTTGAAAGCAGGACGATACAGGTTGCACGCCACTGCCGACGAGCAGAAGTGGTTCGTCGAGCAAAACAATACCAATAATCACACCTGGGTCGATCTGCAAATTAAGGGCAATAGTGTAACCGTGACGCAAAAGGGTCCGGGAGCCTAGAGATCTAGATGTGCCCGGTCATAAGATTAGTCGCAGACGGCTGACGGGTGGGTGGCCGCCGAGTGCGCTGTGATGCCTGTCA
>NZ_WOGU01000031.1:2500-6915 GCF_009735315.1 Kocuria sediminis
ATGCCCCCTGGAATACCAAGGGGCGCAATGTGCGTTCAAAGATTCGATGATTCACGGAATTCTGCAATTCACATTACGTATCGCATTTCGCTGCGTTCTTCATCGATGCGAGAACCAAGAGATCCGTTGTTGAAAGTTTTTAATATTTTAAAATTTCCAGTTACGAAAATTCTTGTTTTTGACAAAAATTTAATGAATAGATAAAATTGTTTGTGTTTGTTACCTCTGGGCCCCGATTGCTCGAATGCCCAAAGAAAAAGTTGCAAAGATATGAAAACTCCACAGTGTGTTGTATTGAAACGGTTTTAATTGTCCTATAACAAAAGCACAGAAATCTCTCACCGTTTGGAATAGCAAGAAAGAAACTTACAAGCCTAGCAAGACCGCGCACTTAAGCGCAGGCCCGGCTGGACTCTCCATCTCTTGTCTTCTTGCCCAGTAAAAGCTCTCATGCTCTTGCCAAAACAAAAAAATCCATTTTCAAAATTATTAAATTTCTTTAATGATCCTTCCGCAGGTTCACCTACGGAAACCTTGTTACGACTTTTAGTTCCTCTAAATGACCAAGTTTGTCCAAATTCTCCGCTCTGAGATGGAGTTGCCCCCTTCTCTAAGCAGATCCTGAGGCCTCACTAAGCCATTCAATCGGTACTAGCGACGGGCGGTGTGTACAAAGGGCAGGGACGTAATCAACGCAAGCTGATGACTTGCGCTTACTAGGAATTCCTCGTTGAAGAGCAATAATTACAATGCTCTATCCCCAGCACGACGGAGTTTCACAAGATTACCAAGACCTCTCGGCCAAGGTTAGACTCGCTGGCTCCGTCAGTGTAGCGCGCGTGCGGCCCAGAACGTCTAAGGGCATCACAGACCTGTTATTGCCTCAAACTTCCATCGGCTTGAAACCGATAGTCCCTCTAAGAAGTGGATAACCAGCAAATGCTAGCACCACTATTTAGTAGGTTAAGGTCTCGTTCGTTATCGCAATTAAGCAGACAAATCACTCCACCAACTAAGAACGGCCATGCACCACCACCCACAAAATCAAGAAAGAGCTCTCAATCTGTCAATCCTTATTGTGTCTGGACCTGGTGAGTTTCCCCGTGTTGAGTCAAATTAAGCCGCAGGCTCCACTCCTGGTGGTGCCCTTCCGTCAATTCCTTTAAGTTTCAGCCTTGCGACCATACTCCCCCCAGAACCCAAAGACTTTGATTTCTCGTAAGGTGCCGAGTGGGTCATTAAAAAAACACCACCCGATCCCTAGTCGGCATAGTTTATGGTTAAGACTACGACGGTATCTGATCATCTTCGATCCCCTAACTTTCGTTCTTGATTAATGAAAACGTCCTTGGCAAATGCTTTCGCAGTAGTTAGTCTTCAATAAATCCAAGAATTTCACCTCTGACAATTGAATACTGATGCCCCCGACCGTCCCTATTAATCATTACGATGGTCCTAGAAACCAACAAAATAGAACCAAACGTCCTATTCTATTATTCCATGCTAATATATTCGAGCAATACGCCTGCTTTGAACACTCTAATTTTTTCAAAGTAAAAGTCCTGGTTCGCCAAGAGCCACAAGGACTCAAGGTTAGCCAGAAGGAAAGGCCCCGTTGGAAATCCAGTACACGAAAAAATCGGACCGGCCAACCGGGCCCAAAGTTCAACTACGAGCTTTTTAACTGCAACAACTTTAATATACGCTATTGGAGCTGGAATTACCGCGGCTGCTGGCACCAGACTTGCCCTCCAATTGTTCCTCGTTAAGGTATTTACATTGTACTCATTCCAATTACAAGACCCGAATGGGCCCTGTATCGTTATTTATTGTCACTACCTCCCTGAATTAGGATTGGGTAATTTGCGCGCCTGCTGCCTTCCTTGGATGTGGTAGCCGTTTCTCAGGCTCCCTCTCCGGAATCGAACCCTTATTCCCCGTTACCCGTTGAAACCATGGTAGGCCACTATCCTACCATCGAAAGTTGATAGGGCAGAAATTTGAATGAACCATCGCCAGCACAAGGCCATGCGATTCGAAAAGTTATTATGAATCATCAAAGAGTCCGAAGACATTGATTTTTTATCTAATAAATACATCTCTTCCAAAGGGTCGAGATTTTAAGCATGTATTAGCTCTAGAATTACCACAGTTATACCATGTAGTAAAGGAACTATCAAATAAACGATAACTGATTTAATGAGCCATTCGCAGTTTCACTGTATAAATTGCTTATACTTAGACATGCATGGCTTAATCTTTGAGACAAGCATATGACTACTGGCAGGATCAACCAGATAACTATCTTAAAAGAAGAAGCAACAAGCAGTAAAAAAGAAAGAAACCGAAATCTCTTTTTTTTTTTCCCACCTATTCCCTCTTGCTAGAAGATACTTATTGAGTTTGGAAACAGCTGAAATTCCAGAAAAATTGCTTTTTCAGGTCTCTCTGCTGCCGGAAATGCTCTCTGTTCAAAAAGCTTTTACACTCTTGACCAGCGCACTCCGTCACCATACCATAGCACTCTTTGAGTTTCCTCTAATCAGGTTCCACCAAACAGATACCCCGGTGTTTCACGGAATGGTACGTTTGATATCGCTGATTTGAGAGGAGGTTACACTTGAAGAATCACAGTCTTGCGACCGGCTATTCAACAAGGCATTCCCCCAAGTTTGAATTCTTTGAAATAGATTGCTATTAGCTAGTAATCCACCAAATCCTTCGCTGCTCACCAATGGAATCGCAAGATGCCCACGATGAGACTGTTCAGGTTAAACGCAAAAGAAACACACTCTGGGAATTTCTTCCCAAATTGTATCTCTCAATACGCATCAACCCATGTCAATTAAACACGCTGTATAGAGACTAGGCAGATCTGACGATCACCTAGCGACTCTCTCCACCGTTTGACGAGGCCATTTACAAAAACATAACGAACGACAAGCCTACTCGAATTCGTTTCCAAACTCTTTTCGAACTTGTCTTCAACTGCTTTCGCATGAAGTACCTCCCAACTACTTTTCCTCACACTTGTACTCCATGACTAAACCCCCCCTCCCATTACAAACTAAAATCTTACTTTTATTTTCTTTTGCCCTCTCTGTCGCTCTGCCTTAACTACGTATTTCTCGCCGAGAAAAACTTCAATTTAAGCTATTCTCCAAAAATCTTAGCGTATATTTTTTTTCCAAAGTGACAGGTGCCCCGGGTAACCCAGTTCCTCACTATTTTTTACTGCGGAAGCGGAAGCGGAAAATACGGAAACGCGCGGGAACATACAAAACATACAAAATATACCTTTCTCACACAAGAAATATATGCTACTTGCAAAATATCATACCAAAAAACTTTTCACAACCGAAACCAAAACCAACGGATATCATACATTACACTACCACCATTCAAACTTTACTACTATCCTCCCTTCAGTTTCCCTTTTTCTGCCTTTTTCGGTGACGGAAATACGCTTCAGAGACCCTAAAGGGAAATCCATGCCATAACAGGAAAGTAACATCCCAATGCGGACTATACCACCCCACCACACTCCTACCAATAACGGTAACTATTCTATGTTTTCTTACTCCTATGTCTATTCATCTTTCATCTGACTACCTAATACTATGCAAAAATGTAAAATCATCACACAAAACATAAACAATCAAAATCAGCCATTTCCGCACCTTTTCCTCTGTCCACTTTCAACCGTCCCTCCAAATGTAAAATGGCCTATCGGAATACATTTTCTACATCCTAACTACTATAAAACAACCTTTAGACTTACGTTTGCTACTCTCATGGTCTCAATACTGCCGCCGACATTCTGTCCCACATACTAAATCTCTTCCCGTCATTATCGCCCGCATCCGGTGCCGTAAATGCAAAACAAATACCATCTATGTCTTCCACACCATCATTTTACTATGCCTGCCACCATCCATTTGTCTTTTGCACCATATCTTCATAACCTGTCACCTTGAAACTACCTCTGCATGCCACCTACCGACCAACTTTCATGTTCTGTTTCGACCTACCTCTTGTAAATGACAAATCACCTTTTTCATCGTATGCACCTTATTCTCCACATCACAATGCACTATTGCTTTTGCTTTTTCACCTGTCATATCCTATTGCTATTAGATGAAATATAATAAAAATTGTCCTCCACCCATAACACCTCTCACTCCCACCTACTGAACATGTCTGGACCCTGCCCTCATATCACCTGCGTTTCCGTTAAACTATCGGTTGCGGCCATATCTACCAGAAAGCACCGTTTCCCGTCCGATCAACTGTAGTTAAGCTGGTAAGAGCCTGACCGAGTAGTGTAGTGGGTGACCATACGCGAAACTCAGGTGCTGCAATCTTTATTTCTTTTTTTTTTTTTTTTTTTTTTTTTTTTTTTTTTTTTTTTGTTT
>NZ_WOGU01000032.1:0-8759 GCF_009735315.1 Kocuria sediminis
CTGCAGAACAGCACCGCCAAGAAGTCCTACGGCGGGCGCACCATCCTCATGGACGTCCCCCCGACCACCGAGGTCCCAGGCGAGCAGCCCACCGCCGCCGAGTTCGCCCAGGGCCCCCGGGACATCCGCGAGCGCGACGCCCGCACCGCGGCCGCCCACCACGGCGACAAGTACGGCAAGGCCGTCGAGTAGAGACTCCCACCCCGCAGAACGACCTCGGCCCCCTCCCGCACGGGAGGGGGCCGAGGTCGTTCTGCGGGAGAGAGGCGGGGCGGACCCGCTCAGGCGGTGGCGGGCTCCTTGGCGAAGACCGCCTCGACCACGCCGCGCGCCCACTCGAGGATCTCGCGGTCCACCAGGTCCTTGCCGCCGATCCGGGCGGTCTTCGGCTTGGGGATCAGCACCTGGGCGGTGTCCGTGCCGGGCACGGCCTTCACCTGCGCCCCGGGGTAGAGGCGGGTCAGGCGCATCTGCCGCGACTCGGGCAGGTCGGCCGGGGCGAAGCGGACCATGTTGCCCTGGGCGGCGACGTCGGTGAGCCCGGCCGCCCGGGCGGTCACCCGGAAGCGGGCGACGTCCAGCAGGTTCTGCACCGGCTCGGGGACCTCGCCGTATCGGTCCACGAGCTCGTCGGCGACCTCCTGGATCGCCTCCTCCGTGGCCGCGTTGGCGAGGTTGCGGTAGGCCTCCAGGCGCAGCCGCTCCCCGGGGACGTACTCGTGCGGCAGGTAGGCGTTGACCGGCAGCTCGATCTTCATCTCGGTGGGCCGCTCGTCCTCCTCGCCGCGGTACTCGGCGACGGCCTCCCCCACGAGCCGCAGGTACATGTCGAAGCCCACCCCGGCGATGTGCCCGGACTGCTCCCCGCCGAGCAGGTTGCCGGCGCCGCGGATCTCGAGGTCCTTGACGGCCAGCTGCATGCCGGCGCCGAGCTCGTTGTGCGCGGCGACGGCCTTGAGCCGCTCCAGCGCCGTCTCGGAGAGCGGCTTCTCGGCCTGGTAGAGGAAGTAGGCGTAGGCCCGCTCGCGGCCGCGGCCCACGCGCCCGCGCAGCTGGTGCAGCTGGGAGAGGCCGTAGCGGTCGGCGCCATCGACGATGAGGGTGTTGGCGTTGGCGATGTCCAGGCCGGTCTCCACGATGGTGGTGCAGACCAGGACGTCGAACTTCTTCTCCCAGAAGTCCACGATGATCTGCTCCAGCCGGGACTCGGACATCTGCCCGTGGGCCACCGCGATCCGCGCCTCGGGCACGAGCTCGGCGATCTCCTTGGCCTTGCGCTCGATCGAGGACACCCGGTTGTGGATGTAGAAGACCTGGCCCTCGCGCATGAGCTCGCGGCGCACCGCCGCGGAGACCTGCTTGTCCGTGTAGGCGCCCACGTAGGTGAGCACCGGGTGGCGCTCCTCCGGCGGGGTGGCCAGGGTGGAGGTCTCCCGGATCCCGGTCAGCGACATCTCCAGGGTGCGCGGGATGGGGGTCGCGGACATCGCCAGGACGTCCACGTTGGTGCGCATCGCCTTGAGCTTCTCTTTGTGCTCCACCCCGAAGCGCTGCTCCTCGTCGATGACCACCAGGCCCAGGTCCTTGAACTGGACCTCCTTGGACAGCAGCCGGTGGGTGCCGATGACCACGTCGACCGAGCCGTCCTTGAGCCCGGCGAGCGTCTCCTTCGTCTCCTTGGCGGTCTGGAACCGGGAGAGGGCGGCCAGGCGGACCGGGAAGCCGGAGAAGCGCTCGGTGAAGGTCTCGGCGTGCTGCTGGGCCAGCAGCGTGGTGGGCACGAGCACCGCCACCTGCTTGCCGTCCTGCACGGCCTTGAACGCGGCGCGCACCGCGATCTCGGTCTTGCCGTAGCCCACGTCCCCGGAGATCAGCCGGTCCATGGGGACCTCCCGCTGCATATCCGCCTTGACCTCGTCGATGGTGGTCAGCTGGTCGGGGGTCTCGATGTAGGGGAACGCCTCCTCCAGCTCGCGCTGCCAGGGGGTGTCCTCCCCGAAGGCGTGGCCGCGGGAGGCCATCCGGGCGGAGTACAGCCGGATGAGCTCGTTGGCGATGTCCTTGACGGCCCTCTTGGCCGCGCGCTTGGTCTTGTTCCAGTCCGCCCCGCCCATCTTGGACAGGGTGGGGGTCTCCCCGCCCACGTAGTTGGTGACCTGGTCGAGCTGGTCGGTGGGCACGAACAGCCGGTCCTTGGGGCCGTTGCGCTTGGAGGCGGCGTACTCCAGCACCAGGTACTCGCGCACGGGTTTGGGCTGGCCCGGCTTGGTCATGGCCCCGGCGATGGGCCGCTGGATGAGCTCCACGAACTGGCCCACGCCGTGCTGCTCGTGCACCACGAAGTCCCCCGGGGCCAGCGCGAGCGGGTCCACGGCGTTGCGCTTGCGCCGCACGGGCAGCTTCCGCATGTCCTTGGTGGTGTACGGGCTGGCCTTGCCGAGCAGGTCGGCCTCGGTGAGCAGCACGATCCGCGGCCCGTCCAGGGCGAAGCCCTTGCCGGCCACCGCGGTGGTCAGCTCCACGACCCCGGGCTGCGGCGGCTCCTCCAGCGACTCGCGGCGAGCGGCGGGGATGCCGGCGTCGTGCAGCAGCTCCGCGATCCGCGCCAGCGGGCCCGGGCCCTCGGTGACGGCGACGACGCGCCAGCCGTCGGCCACCCGTCCGCTGAGGAACTCCAGCATGGCCTCGACGTCCCCGTGGAAGCCCAGCGGGTCGCGGGCGGCCACGGTCAGGGTGTCGGCGTCGGAGTCCAGCAGGGCGATGTCCTCGGCGGCGGTGTCCGCGTCCACGTCCTGCCCGGCCACGGCATTGACGTTGAGGGCGGTGACCGCCCACCAGCCGAGCCCGGCGTCGAGGGCGGTGGCGCGGGCCTCGGCCAGGGTCTGGAAGGACCCGGAGGACAGGGTACGGCCGCCGTCGTCGCCGGTGGGCAGGACGTGCTCGGCGGAGCTGATGTCGATGGGCGCGGACAGGCCGTCGGAGGCGGAGTCCCAGGCGGCCAGGAGGAACTCCTCGTTGGTGGCCACGAGGTCGTGCGCCCGGGCCCGGACCTTCTCCGGCTCCATGACCACCACCAGGGAGCCCGGCGGCAGCAGGGACAGCATGGGAACCATGCCGTCCACCAGCAGGGGCGCCAGGGACTCCATGCCCTCCACGTAGATCCCGCCGGCGATCCGCTCGAGCATCGACTCGGCGCCGGGCAGGGAGTTCCTGAGCTTCGCGGCCCGGGACATCACGGACGGGGTGATGAGCACCTCGCGGCACGGCGGGGCCACGAGCCGGTCGGGGTGGTCCGTGCCGGTGAGGGTGCGCTGGTCGGCCACGGCGAACCAGCGCAACTCGTCCACCTCGTCGCCGAAGAACTCGATGCGCACCGGGTGGTCCTCGACCGGGGAGAACACGTCGATGATCCCGCCGCGCACGGCGAACTCGCCGCGCCGGGTGACCATGTCCACCCGGGCGTAGGCGGCCTGGGCCAGGGCGGCGACGGCGGCGTCGAAGTCCAGCTCCTCCCCGCGGGCGAAGCGCACCGGGGTCATCTCCCCCAGGCCCTCGACGACGGGCTGCAGCACGGAGCGGACCGGGGCGGTGAGCACCTGCACCGGGCGCTCGGGGTCGTGGCCGGCCAGCCGGCGCAGCACGTCCAGGCGGCGGCCCACGGTGTCCGAGCGGGGCGAGAGGCGCTCGTGCGGCAGCGTCTCCCAGGCCGGGAACTCCGCGATCCCCGCGGTGGGCAGGTAGGCGCCCAGGGCCGCGGCGAGGTCCTCGGACTCGCGGCCGGTGGCGGTGACGGCCAGCAGCACCGGGGCCCGGTCGTCGGCGGCGGCGCCGCGGGCGTCGTCGAGAGCACCGCGCAGCTGGGCGGTGATCACCGGGCGCATCCCGTCCGGGGCGCTGATCACGGTCTCGGGGCTGCGCTCCCCCGGCGGGAGGGCGGCCTGGGTGCGGAGGTTGGCGAAGGAGCGCTCCGCCCCGAGGGCGGCGAGCAGTCCGGACAAGGTCATGGGTGAGCTGTCTCCTGGGACGCTGAGGAAGGTGCTGGCAGAGCACACGGGCTGTGGAAGCCAACGTTCGCGGCCTCCAGCTTACTCCCGAGCCCGGACACCGGCCCGGGCGCGGCCTCGCGGGCCCGCCTACGATGGGGTCCAGCACCCTTGTCAACAACCCGCCCAGGAGTTCCCATGGCCGTCACCGCCTCCACCACCGTCCCCGCCCCCGTCGAGCAGGTCGTGGTCACCTTCACCGACGAGGAGTTCATCCGGCACGTGACCCACCGCGCCGGCGCCACCCTGGAGTCCGTCGACGTGGTGGGGGACGTGCAGGCCGAGTTCTCCGTGACCACCGTGCGTGCCATGCCCGCGGACCGCCTGCCCGAGATGGCCCGGAGGTTCGTGGGCTCCTCGGTGCGCCTCACCCAGGTGGACAGCTACGCCACCCCGGACGCCGACGGCGTGCGCATGGTCCGCACCGAGATCTCCGTGGCTGCCCTGCCCGTCTCCGGCAGCGCCACCCAGACCCTCACCCCGCAGGGCGAGACCACCGAGGTGCACGTGCACTGCGTGGTCCAGGCGAACATCCCGTTCGTGGGCAAGAAGGTGGCGGAGGCCGCCGAGCCGTTCATCGGCAAGGCCCTCTCCCTGCAGTCCCGGGAGGCCGAGGCCTGGCTCGCGAACCGCTGATCCGCTCCGCGGTGCGAACTCATCCGGGCGGTCCCGCGGACAGCGCGCTCCAGGTGCGGCCGTAGACTGACCCCTGATTTCCGACGACGACGAACAGGAGTCCACCGTGAGCGCGAGCGAGACGGACGGGCACGGTCCCGGGCTGGCCAACTTCCTCCGCAAGGACCTGGTGGGCGGTGTCCTGCTGCTGATCGCGATGCTCTCGGCGCTCGTGATCGCCAACTCGCCCCTGGCGGATGCCTACTTCGGGCTGCGGGACACCCACATCGGCATCGACTTCCCCGGCCTGGACCACACCGTGGGCGAATGGGCCTCGGAGGGCCTGCTGGCCATCTTCTTCTTCCTGGTCGGCCTGGAGCTCAAGACCGAGTTCGTGGACGGCGAGCTGCGCAACGTCCGCAAGGCCATGCTGCCCATCGTCGCGGCCTTCGGCGGCGTGATCGTGCCGGCGCTGATCTACGTGGCCGTCAACACGATCAACAACGGGGACCCGAGCACCATCGACGGCTGGGCGATCCCCACTGCCACCGACATCGCCTTCGCGGTCTCGGTGCTCGCCGTGGTGGGCTCGTCCCTGCCCGTGGCCATGCGCACCTTCCTGCTGACGCTGGCCGTGGTGGACGACCTGATCGCCATCGTCATCATCGCGTTCGTCTACACCGACGACCTCAGCACCCTGTACCTGCTGCTGGCGCTCGTCCCGCTGGGGCTGTACACCTTCCTGGCCCAGAAGTTCCCCGACTTCTTCATGCAGCACCACTGGGCCGCCTGGGTCATCCTGCTGCCCATCGGCATCGTCACCTGGCTGTTCGTGCTCGAGGCCGGCATCCACGCCACCATCGCCGGCGTGCTGCTGGGCTTCGCGGTCCCGGTCAAGAAGGTCACCCCGCGGGTGATCCGCCAGGAGGAGCCCGAGCTCGGCCTGGCCCCGGCCCTGGAGCACCGCTTCCGGCCGCTCTCCAACGGCCTGGCCATCCCGGTGTTCGCGTTCTTCGCCGCCGGCGTGGCCGTGGGCGGCGTGGAGGGCGTGACCCGGTCCCTCACCGACCCCGTGGCCATCGGCATCATCCTGGGCCTGGTCTTCGGCAAGCTGATCGGCATCTTCAGCGCCTCCTGGCTCATGGACCGCTTCACCCCCGCCACGAAGGACGACGACTACACCTGGCTGGACCTCGGCGGCCTGGCCATGGTCGCCGGCATCGGCTTCACCGTCTCCCTGCTGGTGGCGGAGCTGAGCTTCGGCATCGGCAGCCCCCACAACGAGCATGCCAAAGTCGGCATCCTCACCGGCTCGGCGATCGCCGCGGTGCTCGGCGGCACGCTGCTGACAGTCCGCAACGCCCACTACAAGAAGCTGCGCGCCCAGGGGGTGGAGGTCGACAAGATGGACGCGGTGTAACCGTTAGCCTGCTAGGCGCACAACCTCCGCAGGCGCTGGATGGCAGATTGCTGCGCGTATTGACGGTTCTTGGGCATTTTAGAGGGTTCGCTTTTGCCCTCGACTGCTGAATTACCCACCTCAGCCTGCGAACCAGCGCAGCTCGTCCACCTCATCGCCGAAGAACTCGATCCGCACCGGGTGATCCTCGACCGGGGAGAACACGTCGATGATCGCGCCGCGCACGGCGAATGCCCCGCGCCGGGTCATCATGTCCACCCGAGCGTCGGCGGCCTCGGCAAGGGTGGTCACGGCGGCGTCGTCGTTGAGCTCTTTGCAGCGGGCGAAGCGCACCAGGGACATGTCCCCAAGCCCTCGACGACGGGCTGCAACTCTAATCGGCGACTCCCGGCTGACCGTGCGCAACGCCCGTGCAAGGAATTACCCACCCGCGCACGGAGAGCGACGTGTTGGACGCTCCCGAACAACGCCAATTGGGTTCCGGCCGGGCAATTTCAAGTATGCGTTTGCGGCCGGCTACACCGAGACGCGAAATGGCGGGTGCGGAGTCCAGCGGGTCTAAGAGGTCGTTTCAGAGTGCGTTTGCCGTAGCTCTTGAGTGGGGACAAGCTCCCGACGAGCCTGGTGTGCATGATGACGAGTCTCGTGCCGGACTCCCTGTGGGTGCGAGTCGAACCGTTGTTGCCACCACGATCACCCCGGCGCTACAAGCACCTGGCACGCAAGCCGGCCAATGAACGGGCCACTCCGGTTGGAATCGTGTTCGTGCTCAAGATTGGAACCAGCTGCCGCAGGATCTGCTGGATGTCTCCGGAGTAAGCTGCTGGTGGCGCATGAGGGACTGGACCGAGGCCGGGGTCTGTCCAAAGCGGTACATGAGATGCTGCTGGTCGAGTCGCGCGCGGGCGAGGCGCTGGACCTGGACCGGTCCGCGGTGGACGGCTCAGACGAGCGAGCCCTCGAGAGGAAACCACATCGGACCCGGCCCGTCGATCTCGGTCGGCCCGACTCCAAGTATCACCTGATCGTCGACACCCACGGCATCCCGCTGCAGGCCAGCCTGACTGGAGGGAACCGCAACGACGTCACCCACCTGCTGTCGCTGGTGGACGCGATCCTGCCGATCCGCGGACTTCTTGGCCGACCCCGCTGTAAGCCGCGGGAGCTATTCGCCGAGCGCGGCTACGACCACGACGAGTACCGGCGATCACTGCGCGCCCGGGGAATTACCCCGCGCATCGCCCGGAACGTAGTCGTCCACGGCTCTAGGCAGGTTCAGCACATGAGTGGTCGAGCGTGGATTCGCCTGGCTCCAAGGCTGCAAGCGGCTGCGTACCCGTTTAGAACGCCGGGTCGATCTCCATCTCGGACTGGTGCAGGTGGCCTGCGTGCTGATCTGTCACCGACAACTCGGCGCATTGCGGAACGAGTTCTGAGGGGTAACCGCGACCGAACATTACAGCTCAGCTCTGGCCGCTGGTGATTTCGCAATCTAACGAAACATGTTCCCTTGCCCGAGTGGCTCTCATTAAAGTCGGGTAACCGTACGAAGGCTCCCATGAGGAGTCCTGGCACGCGTACGCACCGAGCTCCGGGGGGGTGGTGGGGAACATGAGTCTTGGGACGTTGCATGCGCAACTACATGACAGCCGAAATTGCCGCCGAGCACGAAAGTTTTCGCAATGACAGGAAAGCAACGAAAACCGAGGGCGCTCGCCAGACAGTGCGGAGCCGCAGTTTATCACGGGATCGAAAGACGCCTACCGCCTATTCCGCAAAGGTATTTCGCTTACGCCGTCCATCTCCGAAGAGTCCCGAATCTCAGGAATCCTCGAACCTTCAACGAGAAGATCTCCTGGCGGATGTTGTTCGATCGCCGCGATCTGCTGGCTATGAGTTGCGACAAGATCGCCATGAAGTCGTTGGCGGAGCAACGGGCCAGCGGTCTAGTACGTGTTCCTCGGGTCCTCTGGTCGGGGCGCGATGTAGGAGAGCTCGCCGAAACGTCCCTGCCGGATCACTGGGTGCTAAAGCCCAATCACCGCAGTGGACTTGTCCACTTCGGCCACGGCCCGGCGAATATTGACCGTCTTCGCGTTGAGACACGAGGTTGGGTCGATGAGGTCAAGTGGCGTGACGGTGGGGAGTGGGCATACAGCCAGGCGGATCCTGTCCTCCTCGTGGAGGAACTTGTCGGGGCTCCAGGAAGTCCTCCCCTGGACTACAAGTTTGAGGTGTTCGATGGCAAAGTGCAGCTCCTGATCGTGCATCTGGGTAGGTTCGACGACTTGCGCGGTTACTTGTTCGACAGGAACTTCAATGCGGTTGCCGCACAAGACGCCTCGGAAGTACTTCGCGAGTCGGACATCGTGACACGACCGAAGAACTTCGGTCGCATGGTGGAGGTCGCCGAGCGAATTGCGGATGGCTACGACTATCTCCGAGTTGATCTCTACGACACCGGCGACGACGTATGGTTCGGCGAAATCACACCGTACGAAGGTGGGGGTACGCAGCGCTTTCGACCGAGATCTTTCGACGAGTTCCTCGGGTCATACTGGACTTTGCCCACTTTGTGAAAATTCCCGGGCATATCAAGTTCTGGCGTGGAACTTCTGCTGCGCCTCCAGCAGTCCGTGGTCGACCAGGTGCTCGACCGCGTCGGCGGCGTCGTCGAGCAG
>NZ_WOGU01000033.1:0-4476 GCF_009735315.1 Kocuria sediminis
GGTCACCGGCTCGAAGATGGTCCGCTACGAGGACGCCGACCTCACCCGCGTCCAGGACTGACCCGCCCCACCGACCCCCACCCCCGGGCACGGCTGTCGCCGAGCCCCCACAGCGGGACACACCACCCGCACGCCGAGCCCCCACCCCGCGGGCACGACACCCGCCGAGCCCCCAGGTGTCAGGCATGGCTCCCGCCGAGCCCCCAGGTGTCGGGCATGACTCCCGCCCAGTCCCCAATCCGGTCGCAGTTCCCCAGGCTTTTGCTTGGGGAACTGCGACCGGATTGGGGACTCGCTGCATGGAGCGGGCCGAGCGTGGGGACTCGCGGCTTAGAGCCGCGGAGCTTGGGAACTCGCCGCTTAGAGCCGCCGATCGTGGGGGCTCGGCGCAACAGGGGGACAAGGGGACTGAGCGGGTGGAGCACTCCCGTCCCCCGGGAGGCTCAGGCCACCGAGCGGTAGCGGGAGACGACCACGTCCACGAGCTCGGGCGGGACCTCCCCCTCCGGCACGGCCAGGGGTTCGGTGTCCACGTCCGCCCCGGCGGCGCGCGAGAGGTCCAGGAAGTAGCCGGGGGCCAGCAGGTAGTTGGCGACGACGACGCGGCCCCCGTCCGCCAGGCCGGCCCGGGCGGACGCCACCGCCTCGGCCACGCGGGGGCGGGCGGCGGCCAGATAGGACACCGCCACCGGCCGTCCCAGCTCCTCCCCCAGCAGCTCCGCCACCGCGGCGCAGTCGGCCACCGCCCGGCGGTCCGAGGAGCCGGCGGTGGCCAGCACCACGGCGTCGGCCGACCCCAGCGGGGCCCCGGCGGCCGCGCAGGCCTCGTGCACCCGGCGGGCCAGCAGCCGGGCCAGCGCCCGGTCCGGGCCCAGGGCGGCGGAGACCCGGTGCCGCTCGTCGGCGGCCACCGCCTCGGCCACGTCCACGTAGACGTGGTAGCCGGCGGAGAGCAGCAGCGGCACCACCACGGCCGGGCGCCCGGCGTACTCCTCCGTGCGGGCGGCCAGGTCCGGGGTCTGCACGTCGACCCAGGTGGGGACCACCTCGGTCCCGGGCAGCTCGGCGGCGACGGCGTCCACCAGGCGGGACACGGCCGCGCGCCCGGCCGGGGACCGGGTGCCGTGGGCGCAGGCCAGCAGGACGGGGGCTTCGGAGGTGCTCATGCGCCCAGCCTAGGAGCGCGGGGCCGCACGAGCAGGTCCCGTCACAGGACGTCACACAGCAACCCCGCTGTAACACGGATGCCCCACTCTGGTAGGGGCGCGACCATGGCATGCGTGCTTCCCCGATCCCCGCTCTCCCCCTGGAGGACCCCATGCTCCTGACCGCCGACCTCACCGACGTGCCGGTGCTCGTCCTCGGGGACCCGCACGAGGCCCGTAGCGCCCACCGGCGCTACGCCGCGGCCGGCGCCGACGTCCGCGCCGTGGCCGAGCCGGCCCTCCTCTCCCCCGCCGACGTGGCCGGGGCCGCCCTGGCCGTGGTCGTGGGCCCCGCGCCCGGGCGCTGGCGGGACGCGCTGCGCCGGACCGGCGCCCGCGTGCCGGTGGTCCAGGAGCCGGCGGCCCGCACCGGCGGCCGGGTGAGCCTGGTCGGCGGCGGCCCGGGCGCCGACGACCTGCTGACGGTGCGCGCCGTGACCGCGCTCCAGGACGCCGACGTGGTCTTCGTGGACCGCCTGGCCCCCGCCGGCGCCGTGGCCGCCGCGGCCCCCGGCGCCGAGATCGTCCCGGTGGGCAAGACCCCGGGCCACCACCCGGTGCCGCAGTCCCGGATCCAGGAGCTCATGGTCGAGCACGCCCTGGCCGGGCGCTCCGTGGTGCGGCTCAAGGGCGGGGACCCCTACGTCTTCGGCCGCGGCGGCGAGGAGCTCGCCGCGTGCGCCGCCCACGGCATCCCCGTGGACGTGGTCCCCGGGATCACCAGCGCGGTCTCCGTGCCCGGAGCCGCCGGGATCCCGGTGACCTTCCGCGAGGTCTCACGGATGTTCACGGTCGCCTCCGGCCACGTCCCGTTCTCCGAGGCCGAGCTTGCCCACTTCGCCGGCCTCGGCGCCGCCGGCGGGACGCTGGTGGTGCTCATGGGCGTGGCCACCCTCCCCCACCTCGTGGCCGGTCTCGTGCGCTCCGGGGCGGACCCGGCCACGCCGCTGGCCGTGGTCGAGCGCGGCTTCACCGACCGGCAGCGCTCCACGATCACCACGCTCGCGCACGCGGTCGCGGACACCGCGGCGGCCGGCTGCGGCTCGCCCGCCGTCGTCGTCATCGGGCCCGTGGTCCGCCTGGCCACCGCGGAGCGGGACGCGTTCCTCGCCGAGGTGACCGCCCATGGCTGCTGAGCAGCAGCTGCCCCTGACCGGGCGCGTGGTGGGCGTCACCGCGCACCGGCGCTCCGAGGACCAGATCGCCGCGCTCGAACGCCGCGGCGCCCGGGTGATCCACGCCCCGGCGCTGAAGGTGGAGCCGGTCGGCGAGGACGCCGGGCTCGCGGCGTCCTCCCGGGCGATGTTCGACGCCCGTCCCGACCTGGTGCTGCTCACCACCGGCTACGGGCTGCGCCGCTGGCACGACGCCGCCGAGGCGCAGGGCTTCGACGCCGACCTGCTGCTGTGTCTGCGCGAGGCCGCCGTGTACGTGCGCGGACCCAAGGGCCGCGGCGCGGTGCGGGGACTGGGCCTGGAGGACGCGGGCATGTCCGCCGACGAGACCACCGAGGGACTGGTGGACCTCGTGCTCGCCGAGCACGGCGGGGACCTCTCCGGGCGCACGGTCGGGCTGCAGCTGCACGGGATCGCCGACGTGGTCCAGCGCCGCCGGCTCACCGACGCCGGCGCGAAGGTCCTGACCGTGACCCCCTACCGGTGGGCCTCCGCCGACGACGCCGGACAGGTGCCGGTCTTGGTGCGCGAGGCCGCCGCCGGGCGGGTGGACGCGGTGACCTTCACCGCCGCCCCTGCCGTGGACGCGCTGTTCAGCACCGCCGAGGAGATCGGTCTGCACGAGGAGCTGCTGGGCGCGTTCCGGCGCGGCATGCTCGCCGCGACCGTCGGGCCCGTCACCGCCGCCCCGCTGATGGAGCTGGGCATCGAGCCGCTCGTGCCCGAGCGGTTCCGGATGGGCGCGATGCTCAAGCAGCTCACGGACGCCCTCGCCGCTCCCGGCGCCACAGACCGGGGGCCCCACCAGGACCCGCGCCAGGAGCCGGACCAGACCTGACCGCCCAGGGGATCCCGCGGACCCGGAGGTGCGGCGCAGCCGCGGCAGGGCCGGGGCCGGGGCCGGGCCCGTCGGCCCCAGCCGGACCTGCGGCGACGGCCCCGCGCGGCGGCACCGGCCGGAGCACCCGGAGGGCGCCGCCGGGTAGGCTGGGCGCGACCCGCCAGACCGTCGAAAGGCCTCCCGTGACCTCCCAGCTCGCCTCCTACATCGACCACACGCTGCTCAAGCCGGAGGCGTCGCGGGAGCAGATCGCCACCCTGTGCGCGGAGGCCAAGCAGTACGGCTTCGCCTCGGTGTGCACCAACCCCCTGTGGGCCGGCTTCGTGCGCGAGCGGCTCGCGGGCAGCGACGTGCTGACCTGCGTGGTCGTCGGCTTCCCCCTGGGAGCCTCGGCCACCGAGGTCAAGGCCTTCGAGACCGCCACCGCCGTGGCCGCCGGTGCGCAGGAGATCGACATGGTCATCGACATCGCCGCCGCCCGCGCCGGCGAGCGCGAGACCCTGGAGCGGGACATCGCCGCCGTCGCCGAGGCCGCCCACGCGGGCGGGGCGGCGCTGAAGGTCATCATCGAGACCTGCCTGCTGACCGACGAGCAGAAGGTCCTCGCCTGCCAGGCCGCCGTGGCCGCCGGCGCGGACTTCGTGAAGACCTCCACCGGCTTCTCCACCGCCGGGGCCACCGTGGAGGACGTCCGGCTCATGCGCGAGACCGTCGGCCCGGACATCGGCGTCAAGGCCTCCGGCGGCATCCGCACCCGCGAGGACGCGCTTGCGATGATCGAGGCCGGCGCGTCCCGGATCGGCGCCAGCAGCGGTCCCGCGCTCGTCGGCTGAAGGCCCGACGACGACGCCTGCCGCCGCAACCGGTCGCTCCGCCGGGCGGGACCGCCGGAGCGGGCCGCTGCACCGAGCCGCCCGTGCGGGCTCTCCCGCCAAGCGACCGGAGGGGGCCGTCGGTGCCGGCTACCGACCCGCGACCCCGGGCCGGGTCACAGCGGCGGGCCGGGGGCGACGGACTAGACTGACCGCGAACGCTTCCGCGGCCCTCGTGACCGGCCGCCCTGCACCACGAGAAGAGGAACCACCATGGCCGACGGAGCCCACGCGTCCACCAGCACGTCCACGGACACCCCTGCCCCCGGGCGCAGCAGCGGGAGCGTGACGCGCTCGCACTCGGGTCAGGGCCGGCTCGTGAACAACCTGCTGTTCTTCGCGGCCTGCATGATCATCATGGTCGGCAGCTTCTGGGCCTTCGC
>NZ_WOGU01000034.1:0-4130 GCF_009735315.1 Kocuria sediminis
TCTGGGGCCGTGCGCTCAAAGGGCATGAATCTGGGACGCCCCGTCCACGCACAGCACCACGTCCCGAAGGCGGAGCCAGGTAGAGCCCCACCAGGTCGACGACCTTGACCACCAGCTTCGGGTCGGTGGAGAACTGGAAGATGCCCTCCCACCACGGCGCCACCCCGTACTCGCGCCAGGCCTCTGCGACCATGCTGCGGTCGATCCCCAGCCGGGTGGCCACCACCTGGGACGACCAGTGCTTGACCCCAGCTTCTTCGGCGGCGGACGCAGAGTAGCGGCCACGATCGCCCGGTGGTCGATCCGCCGAGGCGGGCCCGACCGGTCGTGGTCGGGCAGAATCTCGAGATCGGCTTCGTCCTAGCGGGCACGCCAGGCGATGACCGTGGAGCGGATGGCCCCGACCTTCTGCCCGATCTCGGTGTTGGAGACCCCCCGGCGGCCAGCAGTACGATCCCAGCCCGCTGCGCCAGCCTCGCCCGCACCAAGATGGAGCGCACGCGCCTTTGTAACGTCTCCCGATCGCCTTGGCGCAACAACGACGGTGCCGCAGGAAGACTAACTGTGATGTCCAGGGAGGTTGTCCCGCCTCGTGGCGCTGAGAAGGGCTGACAGGGGAAGGCCCCCGGTAGTGAAGTGGAGCTGTCTAGTTCGCCGCTTCACCAACCGGAGGTCTTCGTGTCCCACGAATGACGCTGTTCTGACTCCTCGCACCCGTTTGCGCCTGGCCCGGTTGATCGTCGACGGCCGGTGGACCTATGCCGCCGCGGCCAAGATGTTCATGGTCTCTCCCCGCACGGCCAAGAAATGGGCCGATCGCTACCGGGCCGAGGGCCAAGACGGGATGACCGACCGCAGTTCCCGCCCGCGCACCAGCCCCACCCGCACCCGCCCGGCACTGGTGCGTCGGATCGTCGCCCTGCGCTGGCGCCACCGCCTCGGACCGGTGCAGGTCGCCGGCCGCCTCGGTTTGCCCGCCTCAACCGTGTACGCGGTACTGGTGCGCTGCCGGATCAACCGGCTATCCCGCATCGACCGCCTCACCGGTGCACCTCTGCGCCGCTATGAGCACCAGCACCCGGGCTCGCTGATCCATGTCGATGTCACCAAGTTCGGCAACATCCCTGCTGGCGGTGGCTGGCGCTACGTCGGCAAGCAGCAAGGCGGTCGCAACCGCGCAGCAACCGATGCCCAGCGCCGCAAAGGCCCGGTGCGTGGCCCGGTGATCGGGACCGCCTTCGTCCACTCCGTGATCGATGACTACTCCCGGATGGCCTACGCCGAGATCTGCGCCGATGAGAAGGCCGACACCGCCATCGAGGTGCTGCGCCGGGCCGTCGCATGGTTCACCGACCGGGGCGTGGCCGTGGAGCGGGTGCTCTCAGACAACGGATCCTGATACCGCTCCCACGCCTGGGCCGATGCCTGCACCACACTGGGCATCACACCCAAGCGGACCCGACCCTATCAGCCCCAGACGAACGGCAAGATCGAACGGTTCCACCGCACCCTGGCCGATGGCTGGGCCTACGCGAGGCTCTACCCCTCCACCGCGCAACGCAACCAGGCACTACCCGGATGGCTGCACTTCTACAATCATCACCGAGCCCACTCCGCCCTCGGAGGCCAGCCACCCATCACCCGACTGACCAAACTCCCTGGACATCACAACTAGGCCACTAACACCAGCGGATCACCCCCTACACGTCCTCCACAACGGCAAGGTCGAGCCGTACAACCGGCTGCGGGTCGACGAAGTGCTCTACGCCCGCCCCTATGACGGTGAACAAGCCCGGCGGGAAGCGATCGGAATCTGGGTGAACCACTTCGAGCACCATCGTCCGCATAGCACCTGTGCTGATCGGCCCCGGCCTCACGGCCTCAGGTCCGAAGCAATAACGTCACGCCCTCTTACAACTAGATGCAGAAAGTCATCCCGAGGCCACAGCTATCTAATATGCGCACCATTTCCGCGGAAGCGGAACACGTACAAGTAGACGAGGCCTATGGTCTGGCACCAGACACCTATAACAAACCCCCAAGCTGCGGATTCTAGCCCGTACAAGTATCCACCCACCCACAATAAACTGAGGGTGAGCAGGGAGCAAGCACCGGCAAGGCGACCCACTGAAGAGTGAAGCCCAAGGCCCTGAAGTATGGCTCCGAGCATGAGCGCGAAAGAAAGTCCCACAAAACCCACGAAATAGATACGCGTCACGGGTCCAGCAGCGACGTATGCCTCCCCCAGAAATATGCGAAGGATGTCTTCGAGCGACCAGGACACCGCCGCCAAAGCGACCGCCATGGTTACCGTAACGCCACACGCCAGAATAAGGGCAGCACGGGCCGTCCGAGCGCCGCCGGCACTCACGCGCGGGAGTAGAAGAGTGGCGAATGATGAGGGCACTAGAAGTAACGGGGAGACCGCCCGTGAAGCTACAGCAAAATATCCGGACGCCCCGGAGCCGAGCGCCATGCCCACAACTACGATATCCAATTGTCGGATCATGCCAGATAAGGATTCGAACCAGTAATGCTTTGATTCTCGGAACACCAATGCAAAGTTCAACGGCTTTTGGGGACTTAAGTCACACGGGCTGCGAGCCATGAGGCGGGCGTTGTATATGACTTGGCCCACCGTAACCGCGACGCAATATCCCAGGATGACGTCGATGCGGAGTAGGTACGAACCGCCGAAGACCCCAAGCGTGGTTATCCTGCGGATCACCAGATTACTACTAAAAAGGCCGATGTGACCATCAGCGACGACAATCCTCTCCAGCACATACCCACGTAAATCGAGTCCTACGTCGACAGCCAATGGTAAGAGCATGAGATACACGGCGTCATGTGAACCCAAGATGACGAGTGCCACGCCCACGATGGTGAACGCGGCCCAGCTGATTTTCTGGTTTAGGCGCATGATCCCAAGAATCATCGGTGAACCCGGCATCCTAGCACGTACCGCGCCCACGTACTGCGGTAGCCCGAGAGTCGCCATCGCAACGAAAGTGGCCAGTACCGTCTCGACCGCGATGACAAGTCCGAAGGTCGCCGGCGTCGACCACCGCGCAAATAGCAATACAGTCAGGGCCTGCGCGCCGGAAGCGACTACTCGGCCTGCTACAATTCCGAAGAAATGCTTAGACATCGACAGAATCATCGATCCTCCGGGTTCGGGGACTTTTCTTACGGGAGCTCTCAGCATGTCGGGCGACGACAGTTACGACTCCGCCGTCGGCCTTTGATTGAGAACTTCTGCTCAATGCGGTTATACTTTGTATACTTGCAGGAACAAGGATTGCGGTGAGGGGTTGTCCATACTCTGGCGGAAAATGGCGTATTTTGCCACCGGAGCACCCGGTTAAAGTCGACATTGCGCGGAATATTGCCGCTTCCCGAGCGAACGCCGCACCATCGTGTGACGTTAATGATGCCCCCCCCCCCCCCCGGCCGGACTTCCTTCAGACCGGGCCGAAGCCAGGGAAAAGGAACCTGATAGGTCAAGTGAGCAGGTACCCGCCAGAGTTCAGCGACTGGATGTACCCAGCCAGGACGTTGGTAGCAGGAGGGTGTTGACGTGAGGAGAGCCTCCGGGTGGGGTGTGGCTTGTCGAAGGCCCACTTCCCTCACGGAGGCTCTCTCGTCCCACGGTAATGCCCGCACCACCGTTCGCGGCAGGCTCTTGATCGTAAGACGGCATCAGGCCGGGATGCCCAAGGCCCATATCGCCGCGGCCATGGGGATCTCTCATAAGTGCGTGGCCACCTGGATCACCCGCTCAGAGACCGAGGGCGAGGCTGGCCTCCATGACCGGCCCTTTGGCCCATGCACCACGCCCACACGCACCAGTTGCGAGGTCGAGCAGCAGGTGCTCGAGCTACGCCGTGCTCAGCGGCAGGGTCAGGACTGGATCGGTCACGAGTTCGGGCTGGCTATGCGCACGGTGGGACGGATGCTGCGCCGCCACCACATCCCCCGCGCGCGGGAGCTCGATCGGCTCACCGGCGCGTTCGTCCATGCCTCGAAGACCACCCCGGTGCGCTACGAACGGGACCACCCGGGCGAGCTGGTGCACATGGATCTGAAGAAACTGTGCCGAATCCCTGAGGGCGGCGGGTGGCGGGCCC
>NZ_WOGU01000035.1:0-541 GCF_009735315.1 Kocuria sediminis
CGCGGGCGCAGCAACATCCTTCCAGGCCGCCCTGCGGGCAGGCCAGATCGGATGTCACCCATCGACGCGGCCGTCCCGTTCTCGAAGGGCCTAATATGAGGGCTGAGTACGGGTTAGAGCAGCCAGGATGGGTAGCGACCAGACGACCTGATTCATGAAGGCCTCGACGTGTCTTAGGCTATGGACGGGCCCGTGTGCACCCTCTTCGACCGGCCCCACGCCCACGTGCTCGCCGTCAATTGTGGTCTGCGCTCGTTCATTCCGGCCGTGACGGCAGTGCCGGCGCTGGCGGGCTGTCCATCGTGCGGTGTGCTCGCGACCTGTCACGACCGCCAGCAAGTTCTGCTCCACGACTTGCCGCGTGCTGGGGTGCCGGTGCGGGTGGCCTGACGCAAGCGGATCCACCGTTGCCGGGAAAATGCCTGCGAGGTCGCGACGTTCAGCGAGGTCCACGGACTGGTGGCCCTGCCCCCCCCCCCCCCCCCCCCCCCCCCCCCCCCCCCCCCCCCCCCCCCCCCCCCCCCCCCCCCCCCCCCCCCCC
>NZ_WOGU01000035.1:551-3852 GCF_009735315.1 Kocuria sediminis
TTCGGACCTGGCCAACAGCTCGGAGTCGCCTGGAACACCGTCTGGGACGCCATCGCCCCGGTCATCAAGACCCGGCTGATCGCTGAGGAGCGGCAGACCGGGGCGGACGCCCTCGGCGTCGACGAGCACTTCTGGCGCCACGTCGGCGCGCCCGGCACCGGGATCATAAACCCACTCCTGCGGTGAGGACGGCCGGCCTCGGGCGCGGCTGCTGAACTTGGTCAAGGGCTGCATCGGGGCCGCCTACGGCGACTGGTTGACCGAGCAGAGGCCGACCTTCACGAGAGAAATCCACACTGCGACCCTGGACCCACTGCACGCCTACGCCTACGCAATCCGTGATGAACTCCCCGACGCCATATCGGCGCTTGACGCCTTCCACGCCGGTCTTGCTCGGCGGCCAACTCGTCGACGAGGCGGGCCACAGAGTGCAGCAGGACACACTGCGCCACCGCGGACGGGCCAGAGACCCGCTCTACGGCATCCGCCGCACCCTACAAATAGGCGCCGAGCACCTCACCACCAAGCAGATCACCCGGCTCAACGAGAAACTTGAGGCCGGAGACCCGCGCCACGAGACCACCTTTACCTCTGGCGCTGCTACCAGAAGCTGCACGCCGTCTACCACGCCCGCCCCGAGACCGAACGCCGGCTCGTCGCTCAGACCCTGGGCGCCTTCCCGACATGCCCGCTCCCGGAGGTCGCCCGGATGAGCCGCACTCTGCGGCGATGGAGGTCGGTGATCTTGGCTAACTTACCTCGACACCGCTAGCGCCTCGAACGGGTCCACAGAGGCCATCAAGGCGCTGATCGAGACGATGCGCAGTGTCACCCGGGGCTTCCGCGACTTCGACAGCTACCGGCTACGCCCCCTGCCCGCCGCCGGCGGCCACGGGCCGCGGCGGGAGACTCCTACCCACGCTCAGCGGTGAAGGGCACCTTCAAGGGCGCTCGGGCGAGGACAATTGGCGGCGTTTCGTCACGAAGAAACTTGTCACGAGCACAACTAGTAGGGAGCTTGCTACACCCATCAACGTCCCTCGAAGTAAAATGACCATGAAGAACGGTAGAATACAGCCGATGAGGCCAGGCATCCCTTGGCGGGTTAATATCAACTCGGTGTGCTGATCCAGGCGGCACAGTAGAGCGCCGAGGAGCAACATCCCGACGACCAGGAACAACCACGACCCGTCCACGAACAGCTCCGCCCATATGGGGGCAGAAAGATTGTGGAACGAATACTCCTTATAATCGGCCAGGATCGCGCCGGTGGGCTGTGGTTTCGTAGCCCATAAACTGCGCGGGATCCACAAGAGTATAGCTCCTAAGAGCTGACGCCCCCATGCCACTCCTTGGTCGTCCACGTACTCCGCAGCGTTCATCACCTGAGCGAAGGAGTCGTAGTCGCCCGAAAGCATAGACCGGACTACATCCAGGGTCACGCCTTCTTCCATTGTTATGTCTCGAAAATAATCCGCTATGGGGAAGAGTAGGACGAACCCCGGGACGGCGGCGAGGGTCACTGCTCGGAAGGCTCGCCGTGTTGAGAAGACGCCGTGTGCGGCGAGCACAGACAGAACGACCGTGCCGAACAAGTATCGCGAACTACTCACCGGATTGACAAAGATGAATAGACTCAGGCCATTGACGATGAGCAGCGTTCTAGAGAAATTCGTGGCCCGCAGAGCATCTAGACCCGCTTGGGCCTGCCTTTGTGATACATACGACACCAACAGGCCCATGGACGTGCCTAAAGTCAAAATTTCGGAGACTGGGTTGGACCACAACTCCGCGACCGAGTTGGCCCGTGCTTCACGACTCTCGAAGAGAACCGCGGGGCCGATTGAGATAATGTAGTACAAAGCTGCGATGAAGAATACTACAAACAGAATCTGAGCCCGGAGCTGCACAACCGACCTTTCGGTGACTGCTCCCCGCGAAGGCGGCCGTCTACTCACCCAGCTATTGCCTACAAGCCATGCGAGACATCCCACCAGTACAATTAGGATAGATTCGCCATAAAAAAGTGCGTTGAGGTTCGTGGTGGTGAACGGGGCAATTCCAAGACGGAATTGAGTGAACGGCGCCAAGCCCATGAACACGTAAACGAACATCCAAAAGATCATGTCGTATAGCCGTCGTTCCGGCCGAGCTAAAATCCATGTCAACCGCAATGCTGCGATTTCTATCACGAGGAACAATGGCCAAGTGGGTTGAGGGTCACCCGATGGTGTCGCCGTCCTCCAATAAATCCAAGTCGGTATTCCCACTGCTAATATGAGAAAACCAAAGACTGGCGCCTGACAACCGATTTGATCCCGTCGGTCTTGGCGTGCTCCCTTGGACGCCGTGGACGTTATGACCCTATTCATGTCGGCGCATCACGCGGTCGAATGGTCGACTCGGGGGCAATACGAGCGCAAGAACCACGCCAATCGCAAGACCTGTGATAAGTCCCACGGTGGGGTGCCTAGGGGACCCGGGAAGAACTGAGTTTGCCTCGGATGCCGACGCACTCACGGTCATCCGTAGAATGGGTTCTCCATTAGACTCGGGTTCGTTGGCGGCAACGTGATCCACCATGGCCACGGCCGTTGCATTAGCAATGTCAATCGCCATCTCAGGATCCTCGGCCAATGCGGAGATATCGAATGCATAAGTTTCCTCTGCGACGTTGGTAGACACCACTGCAGTCAAATGGGAAATGGAGACGTCCAAATCGATAACCTTCTTCACCTGCTCCTGCAACAACGGCTTGTCCGCCACCTCCGCATATGTCAAGGTCTGGTTCTCCATATATGTTGTTAACTGTGGAGCTAGTGTGGGATCTCCGCCCCCATTTACTGATAGATATACCGAACTTTCTGCCCGATAAGGGGTCTCGAAAGCAAAGGCATATGCGAGGCCCAGTAAAAACCCAACGACTCCTGCTGTGATTACTACCCAGCGTCTTTTGACTACCCTGTCAACATATTTCCGTATGGCCATGGTGTCCTTTTCCTCAACATATGGTGTTTGCGCAACTAATGCGCCTAAAGGACTGAGTTTTTTATGATGCTAGGAATCTAAGCGTCAGATATCGCACCGCTTGGCCCCGGCCGCAGTCCCCCATCTGCGTGTACTGTAACCGCCGACGCTCGGCCTGGGACCGGCGGCGTCCCGTGGGGTCGCTATTGTGACGTAGCTCTGCGCCTGCTCACTTCCCCCCATGACTCGTCTTTAAGGTCGTTGACCGGTTGGCTATCTTGAGGATGTCGGGGCTGGTCCTGGTCCACCCGAACGGGTGGCAGCGGTCGATCCA
>NZ_WOGU01000036.1:0-3767 GCF_009735315.1 Kocuria sediminis
ACCTTCACGTGGGACTGGGCGGCGAGGTTGTAGACCTCGTCCGGGCGGATCTGCGCCATCAGCGTCACCAGCCGGGACCCGTCGGAGAGATCCCCGTAGTGCAGGAACAGCTTGGCATCCGATTCGTGCGGGTCGGAGTAGAGGTGGTCGATCCGGTGGGTGTTGAACGTGGAGGCCCTCCGGATCAGGCCGTGGACTTCGTACCCCTTGGCGAGCAGCAGCTCCGCCAGGTACGAACCGTCCTGACCGGTGATCCCTGTGATAAAAACACGCTTGCGCGATCTGGCCACAGTGCTCCCCCAAAACCTATGTGCCGTATGTGCGCGTCAATGTACCGGCACTTTGGGGCCGAGCAAAATATGACGCCTCCCACGGTCAGTTCACGTGCCGAGCAGTGATCGGAATACGTCTTCCCAACGGCACATGGCAGCTTCCGCAGAGAGATGCTCCCGAGCATATGCGGGTCCGTTCTCGCCCATCTGTGAAGCATTCGTAAGGTCCTGCCCCATGACTACCAATGCTTCCCATAGCCCTACGGGATCGCCCGAGGGCACGATAATCCCCGCTCCGGACCGCTCGATTTCACTCGCCGTGGCACCCCCTCGACTGACGGCTCCAATTACCGGACGACCCGAAGAGAAATATGAGGCAAGCTTGCTTGGCACTGACATTTCTTGAAGACCTGGTCGTTCATTGACCAATAGTATGTCCGCCGCAGAAAGAGCCATTGAATATTGATCGTCGGGAAGGGGGTCGATGAACTGCAAACAGGAAATTCCGACAGCACGCCCCTCCAGGGAACGTCGTTGATTTCCATTTCCTAAAAGCACGAATCGCAGATTCGATCCCTGCTTATCTGAAAGTCTAGCGGCATCCACGACGTTTTCGAGATTCTGTTTCACGCCCATGTTTCCAGCGTGCAGCACGACGACTTCTCCATTATTCCAGCCAAAGCTGCTCCGAATAGTTGCGCGATCTGCACTTGAGCTGGCCGGGATGTGAGACCAATTCCCAATCACCCGCACGCGACTAGAAGGCACCCCCAGGCGGTCCTGCACGTACCTCCCAAACCGTTCATGGATGCCGATCACGGTGTCGGTCGCTGACAAAACGACGCCTTCGAACCAGCGTAGAGGGACCACCAAGTGGGATGTCGAAGCGTGAGATTCCTCGACACCCCGCGCGTACAAATCTTGTACCCACACCACACTACGGGAGTTTCGATAGCGTAATTTCTGTGCCAGCAATGCCAGGGCCGTAGAGAAAAGCGCGGGAGACACGAAGAGCACCACGTCCGGATCCCGCCAGTCGACTGCCATGGCCTTGAGCCCGAAGTGCACTTCCATGAGGACTCGGCTCATCAGGCTGGGCCGAGAAGGTATGTAATGCTGAAGGTGCAACACGCTTGTGGTGTCAGTCAGGAGCCGCCGCCGACCGTGCTCGTACCCTTCGTAGGCCGCCCATTGCGGATAGTGCGGCGTCCCAGCGACGATAGTGACTGCCCACCCCGACGAGGCGAGATGTCGCGCAAGGTATGTGGTGTATGGGGCGGTGCCAGTGGGTTCGGGGTCGAAGTTCAACGTGACGATTGTCAGTCTCGGCTGCATGGCGTAACTCTTCCGCGAAGTCGGTGTAGGCCTGGACCTGCTGGTTAGTGTGTACCACGACGACCGCGGTCTGGGGCGAGGTCCAGGTTCATGAACTTCCGTTAAGCGTGACTTTCGAAGGAGTAAGGACGATGTCGGACGGTACCGAGTCTGTTTCCTCTCAAGAGGATGTTCCCGTTATTGATCTCTCCGTCGCACCTGGCGCCCGCGAAGCGTGGTCCCGTCCCACTTGGGTCGTCTATTTATGGTCCGCGGCCGAGTTGCTCGTGGTAACGAACCCGTGGCAATTTAGCTCTTCACTACGAGCTAAGACTTTGAGAGTCTTTGGGGCGTCGGTCGGTGAGGGTGTTATTATCCGGCCCCGTACGCGCATTCGATTCCCTTGGAACTTGACAATCGGTGACAGAGCTTGGATCGGTGAAGGCGTGTGGATTCATAATCAGGATCGAGTTGTCATTGGCTCTGATGCCGTGGTTTCCCAAGATACTTTTATTACCACAGGAAGTCATGCTCATCGCGAAGACATGGCTCTCATCACCCGACCAGTGCACATTGCCGACGGGGCCTGGGTGACTGCAAGATGCGTTGTAACGGGGGGAGTGGTCATCGGCCGTTCGGCGCTAATACAGCCTCTGACGAGGGTTGGTCGAAATGTTCCACCGAATGCAATCTATGGCAGCCAGGCTCCGGAAGTTGTGGGGTACAGGTTTGCCGTGAAGTCGCAGAATGCAAATGGTGGAGATTAGGCAGAGCGTGACTCACGTAAACCCGGACCTAGGTTACGGGGGGTGGGTCGTGTGAACTCTGAAGAAGGCGGGAATTCTGACGATGATAGGTCGTAAGGCGAAGGTCAATGAGGCGATTGAGAGACTTTTCGTAGACTGCTTCCGATAGAGCATACAGAGATTCATGCCTTGACTCCGCAAATTTCCCTAAGCTGTGGTGGCCCGTAGCTCAACTTCCCGATCACCTAAATCCTTAGGTGATTGGGATCTTGAGGTGTGGCCAAGCGTCCTGTAGTCCCGTTTCTATTACGGGATGGCGACCGGGAAAAGTTTATCGGTCTCGTGCGTGTGATATCAATGCGATTCGATTAGGCGTACTGAGCGAGTATTTTGCCGCCGATGGCCGATGGCCGATGGCCGATAGCCGACAGCCGACAGCTTAGGATAATTGGGGCACCGAGATCGCCGAGCGGACAGGAGCCAATTCCGCCATCGCGGTCCATGGGCGGGCACACGACATCGAGGACGGACGTGAGAGGTTGGCCAACCTCGACCGCTCAGACAGCAGCAACGAATCGACTACCGGACAGTTGTTGTGGCCAGGTGCCGGCTGTTACCCATGAAGGCTGGTGCCGCGCAGCTGCAATCATAGTTTTGGGGATGTCTCCCAGGTCCCTTGACGGGAATTCGTTCCAGCGAGGACCTGCGTCGCAGGTCGGGGCGCTTCTTCGGTGACGTTGGCAGGAAGACATACTTCCTATCGACTTACCCGCCGCTAAGACTGGTGAGCAGGTGCACGTTCCTCCGTCCCCGATGGCGTTGGTCAGGATCAGACCGGCTGCATAGGACCTAGTCAGTCCAGTCCACGATGCGGAGTATCGGCTGTCACGAAGAGGTTCTTCGTACAAGTCGGTCTGGCTGGTCCTAGCAGTGTGGGCACTGGCCGTAGGGATACCCTTTCTTCGCACGGGACTGCTGCACCGATAGGTGACAGGTGGGGTCTCATGCCGCGGGGGTTACAGCGGGCTGCATCGTGGCCTCGTACTCGATAGGGGTCAACCGCCCCAGGCGGGCCTGCCGCCGGCGGCGGTGCTGGATCCGCTTGGTCCAGGTGACGATCGCAACGCGCAGCTCGTTCCGGGTCGCCCAGGACTTCGACGCCCGCGACTACCGGGGCCGCAATGTTGTGAAGCGGTCCTCCAGCCGCACGAAGCGGTGGCGCGGGATAGCCACCAGCTGCGATTAGCTGGCACTGACCTACCTGGGCGGAGGCGTGTTGCGGGCCATCAACATCTAACTCAAGGCCTTATTGGCAGGCACGACCTGGTCCCGGTTACCCCGGGCGGAGAGGCACCGTTTAGATGTGCCCGGTCATAAGATTAGTCGCAGACGGCTGACGGGTGGGTGGCCGCCGAGTGCGCTGTGATGCCTGTCA
>NZ_WOGU01000037.1:0-3183 GCF_009735315.1 Kocuria sediminis
GTGGGGTAAGTTGTCGGCGTATTAGTACCGGTCGGCTGCACACGTCGTTGGTTCGTGCTTCCACCTCCGGCCTATCAACCCAGTGGTCTCGCTGGGGGCCTCTCACACCTGATGGTGCGTGGAAATCTCATCTCGAAGCGAGCTTCCCGCTTAGATGCTTTCAGCGGTTATCTCTTCCGAACGTAGCGAAGCAGCGGTGCACCTGGCGGTACAACTGCCATACCAGAGGTTCGTCCGTCCCGGTCCTCTCGTACTAAGGACAGGTCTTCTCAAATTTCCTGCGCGCGCAGCGGATAGGGACCGAACTGTCTCACGACGTTCTGAACCCAGCTCGCGTACCGCTTTAATGGGCGAACAGCCCAACCCTTGGGACCAACTCCAGCCCCAGGATGCGACGAGCCGACATCGAGGTGCCAAACCATGCCGTCGATATGGACTCTTGGGCAAGATCAGCCTGTTATCCCCGAGGTACCTTTTATCCGTTGAGCGACGGCCATTCCACAATGTACCGCCGGATCACTAGTCCCGACTTTCGTCCCTGCTCGAGCTGTCGCTCTCACAGTCAAGCTCCCTTGTGCACTTACACTCGACACCTGATTGCCAACCAGGCTGAGGGAACCTTTGGGCGCCTCCGTTACTCTTTAGGAGGCAACCGCCCCAGTTAAACTACCCATCAGGCACTGTCCCTGACCCGGATCACGGGCCGAAGTTAGATGTCCAGAGTGACCAGAGTGGTATTTCAACGTTGACTCCACGGGCACTGGCGTGCCCGCTTCACCGTCTCCCACCTATCCTACACAAGCCACACCGAACACCAATACCAAACTATAGTAAAGGTCTCGGGGTCTTTCCGTCCTGCTGCGCGTAACGAGCATCTTTACTCGTACTGCAATTTCGCCGAGTTCATGGTTGAGACAGCGGGGAAGTCGTTACTCCATTCGTGCAGGTCGGAACTTACCCGACAAGGAATTTCGCTACCTTAGGATGGTTATAGTTACCACCGCCGTTTACTGGGGCTTAAATTCTCCGCTTCGCCGTGAGGCTAACGGGTCCTCTTAACCTTCCAGCACCGGGCAGGAGTCAGTCCGTATACCTCGTCTTGCGACTTCGCACGGACCTGTGTTTTTGATAAACAGTCGCTTCCCCCTGGTCTCTGCGGCCCTTACCCGCTCGCACCAGCTAGTGGTGTCCACGGTCCGGGCCCCCCTTCTCCCGAAGTTACGGGGGCATTTTGCCGAGTTCCTTAACCATGATTCTCTCGATCGCCTTAGTATTCTCTACCTGATCACCTGTGTCGGTTTGGGGTACGGGCGGCTGGAACCTCGCGTCGATGCTTTTCTCGGCAGCATAGGATCACCGAATCCCCCCACGGATGGGGGTCCCGTCACGTCTCAGGCGCATGATCCGCGGATTTGCCAACGGATCGCCCTACACGCTTAGACCGGGTCTACCATCGCCCGGCTCGGCTACCTTCCTGCGTCACACCTGTTAATACGCTTACCTCCCCGGTTCAGGTCCCACGCTCCCCGCCACCAGGCACCGGCTAGGCCGGCACCACGGTGCGGTTCGGGTGGTTAGTGTCCCCGGTTCGATAGGGGCGGTTCTTCGCCGGTACGGGAATATCAACCCGTTGTCCATCGACTACGCCTGTCGGCCTCGCCTTAGGTCCCGACTGACCCAGGGCAGATTAGCTTGACCCTGGAACCCTTGATCATCCGGCGGACGGGTTTCTCACCCGTCATTCGCTACTCATGCCTGCATTCTCACTCGTGTGGGCTCCACCACTGGGTCACCCCGCAGCTTCACTGCCCACACGACGCTCCCCTACCCATCGCACCACCTGAACCAGGCGCAAGGCCCGGCTGGGTATCGTTGGTGCAATGCCACAACTTCGGCGGTGTACTTGAGCCCCGCTACATTGTCGGCGCGGAATCACTTGACCAGTGAGCTATTACGCACTCTTTCAAGGGTGGCTGCTTCTAAGCCAACCTCCTGGTTGTCTGAGCAACTCCACATCCTTTCCCACTTAGCACACGCTTAGGGGCCTTAGTTGGTGGTCTGGGCTGTTTCCCTCTCGACTATGAAGCTTATCCCCCACAGTCTCACTGCTACGCTCTCACTTACCGGCATTCGGAGTTTGGCTGACGTCAGTAACCTTGTAGGGCCCATCGGCCATCCAGTAGCTCTACCTCCGGCAAGAAACACGTAACGCTGCACCTAAATGCATTTCGGGGAGAACCAGCTATCACGAAGTTTGATTGGCCTTTCACCCCTACCCACAGCTCATCCCCTCCATTTTCAACTGAAGTGGGTTCGGTCCTCCACGCGCTCTTACACGCGCTTCAACCTGGCCATGGGTAGATCACTTCGCTTCGGGTCTAGATCACGCCACTCACTCGCCCTGTTCAGACTCGCTTTCGCTACGGATACCCCTCACGGGTTAACCTCGCGACGTAACACTAACTCGCAGGCTCATTCTTCAAAAGGCACGCCGTCACCCCTAGAGGCTCCGACGGATTGTAGGCACACGGTTTCAGGTACTATTTCACTCCCCTCCCGGGGTACTTTTCACCTTTCCCTCACGGTACTGGTCCGCTATCGGTCATCAGGTAGTATTTAGGCTTACCAGGTGGTCCTGGCAGATTCACACGGGATTTCACGGGCCCCGTGCTACTTGGGTACGTACACCGCGCGGCAGCAGCGATTTCGTCTACGGGACTCCCACCCTCTACGGCCCGGCACTCACACCGGTTCGACTATCGCCCTGCACTCACACGCCCGGGCCGGCAGACCCGGGACGACACGCCCCACGACCCCGATGATGCAACCCCTGCCGGGTCTCACACACCATCGGTTTGGCCTCTTCCGCGTTCGCTCGCCACTACTGACGGAATCACTGTTGTTTTCTCTTCCTGTGGGTACTGAGATGTTTCACTTCCCCACGTTCCCTCCACGCACCCTATGCATTCAGGTACGGGTCACCACGCATAACACGCGGCGGGGTTTCCCCATTCGGAGACCCTCGGATCACAGCTCGTTTATCAGCTCCCCGAGGCTTATCGCAGATTACCGCGTCCTTCATCGGCTCCTGATGCCAAGGCATCCACCGTGCGCCCTTAAAAACTTGCCACATGATCACAGAACACACCGACCGACGACCACAACCAGCACGCACCCACCAAC
>NZ_WOGU01000004.1:0-282086 GCF_009735315.1 Kocuria sediminis
CCACGACGGCGGTGCTGACGGCGGTGCTGACGGCGGTGCCGACGGCGGTGCCGATGGGGGAGCCGACGGCGGCGCGGAAGGTCCGGCCGACGGCGGCGCGGCCGGCGTCCCGGGCGTCCACGACGGCGGTGCTGACGGCGGTGCCGATGGGGGAGCCGACGGAGGCGCCGACGGCGGCGCTGACGGAGGAGCCGAAGCACGGGGCAGCTGAGCATGCGCGACGCCCGCACCGACTCGCAGGAACCCGGCGTCCGAGACGACGCCGGGGTCCTGGAGGCCCGCCTGATCGACATCGGCCGGGAGCAGTTCGCCCGCGAGGTCTGGGGACGCACAGCACTGCTCACCCGCAGGGCCGGGGACTTCTCCGATCTGTTCTCCGCCGCAGCCGTCGACGACCTCGTCGCGCGCCGCGGACTGCGCACGCCCTTCCTGCGCGTCGCCAAGGACGGCTCCACGATCCCCGACTCGTCGTTCACCTCTTCCGCCGGCGTCGGCGCCACCATTCCCGACCAGCTCGACGACACCGCGCTCTGGCGCAGCTTCGCCGACGGGGCCACACTCGTCCTGCAGGCCCTGCACCGCACGTGGGAGCCGGTCGCCGACTTCAGCACCCGGCTGAGCACCGAGCTCGGGCACCCGGTCCAGGCCAACGCCTACGTCACCCCGCCGCAGAACCGCGGGTTCGACGACCACTACGACGTCCACGACGTCTTCGTGTTGCAGATCGCCGGCACCAAGCGCTGGATCATCCACGAGCCCGTCCACCCGGACCCGCTGCGCGATCAGCCCTGGACCGCTCACCGCGCCGCCGTCGCCGAGGCCGCGCAGGGCACGGCCCGGATCGACACCGTGCTCGAGCCCGGCGACGCCCTCTACCTGCCGCGGGGCTGGCTGCACGCCGCCCAGGCACAGCACGAGGTCTCCATCCATCTCACGCTCGGGATCCACAGCTGGACCCGCCATGCCCTGGCCGAGCAGCTGGCCCAGGCGGCCCTGGCCCTGCTGGCCGACGATCCCGAGATGCGCACGACGCTGCCGCTGGGCTTCGACGGTCCCGGCGGGGAGCTCGACGCCGTCCGCGAGCGGCTGGCCACGGCCGTCGCCGCGGCGGACTCCACGGCCCTGTTCCACCGCACCCGGAGGGGGCAGGGGCGACCCGCCCCGCTGGGCCCGCTGGCCCAGCTGGCGGCCGTGGAGGGCCTGCGCCCCGACTCCCCGGTGCGGCTCCGGGAGGCGCTGGCGGCCCGGATGGAGGGCTCCCGCCTGACCACGCGCGTGGGCTGGCTCGACTTCCCGGAGACCGATCGGCCCGCCGTCGTGCGCCTGCTCGACGGGGAGGTGCACACCGCGGAGGACCTCGGCGTCGAGCTCGTCGCCCGGCTGCTGCGCGCGGGCGTCGTCGTCCCCGCCGAGCGGTGACGTCGCCGCAGTGACCACCACGGAACGCTTCTCCTGCGCCGAGGCCGCCCGGGGTCGCGGTGACCCGATGGCGGGCACCGCGCCGCGCGGCTTCGTGTGGGTCCTCGTCGAGCACCGGGGCGGGTGGCCGGTCAACGGCTTCGACGGCCTCGACCTGGAGCCGGGGACCAAGGCGCTCGTGTTCGCCGCCGCCCAGGCGGTGCGGGCCCGGGTGCTGCTGGTCAGGCGGCACGGCCGCCGCAGCGGCGAGGAGGCCCGCCGCTGGGCCGTGCTGCGCCACGGGCCCGACGGCGCCGGTCGTCAGCAGTGGGGCACGTGGGACCGGGACGAGGACCTGGCGGGCATCGCCACAGCCCTCAGCACACCCGGGGAGCTGGGCCACCCGCCGGTCGTGCTGGTCTGCGCCCACGGTCAGCACGACCCCTGCTGCGCCGTGCACGGGCGGCCCGTGGCGCGGGCGCTGAGCGAGCACTGGCCGGAGCTGGTGTGGGAGTGCGCCCACGTCGGCGGGGACAGGTTCGCCGGCAACGCGGTGATCGCCCCCGACGGCGTCTACTACGGGGGTCTCGACGCCGAGTCCTCCGTCGTCGTGCTCGGTGAGCACCTGGCCGGCCGGGTGCACGCGGAGCACCTGCGCGGCTACACGGATCTCACGCCGCCCCAGCAGGCCGCTGTCGCGGCCGCCCTCGGACGCTTCGGTCCGGCCGGTCGGAACGACTACACGGTGGCCGAGACGTCCCGCCACGGCGACCGCTGGCGGATCCGCCTCACCGGCCGCCCGCCGCACCCCGGCCGGGTCGACGTCGAGCTCCGGGCCCACCGCGCGCCGCCGTGCCGGCTGACCTGCCGTGGACCGGCGACGAGCTCGGCCGTCGTCTACGAGCTCACCGCGATCTGCGGCACGTGAGCCAGGGGCGCGTCGGAGTCGTCATCCTCTGCGGGTCACTGGTCGACCTCCCGGACCTCACGGTCGTTCAGGAGTTGCACCGGACGGTTGTTGTCGGCGTGCGCGGAACGCAAGGCGTCGATCTGGCCCGCGCCCAGCTCGACGGGGCTCTGCAGCAGGAGCCAGCGCACGTCCTCGCTGCACGGTGGCGTGGTGAGGCTGCCGCCGTACACGTAGTGGTCCAGGGACTCGGGGAGCAAGGAGGCGAGCGTCAACCCGGTCACGGCCGGCGCGTCCTCGTCCGCCGCGGCGGAGACCGCGTCGGTGACGGACGACCACGCGGCGCTGTGTCGGCCTGCGGTGGCCAGCACGCCGACGACGGCGAGGTCGCCGTCGTCGGACCGGTGCACGAAGTGGAACTCCGCGGCGTAGGCGACGCCGTCGACCGTGTGCTCGGACGGTGCGTGACAGTGCATCCGCTGGAAGGTGTACTCGGTCCCGTCGACCGTGATGCTCTGCGGCGAGAGCGCGTGGAGCTCGAGCGTGTGGCCGGTGTCGCGGGCCCGGAAGTCGGCGGACGTGTAGTCGAGTTCGATCGGCGCGGAGGACAGCACCGGGTCGCTGGGGACGTCGATCGGCGACTGCGCCGTTCCGGTGCTGCAGGTCGTGAACTCGTCGGCGAGCTCCCCCCAGTGCCGGGGGCCGGTGGCCCCCTCGTAGGACCACTGCGCCGCGGCCTGCTCCGGTGCGCTGGACGCAGCCGAGGCCGTGGGCGGAGCGCCGGGGGCGGCGGTGTCCGCGCAAGCGGTGTCCGCGCAAGCGGTGAGGGCCGTGAGCAGCACTGCTCCCGAGCCGATGACGGATGTCCTGGTGGTCCACGACGTGCTGCGCATCCCGGCCTTTCGGGGCGGTGCCGGGCGGCGCGTCGGCTCGGCCCGGAGAGTCGTTCGGCGATGCTCTGATCGCCGTGGACGGTGGCCGGTCCCGCCCGCCGTGGGAGGGGGCAGCCCGGTGCAACACATGCAAATGCATGTTCCTTTCCGCACACACTAGCGTGCGAGCGGGTCGGGTCCGACGCGCACCGGCCCCAGCGGTCCTCTGCGGTGACGGGCCGGGGGGCGGTTGCCGGGCGGGAGCCGGCGGGGCCTGAACGGGCCGGCGCGGACGAGGCGCAGGCGACCGGCCGACGGCCACGGCCGTCGTCCTTCGGGCGTCGGCCGTGCGCGCCGCCGCGGTTCCCGTCAGTTCGGCGGCGGCGGTGTCACCGCGGCCGTATCAGCGGCGGACGGACCGCCACAGGGACCGGACCTTCTCGTCGACCTCGGCCACCAGCGCCTCCAGGTGCTCGGGGTTTCCGGAGACGGTGCGGTCCGCGCCCCAGTCCTGGTGCTCCGTGTCCGGGTGGACGGGCACCGCGTCTGCGGTGCCGAAGGTGATGACGTGGTCGGCCGCCCGCAGGGCGGTTCCGGCACAGGCAGGGGGCCGCTCCGGCGGTCGTCTACCGGGTGTCGTCCGCCGCGCAGGCGACGCTGACGTCGTGGCGGACGGCGGTTCCGTGCTCCAGCGTCCGCGAGACCGTGCAGTACTTGTCGTGGGAGAGGGTCACGAGGCGCTCGACCATGCCGGCGGCCTTGCGCCCGGCGGCATCGTCGGGGAACGCGAGGTGGAAGGACAGGTGCAGGCCCTCCAGGCGGTTCCCGCCGTTCTCGTCCACGATCTGCCGCCCCGAGGCTTCGACCCGGAAGTCCGAGGGCTCCGCGCTGCGCGCGGTGGCGGTGTCCACGGTGACGGCCGAGCACCCGGCAAGGGCGGCCAGCAGCAGTTCCACGGGGGACAGCAGATCCTCGCCCTGGCCGAAGGCGACCTGGGCCCCCGCGGCGTTGCGGGCGGTGTAGTGGCCGGTGGCGCTCCGGAGCAGCTCGACGGTGCGTGGTGTGGGGTCCTGGGATGCGCTCATGGACCCATGATGCCGCCCCCGGACGGTCCTGCCCGGCACCGGAGGCCGCGCCCGCACGGGTCAGCCGCGCGAGTGGGCCTCGGCCGCTGTGCGGGCCAGGCGGCGGCCGACCTGGATCGGATCCCGGGGGCTGCCGCGCAGCAGGGCGGCCAGGGCGCCGCTGTAGGCCACCAGCACCTCGTCGGCCAGGTCCTGGGCACGCGCCCCGGCGAGGGGGCGGGACAGCTGCAGGAGCCGCTCGGCGAGCAGGGCGGTGTCGGCGCCCAGGACCTCGGAGATCTCGTCGGGGGCGTCCGGGAGCTCGGTGGCCGCGGCCAGGAAGGCGCACCAGCGTGCCGGCCGGTGCCGGCCACCCCGGTAGGCGGCCAGCGCGTCGAACACCGCCAGCAGCCGGGCCATGTCGTCGCCGGCCGCCACGATGTGCTGGTCCCAGACCGCCCGCCAGTCCGCCAGCCGGTTCCGCAGGGCCTCGGCGACCAGTGCGTCCTTGCTGCCGAAGTGCGCGTAGAGGGTGGCCGCGGAGACCTCCGCCTCGCGCAGCAGCTCGTCGACGGGCGTGGCCCGGATGCCTCGGTCGAACAGCACGCGGTCGGCCGCCTGGAGCAGCCGGTCGCGCGCAGGAAGTCTCTGGGCGGTGGTCACCCTCCCAGTGTAAGGACCAGATTCCAGAACGACCGTTGTGGTGTAGTGTAACGACCGTTCTGAAATGGCGATCTCCAGGAGGAGCGATGCGAGCTCTGGTGCTCAGCGGAATGGCGCTGATCGCGGCGACCTACGGGTTGGCGCGCTTCGGCTACGGGCTCTTCCTGCCCCGGTTCACCGAGGCCTTCCCGATGGGGTCGGCCGTCTCCGGGCTCATCCAGGCCGGCAGCTTCCTCTCCTTCTGCCTCGCCGCGGTCCTGGCCTCGCGCCTGGCGGCCCGCCCGCGGCTGGTCGTGGTGTGCGCCGGGGCGACGGCCGCGCTGGGCTCGGCGGGGGTGGCCGTCGCCCCCACCGTGGTCGTCCTCGCCGGGAGCGTGGTGCTGGCCGGCGCCGGCGCCGGGTTCGCCACCCCGGGCCTGGTCACGCTCATCGAGCGCGACATCGTCCCAGCGCGCCAGGAGCGCGCACAGACGGTCGTCAACGCCGGCACCGGAGCGGGCATCGTCACCGCGGGCGTCCTCATGCTCCTCACGACCGAGCAGTGGCGCCTAGGCTGGGCGGCCATGGCCGCTCTGGTGGTCCTCGCCACCCTCGCCACCCTCCGGGCCGACCGCTCCGTCCACCGGGCCCAGGCTCCGGAGCCGCCGCCACGGGTGCGCGCCCGGGACCTGGCGTCCCTGGCCCGGCCCATTGCCGCGGCAGCGCTGGCCGGCGCCTCGAGTGCCGCCGTCTGGACCTTCGGGCGCACGGTCCTGGCCACCTCCCGCACGGGCGAGGAGGCCTACTCGATCGGCGCGTGGATGGTCCTGGGAGCCTTCGGGGTGCTGGGTGCGACCGCCGGGACGATCGTGCAGGTCTGGAGCCTGCGCGCGGCCTGGCACCTCACCGTCGGAGCCATGGCCGTCTCGACGGTCGTCCTGGGGGCGGCGCCGGGCTCGCCCCTGGCCGCGTACGTCTCCGTGGCCGTGTTCGGGGCCGGCTACACCGCCCTGTGCGGTGTCCTCATCCTCTGGGCCACCCGCGTGGTCCCGGAGCGTGCCTCCGCGGGCACCGCGGCGCTGTTCATCGCTCTGGCCGTCGGTCAGGCGGCCGGCGCGGTCCTCCTGGGGGTCCTCATGGGGTCCACCTCGCCCGTCCTCACCTTCGCGGTCGCCGGCCTCATCGGCGTCCTCGCCGTCGTCCCCGCCGCGCGCCATCGGCCGGGAACCCCGTCACCCGGTCGCACGGCGGCGCTGAGCCGGACGGGGGTCGAGGAGACGCGCGACTGAACAGGAGAAGGCGCGACCTCCCCGGTGCGGGCCGTGACGGGGCGACAGGCCTCAGCCGGCGACACCGGTGGAGCGCTGGACGAGGTGCACTCGGAAGGACTGCTCGACCGGGTCGTGGACGACCCCGGGCAGGAGCGCGAGATAGGACCCGCGCAGATTGCCGATCACCTGAGTGGTGGTGCGGTCGTCGAGCAGCGGCCCGCTCGTGGGAAGGGCCCTCCCGCTGCCGTCGGTGATGCCCGCCAGGTAGAGGCCGTCCTCGACGTCGTCGCAGAGCATCAGCAGCTCCCTCGCCTGCGGAAACCGGATCCGGACCCGGACCGTCAGTTCCTGCAGGGCCGCAGCGGTGAGTTCGAAGCGGGCGAGCTGGAAGTTGCGCCGGGCGGTCTCGAACCGCGGGGTGGAGGTGGTCGGACCCTGCAGGTCCGGGGGAGAGGTGGGGGCGTTCCTCATGGTGCCGAGGCTATCGACGCGCTCTGACACGGCCTGGCGGTCCACCGCGACGACGGCGCGGCGGCAGCGACCGCCGGTGGCGGCGGTGCGGTGACGGGCCCGTGCGTCATCACGGCGTCACCCTGGGCGGGTGATCACCGGTGGGGCCGGGGGGCCGGAGCATGATGGGTGGGATGCGCCGCCGAGGACGCCCCGGTGGTCAGGAGGTGGCCGTGCTGGCAGCAACAGTGGCAAGCCTGCCGATCGCGGTGGGTCTGCTCGCCGCGTCCATGCCCGTCGCCGTGCTCGTGCTGATGCTCGTCACCGGCGGGCGGCGGGGGGCGGTCACCGGGTTCCTGCTCGGATGGGTCGCCGGGATCGGGGCGGTCGCCGCCCTCACCCTCGTGGTCATCGACACGAGCCTGCCCCGTGACGACCCCGCGCCGTGGGCCGGACTCCTGCGCATCGTGCTCGGCGGGGCGCTGGTCCTGCTGGGCGTCAAGCAGTGGCGGAGCCGGTCCCGGGCGGACGAGGAGCCGGCGCGGTGGTTGGCGGCGATCGACACGATGACCCCCTCGCGCGCCGTGCTCGTGGCCTTCCTGCTGGTGGCGGTGAACCCCAAGAACGCCGTGCTGGTCGTCTCGGGAGCGGCCGCGATCGGGACCGCCACGGGCGACGTGGTGCACCAGGTGGCCGCGCTCGCGCTGTTCACGGTGGTGGCCAGTCTCGGGGTGGCCGCGCCGGTGCTGCTCCGCGTGGCGCTGGGGGACCGGGCCGATCCGGTGCTGGCGGCCGCGAAGGCGTGGATGACCGCCAACAGTGCCCTGGTGATGACCGTCGTGCTGGTGGTCATCGGCGCGGTCCTGCTCGGCAACGGACTCAGCGGGCTGCGCTCCGGCTGACGGGGTCGCTCAGGGAGCACCCGCGCCGCCGCACGGCCCGGGACGACCGGGTCCGTGACCCGCTTCGCGCCGGGGCCGTCCCGGGCCGCTCGTCAAGGGGTGACGATGGCGAACCCGGGATCAGGGGCGTCGAGGGCCGCCAGCAGCCGCCCGAGGGCGCCGGCGTCGCCGTCGACCACGACGCCCGCAGCGGTGAGCGCGGCCGGGTCCGCGACGGCGCCGGCGAGGCGCGGCAGGGCCGCGGCGGGCAGGTGGAGGACCGCGTCGGCGCGGCCGCCCGGCGAGGCGACCGTGTGGGTGAGCACGCCGTTGCGCAGCTCCAGCCGGTAACGGGCGCCGGTGTCGCTGAGGGCGAGCTCCAGGACGATCTGCTCGTGCCAGCAGCGGGGCCCGTTGACGCGCACGGCGAGCGCGTCGAAGAGCTGGCCGGGGGTGAGCTGGGCCACCACGTCGGCGCCGGCGGTGCTCGCCGGCGTGCCGCCGGTGCCGTGGCGCAGCTCGTGCGCGCCGGAGAGGTAGGCGCAGCGCCAGGTGCCGTTCTCCGCCCCGTAGCCGAGCTGCTCGTACGTGTCGGCGAGCAGCTCCCGGGCGGCCTCGTGGTCGGGGCGGGCGAAGACCACGTGGTTCAGCACCTCGGCGGCCCACCGGAGGTCACCGGCGGCGAAGGAGGTCCGCGCCTTGTCCACGACGGCGTCCGCCCCGCCCATGAACTCCACGTAGCGGTGGGCCGCCTCGACCGGTGGGTGCGGCCACAGATGAGCGGGATTGCCGTCGTACCAGCCCATGTAGCGCTGGTAGACGGCCTTCACGTTGTGGCTGACGGACCCGTAGTAGCCGCGGGCGTGCCAGGCGTTCTCCAGGGCCGGGGGCAGGACCATGGCCTCGGCGATCTCCGGGCCGGTCATGCCCTGGTTGAGCATCCGCAGCGTCTGGTCGTGCAGATAGGCGTAGAGGTCCCGCTGCAGGGCGAGGAACGCGACCGCCCGCTCCCGGCCCCAGGTCGGCCAGTGGTGGGAGGCGAAGACCACCTCGAGGTCGCCGCCGAACAGCTCGAGCGCCTCGGTGAGGTACCCGGCCCAGCCGTGCGCGTCGCGGACCTGTGCGCCGCGGATGGTCAGGATGTTGTGCAGCACGTGCGTGGCGTTCTCCGCGGTGCACAGCGCGTGCAGCTGCGGCAGGTAGAGGTGCATCTCGGCCGGCGCCTCGCTGTCCGGGGCCATCTGGAACACCATGCGCACGCCGTCGAGGACCTCCTCCTGGCCGGTCCTCGCGATCTCCCGGGTCGGCGGGAGGAGCCCGACGCTGCCCGTCGACGTGGTCTGTCCCAGACCCGCGCCGACCTGCCCCCGGGGACCGCGCGGCAGCGCGGCGCCGTACATGTACGCGGCCCGCCGGGCCATGGCGGTGCCGGCGTAGACGTTCTCGCTCACGGCGTGCCGGGTGAACCCCTGCGGCGCCAGCACCGGCACGGCCCCGGAGTCGACGTCCTCCGGGGACACCACGCCGCGGACGCCGCCGAAGTGGTCGACGTGGCTGTGCGTGCAGACCACCCCCGTCACCGGCCGGTCCCCGCGGTGGGCCCGGTACAGGCCCAGGGCGGCCGCGGCCGTCTCCGCGGAGATCAGCGGGTCGAGCACGATCACTCCGCGCGTGCCCTCGATGAAGCTGACGTTGGACAGGTCCAGCCCGCGGACCTGGTAGAGCCCCGGCACCACCTCGAACAGTCCCTGCATCGCGTTCAGCCGCGACTGCCGCCACAGGCTCGGGTGGACCGTCGGCGGGGCGTCGCCGGCCAGGAACACGTACGAGTCGTTGTCCCACACCACGCGGCCCTCGGCGTCGCGGATCACCCCCGGCTCCACCGCCCCCAGGAACCCTCGGGCGGCGTCGGCGACGTCCTGGTCGTCGTGCCACGGCAGCGATGCCGTCTGCTCCTGGTGGGCCGCGCTGATCGGTGCGCCGGCCGGTTTCTGCGTCGAGTCCACAGCTGGTCCTTCCCCTGGTGCGCCGGTGTCGGACATGGGCCGAAGCGGTTCCGGCGGATGCCCGCTTTCAGGATCGCCCGCCGGGCCGGTTGTTGGCCTCACCCGGATCGGATGAAGCGGTGGTGCGACGTCCGGCCGTCACCGTCGCACCGGCCTCGGCACCGCTGCAGGCGCCGGGGCGCTCGAGCCCCGCCGGGCCGGGCAGGGCGGTGCGAGAGCGAGCCGCCCCGCTACGGTGCGCCGGCGTGCCGGTCGAGCTGACGGCGCCCGCGGCGCCGTCCCACCTCGTGGGCGGACACCGCCACCAGGGTCAGCACAAGCAGGGGCAGCACGAACGAGACCAGCACGGCGGTGAACCCGTCCAGGGCATCGTGCTCGGCGGCCTCCAGGACCACGTACCCGGTGTAGAACAGGTACAGGAGCAGGAACAGGGCACCCTCCCACCGGGCCACGGCGAACCCGGTGAAGGCGATGGGCAGCAGCGCCACCGCGGCCGCGAGCATCACCGGGATGTCCAGGGCCACCGCCGCCGCCGGCACGGGCAGTCCGCCGGCGAACAGCATCGCCGGCACCCCGAGCACCAGCCCGAGGTTCAGCAGGCAGCTGCCCACCACGTTGCCCACGGCGAGGTCCCGCTGCCCGCGGCGCACCGCGATGACCGAGGTGGCCAGTTCGGGCAGGGACGTCCCCACGGCGACCACCGTGAGCCCGATGACGAGGCCGCTGACCCCCAGGGCCGCGGCGATGTTGACCGCTCCGTCCACGAGGACCGTGGCCCCGACCACCAGCAGCCCGACCCCCGCCGCGACGAGGACCAGCGAAAGGAGGGCCGAGATCCCCGGTGTCCGGTCGGCACCGGGGTCGGTGGGCAGCGGGTCCCCGGCCGCGCCGTGCGGTGCGGCCGGGGTCGCGGCGTCCCGGCGGCCGATCAGCACGGTCAGCACGCCGTGGACCACGACCGCCGCGAACAGGAGGGCCCCGTCCACGACGTCGACCCGGCCGTCGAGGGCGACGAGCAGCAGCGCCGTGGACACCAGCACCAGCAGGGGCAGGTCGAAGCGCAGCAGCTGGTGGGTGACGGCCAGCGGCGCCAGCAGCGCGGTCAGCCCCAGCACGAGCAGCACGTTGGCGATGTTGCTGCCCACCACGTTGCCCAGGGCCAGTCCCGGTTCCCCGCCCAGGACGGAACTGATCGTGACCGTCAGCTCGGGGGCCGACGTGGCGAACGAGACCACGGTCAGTCCGATGACCAGGGCGGAGAGCCCCACGCGGGCCGCCAGCGCGGAGGCCCCGCGCACCAGCAGCTCCCCGCCCGAGACCAGCAGCGCCATCCCGACCACGATGCGCCCCACGTCCAGGACCGTCATGGGCGCCAGTCTAGATCCGGGGCGGGCACAGGTGCGGTCGTCACCGGACGGTGACGGCGGCCTTCCGGAGGCGCCGAACCGGCGGCAGGAGCCTACCGCGGCGGGGGGCGACGACCGGCGGGGCCGGTGCCCGCACGACCTTCCCCGGCCCGGGCCGGACACCTCCCCGGGCGAGCCCGACTCTCCCGCGGCGCAGCGCTCAGCCGCGGACTCCCGGCGCGGACCAGACGACCGGCCCCGCGACCGTCCCGGTGTGCTCGACCAGCTCGAGCTCGCGCACCGGCAGCAGCGCACCGGGGGCGTGGCCGTCGGACTCGCACCGCACCAGCACCACCATGCCCAGGGACGCCGGTTCGTAGACGGCGCACAGCACGATCTCGCCGGCGCGCAGGTTCAGCCCCGGCCGGTCGGTGCGCACCCGGTAGCGAGACAGAGGCGTGGCGGGGGCGGCGGGGCGGATCTGCGGGTCCGTGCCGACACCGATCCCGGGCAGCGTGGCCCGGGCCGCGCGGCGGTGCTCGGGGCCGGCTGCCGGGCGGGCGCCGGTGCCGCGGATGGGAGCGGGGGTCGGTGCGGGGGCGCTCATGGTCCTCCGGGGGGGGGGGTGCTGTGCGTCACGATCTGCGGCGCACGCCGATCGTGCCACCCCAGCCTGGCCGGGGCCTCCAGCGCGGCTGGGTGTTCACCGGCACCCCGGCCCGTCCGCGCGGAGCCCCGGGGACCGTTCGAGGCGGTCTCCTCGAGGGCAGCCGCTCCCGGAGGCCGCCCCGGTGCCGGCGGGGACCGGCCCCCGGGAGCGGCCGCGGAGATCGTCATACACGGGACCGCCCCGGGACGACCGGCCGGCCACCGGCCTACCCTGGACGCACACCGGGGAAGGGGGCAGCCATGCGGATTCTCGTCGGACACGCCAGTGCGCACGGATCGACGGCGGAGATCTCCCAGCGGATCGCCGAGGTGCTGCGCAACCAGGGGGCGACGGTCGACGTCGAGCGGATGGGTCGGATCGCGGATGTGGGCGGATACGACGCCGTGGTGCTCGGCAGCGCCATCTACAACCAGGCCTGGCTGCCGGAGGCCACCGAGTTCGTCCGGCGCCACCGGGACGACCTGCTGTCCCGCCCCGTGTGGCTGTTCAGCGTGGGAATGTCGGCCGGACTGCCCCGGCTCCTCCGCGGGCCGGCCCACCGCTCCCAGGACCGGCATCTGGCCGCGGCGCTGCGGGACGTCGTGCGTCCGCGCGGGCACCTCCTCCTGTCGGGCGTGACCCGGCCCGATCTGCTGCCGGGCGCGGCCGGACTGCTCTTCCGGGGGATCGGCGGCCACTTCGGCGACTACCGGGACTGGGCAGGAGTCGAGACCTGGGCCCGGCAGATCGCCCGGGAGCTGGCCGAGGGCCCCGCGGTCGCCTCCGCGGGATCCTGAGCTGCCCGCCGCCCCGAGGACGCACGAGGGCCGCCCGTCCCGGCGCTCGCCGGGCGGCTCCGTGGCGGCCCCGCCGAAGGGCGGGGCCGCCACGGGCGACGCGCGCCGCTGGAAGGGCGCTGCGCTCCGGCAGACCCACGCCCCCCGACGTGGCCTGCCTCGTCGGGCCGCTCCGCGTGGACTCCGTCCACGGTGTGCGAGCGGCTCGCCGACACGGCCGAGACTACGCGGGTGCCCGGTGCCGTGGCAGCCCCCACTTCGGGGCACAAGCGCACAGGTGGGCTGGTGCGCGCGGCGCAGGATCGCCGGTGTGGTCCGGTGAACACCAGGTGAAAGATTCCACAGCCTGCTTCCTGTTCGTCGCGCGGGCTCCTATCCTGGGAGGGACAGCGTCGTCGAGCACCCCGCCCGGCGCCGGGACCCGTTGTGTGTCCCGGTGCGTTCGACGATCTGGAGGTCCGCCTGATGAGTGTTGCCGATCCGGAGTTCATGCCCTCCGGCGCCGAGTCCGTGCGAATCTCTCCGGGCATCGGGGTCGGGGTGGTCGTCGAGCCCACGCCGGCGGTCGACGTGTCCAGTGTGTCCCGGTGCCGGGTGCTCGCCGACCGGCCGGGACTCGGCCTGCGCGCGGGGGAGACCGTGCTGTGCGCTCCCTACGAGCCCGCCGAGCTGGGCATGGTGGTGCTGGTGCGCTGCGAGGCCGACGGGCACAGCCCCGGCGCCCTGATCTCGGCCGGTGAGGTGGAGATCCTCGAACCCGCCCTCGAGCTCGTGGCCCCCAGCGAGTGGCACCGCCCCGGTCACCGCGCCTGATCGGCCCGGGCATCCCAGCGGCTCCCCGGACCTGTCGGCCCGGGAGGTTCGAGCCCGACGGCGTCCGTGACTGCGCACAGCCGAGCGCAGCATCCGGCCCAGTGCGGGCACAGGAGCGGTTCCTAGCGTGGTGGCCCGTACCCGGCCACACCGATGGAGGACCCATGGACCCGCACGCCCCACACGCCCCGCACTCCCCGCGCTCCCCGCACGAGACGATGCTCCGCTACGAGGGGCGCCGCCTGCCCCGGCCGGAGGAGGAGGTGGTGGACCAGGGCCTGGATTTCGACCTCGGCACGCTGGTGAGCCGGCGGCGGGTGCTGGGGTTCCTCGGCGTGGACGCGGCCACGGCCGGCCTGGCCGCGTGCGGGGCGACCGGCGGACCCTCCGCCGGTACGAGCTCGCCGGCCTCGTCCCCGGCCACCGCCTCGCCCTCGGCCACGGCCCTGGCGGGCGAGGAGATCCCGGACGAGACCGCCGGCCCCTATCCCGGGGACGGCTCCAACGGCCCGGACGTGCTGGAGCAGAGCGGGATCGTGCGCAGCGACCTGCGCACCAGCTTCGGGGACGCTACCGGAACCGCCGAGGGGGTGCCCATGACCTTGGAGCTGACCGTCGCCGATCTGGCCGGCGGCGGGGTGCCCTTCGCCGGGGTGGCCGTCTACGTGTGGCACTGCGACCGGGAGGGCCGCTACTCCATGTACTCCGAGGGGGTCACCGATCAGAACTACCTGCGCGGGGTGCAGATCGCCGACGACGACGGGAGGGTGCGCTTCACCAGCATCTTCCCGGCCTGCTACCCGGGACGGTGGCCGCACATCCACTTCGAGGTCTACCCCGACCAGGCCTCCATTACCGACTCCACTTCTGCGATCGCGACCTCCCAGGTGGCGCTGCCGAAGAACGCCTGCGACGCCGTCTACGCCACTGCCGGCTACGCGTCCTCGGTGGCCAACCTCGCCCGGCTCACCCTGGCCACCGACAACGTCTTCGGCGACGACGGCGGGGCGAGTCAGCTGGGGGCGGTCACCGGCAGCGTCACCGACGGCTACACCGTGACCCTGACCGCGGGGGTGGACACCACTACCACCCCCACCGGCGGCGGCACGGGCGGATCCCCGGCCGGCGCGCCTCCGGCTCCGCCGGCCGGCTGAGCCGGTCCCCGCGACCCCCGACGGCCGGGACGGGGGCTGTCCCGATCCCGCACGGGCACGCCGGGTACCGGGGGCGGTTCCGTAGGGTGGACCCGGACGGGTGATGCCGTGCCCGTCACGAGCCGGGAAAGAGGAACCATGACCGCTGAGCTGCCCCCTGCCGTCGACGTGCTGGTGGTCGGCGGCGGGCCCGCCGGCCTGTCGGCGGCCACCTGGCTGGGCCGCTACCGCCGCTCGACGCTGGTCGTCGACGCCGGGCAGCAGCGGAACCTGCCCGCCGACCGCGGCCACGGTCTGCTGGGCCGGGACCCGACCACCCCGCACGAGCTGCTGGCCGAGGCGCGGGCCGGTCTGGCGCAGTACCCCGAGGTGGTGCTCCGCCACGGAACGGTCAGTTCCGTCCGGAAGGACGAGAGTGGCCGGTTCTGCGCCGTCGTGGACGGGGCGGAGGTGTCCGCGCTGCGGGTCGTGCTGGCCACCGGGGTCCGTGACCGGCTCCCGGAGCTCGCCGGCATCCAGGACCACTACGGCACGGACGTGCACCACTGCCCGGCCTGCGACGGGCCCACGGCGCAGGACCAGGTGGTGATCGTGCTCGGCTCCGGCGACCAGGTCCCCGCCTACGCGTCGGAGCTGCTCGACTGGGCCGACACGGTCCGGATCGTCACCGACACCACCGACCCGTGCTTCGGGGAGGACCAGCGGGCGGCGCTGGCCGACCACGGGGCCGAGGTCGTGGACGGGGTGGCCGAGGCGCTGGTCGGGGAGCCCGGGGCCCTGGTGGGGGTGCAGCTGGCCGGTGGCGAGCTGGTGGAGGGGGACAAGGTCTTCTTCTCCTACGCCCACCACCCGACCCACGAGCTCGCGCTCGAGCTGGGCTGCGAGCTGGACCACGAGGGCGGGATCGTCGTCAACGGCTTCCAGCTCACCAGCGTCGAGGGCGTCTACGCCGCGGGGGACATCACCGCGGGACTGCAGCTGGTGCCCATCGCCCTCGGCAAGGGAACCGCCGCGGGCGTCGCCTGCGCGACCTCCCTGCGGGGACATCCCACGCACGGGGCCAAGCCGGCCCCGCCGACACGACGGTTCCGCTCCGGGTGACCGCCCGGCCCCCGGCGGCGTCGGCCTCCGGCGGGGCTCAGGCGGCGGGCGCCGCGGGGTGGGCGGCGGAGGCCTCCGTGGGCCGCGCTACGACCCGGTCGTCCGCGGGTGCCGCACGGGAGCCCAGCAGCTGCGACTTCCCGGCGGCGAACTCCTCCGGGGTGAGGACGCCGCGGTCGCGCAGGTCCGCGAGCATCGTCAGCTGCTGGGCGCTGGTGGGCGGCGCCGGTTCGACGCGGGCCCGGCCGGTCGCGGCGTGCGTCTCCTCGGCGGTGCCGACCGAGCGCGTCAGCAGGTAGATCAGCGTGCCCAGCAGGGGCAGCAGGAGAACGAGGATCGTCCACAGCACCTTGGGCCTGCCGGAGATGTCGTCGCGCCGGAAGATGTCCGCCAGGGCCACGCCCCAGAGCACCGCCAGCGGTGTCCAGATCAGCAGCAGCCACAAGAAGTCCCAGAAGCTCATCGAACCCTCCACGTCGTTCGGCCGCCCACGGGCGCCGCGGGTCCGTTCCAGCCTCCGCGGGCGGGGCCGGGCGCGCATCACCCCGTACGGGTGATCCGCCCCCGCCCCCGCCGCCGCACACTGGAGGTGTCGCGACCGGACCGACCGAGGAGTGCGTCATGATCACGTCCCTTCTCATCCGCTGGGTCGTCCTGGCCGCCGCCGTGGAGCTGGCGGCCTGGATCCTCCCCGGAGTGACCCTGACCGGCGGCGTGTTCGCGCACCTGCTGGTGGCCCTGCTGATCGGACTGGTCAACGCGCTGGTGCCCCTGGTCACCGCGCGGCTGCCGCAGCCGGGCTCGGTGCTGCTCCTGGGCCTGCTCACCCTGGCGGTGAACGCCGTGCTGGTGTGGGTGGTGGCCGCCGTGACCCCGTGGCTGGCCGTCTCCGGGCTGCTCGCCGCGTCAGGGGCCGTGGTGCTGATCTCCGTGTTCGCCGCCCTCCTCGCCCTGGTCGTGGACCGGCTCATGGCCTCGCGGGGAAACCGGTCCGGGCAGGGGACCCGCGCGACCACGTGAGCCCGGGGCAGCCGCGCCGCCCACCACCGGGTGACCCGGGCGGCCCGGCGCACCGGCCGGCGCGGAAGGACCCGGCCGGCGCGCCGGGGGCGTTCGCCGCCGAGCGGACGCCGGTGCGGATGGTCACGGCCGGGCCTGCGGGTCCAGCTCCACGACCAGGATGGGCAACGGCAGCCGTGCGGCGGTGAAGGACACGATCCGGGCGTGCGGGATGCCCTTCTCGCGCACGAACCGGCAGGCCACCAGACCGTGGTCCCGGTTCTGCCCGACCATCAGGAGCCAGTGCGTGCCTGCGGCGTCGACCGCGTGGGCCTGCCGGTCGAGGTCCTTCCCCGCCGGGTCGCGCGCAGTGCTGCGCTGGGCGAAGCGGGCGGCGTAGGCGGCCATGTCCTGCTCGGTGCGCAGCATCCCGGCGGAGATCCTGCGCAGGTCCTGGTGCTGCAGCGCCGGGGCGATGTCCTCCTCCCGGACCTCGGGGATCCGGTCCTCGCTCGAGCCGTCGGCGGGACGGCCGGTGTAGGTGCGCCGGCCGATGCGGCGCACCCGCTCGTCGTGCTTGTGCAGCTCCTGGTAGCCGGCGATCAGAGCCCGGATCTCGTCGTCCAGGTCTCGTCCGCCGGGCTCGTCCCGGCCTCGGGCGGAGGATGACTGCGACACGGGTGCCTCCTGGGACTGAGCTCATGGACGCGCACCGCGACGGCGGTGGTCAAGCGGGCGCCGGCGCGGCGGTCACTGGTTGTCGGCGGGGGGCCCGGTCCGTGCCTGGACGTCCTCGGTCGGAACGGGCCCGCCCTCGGCCGGGTCGGCGTCGATGCGCCGGTTGTCGGCGGTGGTCGAGTCGGTCAGCGCGTCGTCGTCGACGACGTGCAGGTCCTCCTGCTGCTGCTCGGCGAAGGCCTCGCCGCGGTCCTCGGGCTGCTGGGCGGTCATGGTGACGCTCCTCTCCTGGACGGTGGTGCTCCCGATCCTAGGCGTCCCCTCCCGGTTCCGGGGCGTGCACCCGGGCTCGTCCGCTGCCAGCAGACGGAGCAGCCGCTCCAGCTCGGCCCGGTCCTCGGGGGTGAGCCGGGAGAAGTACTCGTCGGACTCCCGGCGCCGGGCCGCGCGGACCCGCCCGCGCAGGGCGGCGCCGGGCGGCGTCAGGGAGACGAGGGTGGCGCGCCGGTCGGTGCGGTCCGCGACCCGCTCCACCAGCCCCTTCTCCTGCAGCAGGTCCACGACCTCGGTGGCCGAGCGCGGGGCGATGCGCAGCGCCTCGGCCAGATCCTTCACGCGCCGCCCCGCCGTCCCGCCGCACGCCCCGGCCTCCCCGACGTCGCGGGAGGCCGGGGCCCCGGCGAGCGCGTCGAGCGCCCGGAACTGGTGCGGGGTCAGGCCGAAGGGTGCCAGCTGGGACGCCCACCGGCGGCGCAGCCGGCGGAAGGCGCCGAGCAGGAGCTCGTCGAGGGAGTCCGGGTCGTGGTGGGGCATGGCCTCATCCTACCGGCCTTGCCGGTAACCTCATAGAGAGGTAACCTCCACAATATTGGCGGAGGAGGATCCCATGACCATCACCCACGGTCCCGCGCGCGGGCGCGCCGCCGGTCACGGCTCCGGGGTCCCCGGACCGCCCGGTGCGGTGCCCCTCGGCGGCGGCGGTGCGGGCCGTGCCGCCCGGCCCGATCCGGCCGACCGGGCGCAGCTGGCCCGCCGCCCCGTGAGCCGGCGGCGCATCGCGGCCCTGTTCGCCCCGCACCGCGGCACGATCGGCGGGGTGGTCGTGCTCATCACCGCGGCCTCGGTGATCAACCTGGCCCAGCCGTTCCTGGTCCGCGGCGTCATCGACGAGGCCCTGCCCCGCGGGGACACGCGTCTGCTCCTGCTGCTGACCGCCGCGATGGTCGGGGTGGCCGCCCTGACCGCCGTGCTCGGCGTGGTCCAGACCTGGCTGGCCACCGCCATGGGCCAGCAGGTGATGCACGCCCTGCGCGTGGACCTGTTCAGGCACCTCCAGGCGCAGTCGCTCGGCTTCTTCACCCGCACCCGGGGCGGGGAGGTGCAGTCGCGGCTCACGCACGACATCTCCGGCATGCAGTCGGTGGTCACCACCTCGGCCACCGGGGTGGCGTCGAACCTCACGACCACCGTGGCCACGGCCGCGGCGATGATCGCGCTGTCCCCGGCGATGAGCCTGATCTCGCTGGCGGTCCTGCCGCCGGCCGTCTGGCTGGCCCGGCGCGTGGCGCTGATCCGGCGCGAGGTCACCGACGAACGCCAGCGCGAGCTGGCCCTGTTGCACACCCAGGTCGAGGAGGGTCTCTCGGTCTCCGGGGTCCGGCTGGCCAAGACCCTGGGCACCACCGCGCGGGACGCGGCCCGCTTCGCCGCCCGCTCCGAACGGCTCGTGCACCTGGAGCTGCGCAGCCAGCTGGCCGGCCGCTGGCGGATGGCCACCATGCAGGTCGTCTTCGCGGCGATCCCTGCCGTCGTCTACCTCGCCGCCGGGTTCCCGGCCACCGGTGCGGGGATGAGCATCGGCACCCTGGTGGCGTTCACCGCCCTGCAGGGGACGGTCTTCCGGCCCCTGATGGGCCTGCTCAACATCGGCGTGCAGTGGGTCGCCGCACTGGCCTTCTTCAGCCGGATCTTCGAGTACCTCGACCTCGTGCCGCAGATCTCGGCCCCGGGCGTGCCCGTCCGGCTGGACCCGAGCACGGTGCGCGGGGAGGTCCGGCTCGAGGGCGTCCGCTTCGCCTACGACGACGGGGCCGAGGTGCTGCACGACGTCGACCTGGTGCTGGCCGCGGGCACCACCACCGCCGTGGTCGGGGCCACCGGCTCGGGCAAGAGCACCCTGGGCTCCCTGCTGCCGCGGCTCAACGATGTCACGCACGGGCGCGTGAGCATCGACGGCGTCGACGTGCGGGACGTCGATCCGGCGGAGCTCGCGCGCGTCGTCGGGGTCGTGTCGCAGGAGACCTATCTGCTCCACGCCACGGTGCGCGAGAACCTGCTGCTGGCCGAGCCGGGTGCCTCCGACGCCGACCTGTGGCGGGCCCTCGGCGCCGCACGCATCGCCGACACGGTGGCCGGGCTGCCCGACGGGCTGGACACCCTGGTCGGCGCCCGGGGCCACCGCTTCTCCGGCGGGGAGCAGCAGCGCCTGGCGATCGCCCGCACCGTGCTGCGCGATCCCCCGGTGCTCGTGCTCGACGAGGCCACCAGCGCGCTGGACAACACCACCGAGGCGCAGGTGCAGGCCGCCCTGGACCGCCTGGCGGCCGGCCGGACCACCCTGACCATCGCCCATCGGCTCTCCACCGTGGAGAACGCCGACCAGGTCGTCGTGCTCGACGCCGGCCGCGTCGTCGAGCGCGGCACGCCCGCGCAGCTGCGGGCCGCGGGCGGGCCGTACGCGCGCCTCGCGGCGCGGGCCGATCGGAGCGAGGGGCTCGAGGAGGGGCCGGCGCCGCAGCTCCTCCGGTCCTGACGTCGACGGCGGGAGGCTCCGCCCGCCGCGCGGGCCGCCGGAGTGCCGGGCCGGGCCCGCGTGCCGAGCGGGGGCGCCGGGCACGCGGCAGCTCAGCCGGTCACGGGCACGGGCGCACGGAGAGCTGGTGCGCCAGGGCCGCGGCGGAGGAGGCCGAGGAGCTGATCCGCCAGTCGGTCTCCTTGTTGTAGTGGAACCACACCAGGCCGGTCACGTCCGGCTGGTCGGCCAGGTAGTACACCAGGTGCGCGTTCCACTCCGCCTTGGAGCCCCCGGCCTCCGCGGAGGCGGTCTCGGCGACGATGATCTCCTTGCCCGGCGCCAGTCGGCGCATCTCCGCCAGACCCCAGCCGAACAGCTCCCAGGGCTGCTGCCAGCTCGACCAGCTCTGCGAGGTGCCCCAGTTGTAGCCGTCCAGGGCGACGGTGTCGACGTAGTCGGCGCCGGGGTAGAGACCGTCCAGCGGGGTGGAGCCCCAGTAGGGGACGTTCGGGTTCCACACCCACTCCACGTTGTCGGCGCCGGCGGCCGTGAAGATGTCGTGGACGTGGCGGTAGGCCGCCACGTAGTCGCCGGCCCCGTTGCCGTTGACGCCCTCCGCCCACGGGTACCAGTTGCCGTTCATCTCGTGGCCGAAGCGCAGCATCACCGGCCCGCCCCAGTCCGCCAGCCGGGTGGCCCAGTCGGTGATGTAGGCGTCGTGGTCGCCGGCGGCGATCCGGTCCAGGGCGTAGGCGGGCTGGTCGAGCCCCCCGCCCCAGATCCACGGCTCCCAGGTCAGCAGCGTCGTGGCCCCGGCGGAACGGGCCTGCTCCAGCTCCCAGTAGGGGACGGGCTGCCGGAAGTCCTTGTAGCCCAGCACGATCGAGGGCTTCTCCCCGGTGAGCGAGGCGACCTCGGCCAGTTCGCCGCCGGCGGCCGGGCCGCCGGGGGTGCCCACGCCGAAGCGCAGCGGGCAGGTCCGGACCTGCGGTTCCGCGGCCGGAGCGGCTGCGGCGGTCATGACCGACGGCGCCACGGTCGTCGTCGTGGCGGTCAGGTCCGCCGAGGGCGACACCGGGGACTCCGCGGACGCCTCGGGGACCGGGTCGGCGACCTGCTCGGTGGGCTTGCTGATCTTCTTCGACGGGCCGGCGACCGTGGTCGTCCGGTCCTTGGCCGCCTCGGCGGCCGGGGCGAGGACCAGCGAGACGGCGGAGGCAACAGCGGCGGCGGAGAGCAGGACGCGACGGGGCATGGGGGGCTCCTGGGTTCGCGGCACGCGGGCGAGGCGCGCCGGCAACGGGGTTTGCAGAAGCATAGACCGGAACGGTGACGCCCGCGTCACAAAGGACATGAAGGCGGGCGGCCGGGGACCGCGGGCCCCGGAGGTGCCCGGTCAGGGGGTGAGGTCCCGGCCCTCGTCCCGGGTGTGCTTGTCGACGACGGCCCAGAACAGGTCCTCGGGGACCGCCTCGAGGTCCGGGTGGATGGCGGCCAGCTCGTCGATGATGGCCGCGACGTCGTAGCGATCGTGCACGTCCCCGCGGCGGGCGAGCCGGTTGGCCGCGATCAGGCCCTCGACGTAGGCCGCGTGGTCGGTGTCGGTGAACGCGCTCAGCCCGGCGTCGGCCCACAGCTGCTCGAAGTCCGGGTGTCCTTCGGTCACCAGGCGCGCGGGGGCGGCGTCCAGGTCGGCGGTGTCCAGGGTCGCCGGGCTCCACACGAGGCCGGTGGCCCTGGAGAAGCGGGTGCCGTCGTCGACGGTGACGGTGCGCTCGGACTCGTCGACGACGGTGCGCCGCTCGGTGCGCAGCCCTGGCCCGCCGCGGATCACCACCGCGCGGGCGCCGACGCCGCTCGCGCCGCCGAGGGTGCGGGGGTCGGGCACGGGATCCTCCTCAGGGTGAGAACGGCGGGTGAGAACGGCGGGTGAGATCGAGTAGCGGGGAACGGTGGCGACGGTCCTTCCGGCGTCGGGCCGGACCCGGCGCCGGCGGGTGATGGGCCGACGGTAGCAGTCCCGGCCGACCGCGAGAAGCAGCGCCCGGACGGGCCCGGTGGGCGGTCCGGGTGCGGGTGGGCGATGATGGACCGGGGTCGGCCCGACCGCGCGAGCGGGGGTGCGCCCGCTCCCGCCGACCTCCCCCTGCCGAAAGTCGTGACCATGCACCGTGCCGAGCCGCCCGCCGACCGAGGCCACCGGGGAGCCGCGCCGCGGGCCTGGCTGCTGATGGTCTGCATCGGCCTGCTGGCCCTGACCCTGCGCAGCCCCATCGTCGCCCTGGGGCCGGTGCTGGGGGAGCTGCGCGAGGAGCTGGGTCTCTCCGCCGCCCAGGCCGGGCTGCTCACCAGCATCCCCGTGCTCTGCTTCGCCGTGGCCTCCCCGCTGGCCTCGCTGACGATCCGCCGCGTCGGGGTGGAGTTCGCCATCACCCTGACGCTGCTGGGCGTGCTGGTCGGCGCGGTGGTGCGCTCGGCGGGGGACACCACGGCGACGATGGCGGGCACGGTGCTGATCGGCGTGGCGATCACGGTGGGCAACATCGCCGTGCCCCTGATCATCCGCCGGGACTTCCCGGCGCACCGGCAGGCGGCGGCCACCGGCATCTACACGGCGGCCCTGAACATCGGGTCGACCCTCGCGGCGCTGCTCACCGCCCCGGTCGCCGCGGCGACCGGGTGGCGGATCGGCCTGGCGTCGTCGGCCCTTGCCGTGGTCCTCGCCCTGCTCGTCTGGCTGCCGGCCGTGGGGCGGCGGCGAGCGCTCGTGCCGGAGCCGCAGGCCCCCGCGGCGCCGAGGCCGGCCGGGCGCGCGAGCGGGCGCTGGGCCACCGCCGGCCTCGCGGCGGGGTTCTCCGGGCAGGCGTTCGCCTTCTACGGCGTCACGGCCTGGCTGCCGACCCTGCTCGTGGAGGACGTGGGGATGTCCCCGGTCGAGGCCGGGGCGGCGTCCTCCTTCTTCCACGTCTTCGCGATCGCCGGAGCGCTCGGGGTCCCGCTGGCGGCCCGCCGCGCCGGCACGGCGGCCGTGGCCGGTGCCGTGGGTGCGGCCTGGCTCTTCCTGCCGCTGGGCCTGCTGCTGGCCCCGGAGCAGTGGTGGGCCTGGACGGCCGTCGGCGGCGTGGCCCAGGGCGGCGGGATCACGGTGATCTTCGTCGCGATCATGCGCCTGGCCCACGACGGCCCCTCGGCCGGGCGCATCTCGGCGGTGGTGCAGGGCATCGGCTACGGCTTCGGCGCCCTGGCGCCGGCCGTCCTGGGGTTCGTGCACGAACGCACCCAGACCTGGTCCGCCTCGTTGCTGGTCGTGCTGGCGGCCACCCTCACCTATCTGGTGTGCACCACGCTGGCCGTGCGCAGCGTCGCCCGGCGGCCCCGGTAGTCGCCGTCCCGGCAGACGCGGCCCCGCCGTGGGCAGGTGCGCCCGGTGCAGTTCCGCCCGGCGCAGTCCCGCCCGAAGGGGTGCCGGTCGGTCCGGTGCACAGCAGGTGCCGTCCCGGCGGTCCTGTCCGCGGTGGGGGAGGGACGCCCCCGGACACGCACTCGGCGCCGCCGGACGGATCCGGCGGCGCCGAGACGGTGCCGTGCGCGTCGGGGCTCAGCCCACGCCCAGCACCGCACGGAAGAAGTCGAGGAACATTCCGAGGATCGCCGTGAAGTTGGGGTTGAAGTAGGCGTCGAACGAGCCGGTGAGATCGATCATGACAGGTCCTTCCGGGAGGTCTGCAGCAGTCCGGGCGGCCGCGGGAGCGGCCCGCCCGCGCCCAACCTAGCGGAGTCGTTCGCGGCTGCGAATGGTCTTTCGGTCAGTTCTGGGGCGGTGTCCCGCGGCCGGTCGGGGACGGGGTCGAGCCGGAGCGCAGCGCCTGCTCGTGGGCCCGGGCCTCCTCCCCGCCGATGGCCTCCCCGCGGGCCACCATGCCCGCGATGTCCGACAGGGGGATCTGCTTGAGGAACACGGCCAGGAGGAAGGCCACGAGCATGAACGGGATGAGGTACCAGAACACCGGGGCGAGGGATTCCGCGTACGCGGCGACGACGCCCTCGCGGACGGGGCCGGGCAGCTGCGCCAGCGTCTGCGGGTCCAGGGTCGCGGTGGCCTGGCCGGCCTGCTCGGCGGAGGCGCCGGCGCCGGTGAAGACCGCCGTGAGCCTCTCGGAGAGGTTGTTGGTGAAGATCGCCCCGAAGATCGCCACGCCGAGGGCCGCGCCGACCTCGCGGAAGTAGTTGTTGGTGCTCGTGGCGGTGCCGATCAGCGACGGGTCCACGGCGTTCTGCACCACGAGGACGACGACCTGCATGATCAGGCCCAGGCCGGCGCCGAGCACGAACAGGTACACGCAGATCAGCCAGATGGGCGTGGCGGCCGTCAGGGTGGTCATGGCCAGCATGGCGGACGCGGTGACGAGCGTGCCCGCCGGCGGGTAGGCCTTGTACCGGCCCGTGCGGGAGATCCGCAGCCCGGACCAGATCGAGGTGCCCATCAGGCCGACCATCATGGGGACCATGAGCAGTCCCGACTCCGCGGCCGAGGTGCCCGAGGACATCTGCAGGAACGTCGGGACGAACGCGATGGCGGCGAACATGCCCAGGCCCAGGGTGAGGCCGATGGCGGTGGCGTTGACGAAGACCGGGTTGCGGAACAGGCCCAGGGGAATGATCGGGTCCTCGGCCCGGGTCTCGTTCCACACGAACAGCCCCGCGGCCACGAGCATGCCGCCGGCCCAGGCCCAGGTGCCGGGCGCGCCCCAGCCGTGCTCGGCGTCCCCGCCGAACTCGGTGCAGAAGAGCAGGCAGGTCGTCGCCGCGGACAGCAGCAGGACGCCGGTGACGTCGATCCTGCGGGTCGCGCGCTTGTGCGGCAGGGTGAGGGTGAACCAGGCGATGGCGAAGGCCGCGATCCCGATCGGGATGTTGATGTAGAAGGCCCACTGCCAGGTGAGGTGGTCCACGAAGTAGCCGCCGAGCAGCGGCCCCGCCACGGCGGAGAGCCCGAAGATGCCCCCGAGCGGGCCCATGTACTTGCCGCGCTCGGAGGCCGGCACGATGTCGGCGATGATCGCCTGGGAGAGGATCATGAGCCCGCCGCCGCCCAGGCCCTGCAGCGCGCGGAAGGTGACGAACTGCCAGAACCCGGTGGCCACGGCGCAGCCGACGGAGGCGAGGGTGAACAGGGCGATGGCGGCCAGGAACAGGTTCCGCCGGCCCAGGACGTCGCCGAACTTGCCGTAGACGGGCATGACGATGGTGGTGGCCAGCAGATAGGCCGTGGTGATCCAGGGCTGGTGCTCCACGCCGCCCAGATCGCCGACGATGGTCGGCATCGCGGTGGAGACGATCGTCTGGTCGAGGCTGGCGAGCATCATCCCGGCGATGAGGGCGGAGAAGATGATCCAGATGCGGCGCTGGGTCAGCACCAGCAGCGGGGCGTCCTGCGCGACCGCGGGCGGGGTGGTGGTCATGGGCTTCCTTCGGTGTCCGAGGACGGGTCTGCGGTGGGGGCGGCTGCCGGGGAGGCGGCCGAGGGGACGGCCGCGGGATCCCCCGGTGCCGCCGCCGGGACGGCGGCGGGAGGGCAGAACAGCACCTCGGCCAGGCGGACGTTGCGCGCCAGCCGGTCGGCGAACTCCGCCGACGGCGGGGACTCCTCCGGGTCCGGGCCGGGGGGACGCCCCTCGAGGAGCTCGTGCACGGTGTGCCCGGCCAGGTGCGAGACGGCGGCCGCGGCCACCCCGGGGAACGGGTCGCCGGCCGCGCAACCCTGCCGGCGGGCGATCAGCCCCGCGAGCTGGGCGACGTGGCGGTCCATCGACTCCGTGAGCCGCTGCAGCAGCACGGGCTCCCGCCGCAGGACCTCGAGCATCAGGGCGCGGTCGTGCGGGCCCTCCAACAGCGCGAAGGACCGGACGACGAGCTCCTGGAGCGCCTCCAGCAGCCCCGGTCCCCCCGGGTCGCGCCCGCCGGCCACGAACTGCTCCCCGAAGGCCTCGAGCGGGTCCCGGGCCGGGGTGCCCAGCACGGCGTCGTCCTTGGCGGCGAAGTAGTTGAAGAACGTCCGGCGGGAGATCCCGACCTCCGCGCACAGCTGCTCCACGGTGAAGCCGGCCAGGCCGTGGGCGGCCGTGAGCCGGCGGGCGCCGGTGATCAGCGCCCGCCGGGTGCGGCGCATCCGCCGCTCCCGCGCGTCGTCGCTCACGGGGCGCGCCCCGGATCCATCACATATTGCACTCTCGACATCATAGTGCAATTCACGGAGGACGGCGTCCTGGTGCAGCGGAGCCGCGGCTCCGTAGGCTGGGAGGAGTCCGCGCCCGCACCGAAGGAGGCTGGCCATGGCCGCGCCCGACGACACCGGACTGCAGCTGATCGGCCTGCACGGACGCAAGCAGGCGGGCAAGGACAGCTGCGGGGACCGCCTCGTGACCGCCCACGGCTACTCCCGGGTGGCCTTCGCCGATCCGCTGCGGCTGTTCCTGGTCCGCCTCGACCCGCTCGTGGGCGTGCGGGCCGGCCTGCCGCTGCGGCTCTCCGCGGTCCTCGCCGAGGCCGGCGGGGACTGGGACCGGCTCAAGGACGAGGCGCACGACCCGGTCCACCGGGAGATCCGCACCCTGCTGCAGAAGATCGGCAACGAGGCCGGCAAGGCGGTCTTCGGGGAGACGGTCTGGGCGGACCGGGGCCTGGAGACCGCCCGGCGGCTGGGCGGGCGGGTCGTGTTCACCGACGTGCGCTTCGACGTCGAGGCCGCCGCGATCACCCGCGCGGGCGGCCGGGTGGTGCACGTGGTGCGCCCGGGCACCGCCGGGCCGGAGGACCCCCACCCCTCCGAGGCGGGCATCGACCCGCGCTGGATCAGCGCCACCGTCGTCAACGACGGGACGCTCCAGCAGTTGTGGGCGAAGGTCGACGCCCTGGTGCTCAGCGGGCCGAGGGACCCGGGCTGAGACCCACCAGCTCGGCGCTGCGCTGCCAGAGGGCGTCGGCGAGCGCGTCGTCGTGCGCTCGCGGGTTCGTGCGGGCCGGCCTCTTCTTCTCGTAGTAGCCCCCGGATTCCCAGTCCCGCCCGGCAGTGCCCTCGGCGAGCCACACCAGGGTCTCCGCGCCGCGCTCGGGACTGATCATCAGCCGGCGCCCCAGGCGGGTGCCGTAGAGGAAGCGCAGGGGAGTGCTGGTCGACGAGGCGAAGTTGGTCGCCACACCCCCGGGGTGGAACGCCGCCGCGGCCAGCCCCTGCTCGCCGTGGCGGCGGGCGAGACCCCGGGCGAAGAGGATGTTGGCGAGCTTGGTGTCCCCGTAGGCCCGCTGCGGGGACCACCGCCGGTCGTCGCCGAGGTCCTCCGGGCGGAATCGGCCCAGCCGCGCGGCCACGCTCGAGGTGTTCACCACCGCCGCCCGGCTCTCCAGCAGCCGGTCCAGCAGCAGCTGGGTGAGCAGGAACGGCGCCAGATGGTTGACCTGCCACGTCGTCTCGTGCCCGTCCTCGGTGAGCTCCCGGCGGTCGAAGATCCCGCCCGCGTTGTTCACCAGCACGTCGACCCGCGGCACCGCCTCCCGCAGCTCACCGGCGAGGCGGCGCACGTCGGCCAGCCGCGCGAAGTCGGCGCTGAAGTGCCGGGCCCCGAGCGGACGGGCCACCGCGGCGGTCTTCTCGGCCGAGCGGCCGACGACCACCACCTCGTGCCCATCGCCGCGGAGCCGGCGGGCGGCGGCCGCACCGATGCCGTCACTGGCACCGGTGATCACGATCGTGCGCGGGTCGTCCTGCTGCTCCACGGGTCCTCCTCGGATGAAACGACGTGGGGCCCAGGATAGCCGCGCGCCCGCGACGGACCCGCTGCGCCGGCGGAATAAGCGGCCGGGCGGGGCCGTTGCGGCACGCATGACGGACAACACCGGCACCACCACCGTGCCCGCCACCATCGACCTCCAGGACCTCGGGACGGTCCACCGCCTCGGCTTCGGCGCCATGCGCATCGTCGGCGAGGGCGTGTGGGGCGAGCCCGCCGACCGCGACACCGCCGTGCGCGTGCTCCGCCGCGCCGTGGAGCTGGGCGTCGACTTCATCGACACCGCCGACGCCTACGGCCCCGACGTCAGCGAACGGCTCATCGCCGAGGCCCTCCACCCGTACCCCGCCGGCCTGCGGATCGCCACCAAGGTCGGCTTCGCCCGCACCGGGCCCGGGCAGTGGATCCCGCTGGGCCGCCCGGAGTACCTGCGCCAGCAGACCGAGCTGAGCCTGCGCAAGCTCCGCGTCGACGCCCTCGACCTGCTCCAGCTGCACCGGATCGATCCGCAGGTCCCGGCCGAGGACCAGTTCGGCACCCTGCGCGAGCTCCAGCAGGAGGGCAAGGTCCGGGCGCTGGGGCTGTCCCAGGTGACGGTCGAGCAGCTCGCGGCCGCCCAGGACCACTTCACCGTCTCCACCGTGCAGAACCGCTACAACCTCACCGACCGCTCCTCCCAGGACGTCCTGGACCACGCCGCCGAGCACGGCATCGGCTTCATCCCCTGGGCGCCGATCTCGGCCGGGGAGCTGGCCCGCCCGGGCGGGCCCGTCGCCGCGGCCGCCGGGCGGCTCGGCGCCACCACCTCCCAGATCGCGCTCGCCTGGCTGCTGCGCCGCTCCCCGGTGATGATGCCCATCCCGGGCACCGCCTCCCTCGAGCACCTCGAGGAGAACATGGGCGCCGCCGGGATCCACCTCGACGACGCGACCTACGAGGAGCTCACCGCCGCCGGCTGACCCGCCACGGCACACCGCACCGACACCGCAACCGCACCGAAACCGCACCGGAGGAGCAACCCACCATGGCTCGTGTTCTGATGATCGTCTCGGCCGCCGACGCCCTCACCATGCGCGACGGCACCACGCACCCCACCGGCTTCTGGGCCGAGGAGCTCGTCGTCTCGCACCGGGTGCTGCGCGAGGCCGGGCACACCGTCGAGATCGCCACCCCCGGCGGGCGCCGGCCCACCGTCGACCAGGCCAGCTTCGCCCCCGAGATGGCCGGGGGTCAGGAGCAGGCCGACGCGTTCCGCGCCTACCTGGAGCAGATCGACGCGGAGCTGTCCGCGCCCCTCGTCCTGTCCGAGGTCGACCCGGCCGACTACGACGCGTTCGTGCTGCCCGGCGGGCACGGGCCCATGGCCGACCTCGTGCACGATCCGTCCCTCGGCCGGATCCTGACCTCCGCCGACCGGGCCGGGCGGCTCATCGCCCCGTTCTGCCACGGCCCCGCCGGTCTGCTCAGCGCCCAGGACGACGGCACCTTCCGGTTCGCCGGCCGGCGCCTGACGGCCTTCACCAACGAGGAGGAGCTGGGCGGGGGCACCGGTGAGAACACTCCCTGGTTCCTGGAGACCGTGCTGCGCGAGAAGGGCGCCGTCGTGGAGACCGGGCCCGCCTGGTCCAGCCACGTGATCCGCGACGCCAACCTGGTCACGGGACAGAATCCGCAGTCCAGCCGCGCGGTGGCCGAGGTGGTGCTGGAGGCGCTCGGGGAGTGAGGGACCCGGGGCCGCCGCACCGGCGACCTGTCCGATTTCCGCACGGTCGTTTGTCCCGCCGGACGCCGGAGCGGCACAATCCGAACCGGTTCAGCAGCGAGCCCATCGACATCTCCGCGCCCCGGAGGACGTGCCCATGGTCGCCCCGCCCCGCCCCGCCGCACCGCTGGAGGACGCCCACTACGTCCTGCCGCTGAAGTGGACCGACGACGAGGACCTGCCCGATCTCGCCGCCTACCTCGCCGAGGTCGTCCGGTGGCTGCCCGTCACCGTCGTCGACGGCTCCGCGGAGGCGCTCTTCGAGGCCCACCGGCGCGCCCTGCCCGGCGCCGTGCGCCTCCTGCGCCCGGAGCCGTGGCCGGGAGCCAACGGCAAGGTGGCCGGCGTGATGACCGGTGTGCGGCACGCGGCCGAGGAACGCCTCGTCCTGGCCGACGACGACGTGCGCTACGCCCACGACGCCCTGGCCGCCGTGGTCGCGCTGCTGGCGGACGCGGAGCTGGTCCGCCCGCAGAACTACTTCCTCGACCTCCCGTGGCACGCCCGCTGGGACACCGGCCGCACCCTGCTCAACCGGGCCCTGGGCGGCGACTACCCCGGGACGCTGGGCGTGCGCCGCTCGGCCCTGCTCGGCGCCGGGGGCTACGACGGCGACGTCCTGTTCGAGAACCTGGAGCTGATCCGCACCGTCACGGCCGCGGGCGGACGGGAGATCCGGGCCCTGGACGTGCTCGTGGGCCGGGTCCCGCCCCGTGCCGCGCACTTCGCCGGTCAGCGGGTGCGGCAGGCCTACGACGACTTCGCACAGCCGGGACGGCTGGCCGTCGAGCTGTCGTGGCTGCCCGTGCTGCTCTGGTCCGCCCGCCGCCCGCTGCGCCTGGCCGGGCTGGGCGTGCTGGTCTGCGCGGTGGCCGAGGCCGGCCGGCGGCGCGCCGGGGGCCGTCGGGTCTACCCGGCGAGCACCGTGCTGTGGGCCCCGGCGTGGGTGCTCGAGCGCTCGGTGTGCGTGTGGGCGGCCCTGGGCGCCCGGTGCCGCGGCGGCGTGCCCTACGCCGGCTCGCGGCTGCGCACCGCGGGGCACTCCCGGGCGACCCTGCGCCGGCGGCTGCGGGCCCGGCCGGTCTCAGCCGCGGATGCGCTCGGCGAGCGCCAGCTCCCGGGCGGCCTGCACAGCGTCGCGGAAGGCCGGGAACGTCCGCCGGAGGGGACGGCCCCCGCCCGCAGGGACGAAGGTCAGGGACCATTTCCGTCGGCGGAAGCGGTGGAACGGGACGGCGACGATCTCCACGGTGGGCAGGACGTCGGAACGCTGACGGAGCACAGCAGGTCCTCTCGGGGGGAGTGACGGACGCTCCCGGCCGGGCCGGGGGAATCCTCGAGCCGGAGCCTTGCCGCGTCCATTCTACCGCGTCGCCCCGTCCGGGCACCCTCCCGGTCGCGGTGAGCCGAGCGGTATGCTCAGCACACTGATCGAGTGAGGAGACCCATGTTCACCCCGCACGTGGCCGACGGCATCCACCGCATCACCCATGCCCATGTCAACTGCTATCTCGTCGAGGACGACGACGGCGTCACCCTCGTGGACGCCGGACTGCCCAGCATGTGGCCCATGCTCCTGGGGGCCCTGGAGGACCGGGGCCGGCGTCCCGACCAGGTGCGCGCGCTCGTGCTGACGCACGCGCACTTCGACCACGTCGGCTTCGCCCGCCGCGCGCAGGAGGAGTGGGGGGTGCCGGTGCTCGGGCACCCCGCCGACGCGCGGCTGGCGGCCCACCCCTACCGGTACCGCCCGGAGCGCAACCGGTTCCTCTACCCCCTCGGCCACCCGCGGTCGCTGCCGCTGCTGGGTCGCATGGCCGCCGCCGGGGCGCTGGCCGTCAAGGGCGTGCGGGACCTCAGCCCCCTGGAGACCGGGACGGCGCTGCCGGTGCCGGGCCGGCCCGTCGTGGTGCACACCCCCGGCCACACGGACGGGCACTGCATCCTGAACCTGCCCGACCGCGGCGCCGTGCTCAGCGGGGACGCGCTCGTGACCCTGGACCCCTACACCGGCCGGCGGGGCCCGCAGATCGTCGCGGCGGCCGCCACCGCGGACACGACCGTGGCGTTGGACTCCCTCGACGCCGTGGCCGCCACCGGGGCCGGCACGGTCCTCCCCGGCCACGGGGAGCGCTGGACGCAGGGCGCGGAGGCCGCGGCTCGGCACGCCCGCGCCGTGGGCGCCCACTGACCGGACCCGGTCCGGGACGCGCTCGAGCGCTGACCGGACACGGCCGGGGCCCGGGACGGAGATGCCGTCCCGGGCCCCGGCCGTGTCCGCACCCGTGGGCACGGGAGTGTCGGCGGGGTGTTGCGGCGGGGCCGGGGCCTACTCCCTGTTGAGCTTGTCCTGGAGGGCGCCGGCGACCTTCTCCACCCGGTTGGGCACCTCGGTGGTGCCGTAGAACCGGGCGTCGGGGTGCGTGGGAGGCGGCATCGGCACCCCGGCCATGGGCTGGTCCTTGTACCCGAACTCGCCGTTGCCGTCCGGGGTGGGCCCGGAGGCCCAGGAGCCCTGCGCGGCGGTCGCCCCGTCGGAGAAGTTGTAGTAGTCGTAGGAGAACTCGGTGGCCTCCTTGGACTGCGGGAAGTTCGAGGGCACCGGCATCTGCTCCAGGCCGTCGGCCTGCAGCTCCTTGACCGCGGCCATCCACTGGTTCTGGTGCATGGTGTCGCGGGCCAGCAGGAACGAGAGCATGTCGCGGATGCCCTTGTCGTCGGTCATGTGGTAGAGCCGGGCGACCTGGAGCCGGCCCTGCATCTCGGCGTTGACGTTGGAGGACATGTCCGCCAGCAGGTTCCCGGAGGCGGTGACGTAGGAGCCGGACCAGGGGTTGCCCATGGAGTCCACCGGCCGCGCCCCGGCCCCGGCGACGATGGCGTGCTGCAGGTCGGTGCCGCCGATGACCGCCGCGACCGCCGGGTCACCCTGCACGGCCTCCTCGGTGATCCCCAGCGGGGCCTTCTCCAACAGCTGGGCGACCATGGTGGCGAGCATCTCGATGTGGCCGAACTCCTCGGCGGCCGTGCCGAAGAGCAGGTCCCGGTACTTGCCGGGGATGTGGGCGTTCCAGGCCTGGAAGCTGTACTGCATCGCCACGGTGATCTCGCCGTACTGGCCGCCGATCACCTCCTGCAGTTTGCGCGCGTAGACCGCGTCCGGCGCCTCGGGAGTGGCGTTGTACTGGAGCTTCTGCTGATGAAAGAACACGATGTGGCCTCCGTCGGGGATTGCAGTGGCGCGGGGCCGGGGGAGCGCTGGTCCGCTCCGCGGCACCCCGGTAAGGCCACCCTAATCGGACTCCACCACGATGGGAAGTGTGCTGATAAAGTGGGGGCGTCCGCACCGGCCACCCGTTCCGGCCACCGCTTCCGACCATCTGGAGGACCGCCCGTGAAGCAGCTCAGCATCGACGCACCCGGAGGCCTCGACCGGCTCCGCCTCGTGGACGTCACGGATCCCGGCGCCCCCGGTCCGGGCGAGATCCGCGTGCGAGTGCAGGCCAGCTCCCTGAACTACCACGACTACCTCGTCGTCTCGGGCGGCACGCGCACGGCGGACGGCCGGATCCCCATGGCCGACGGGGCAGGCGTCGTGGAGTCCGTGGGCGAGGGGGTCGAGGAGTTCGCCGCGGGGGACACCGTGGTCTCCTGCTTCTTCCCGCTGTGGCTGGACGGGCCGCCGGTGGACGCGGACTTCTCCCGCGTGCCCGGGGACGGGCTCGACGGCTACGGCCGCGAGGTCGTGGTGCGCCCGGCAACGTGGTTCACGCGCGCCCCGGCCGGCTGGTCGGCGGCGGAGGCGGCGACCATCACCACGGCCGGGGTGACCGCGTGGCGGGCCCTCGTGGTGAACGGCGGGCTGCGCGCCGGCGACGTCGTGCTGACCCTGGGCACCGGAGGGGTCTCCGTCTACGCGGTGCAGCTGGCCAAGGCCATGGGCGCCACCGTGGTGGCGACCTCGTCCTCCGCAGAAAAGATCGAGCGCGTCCGTGAGCTCGGGGCCGACCACGTCCTCAACTACCGGGAGGACCCCCGGTGGGGCCGCACCGTCCTGGAGCTCACCGGCGGGCGCGGGGCCGACCACGTCGTGGAGGTCGGCGGCCCCGGCACCCTGCCGCAGTCCCTGCGGGCCGTGCGCATCGGCGGGCACGTCTCGCTGATCGGCGTGCTCACCGGACCCGGCGGCGAGGTGCCCACAGCGCTGCTGATGGCCAAGCAGGCCCGCCTGCAGGGCCTGATCGTCGGCAGCCGCCGCGACCAGGACGACTTCGTGCGCGCGCTGGAGAGCAGCGGGATCCGCCCGGTGATCGACCGCAGGCACGGCCTGGCCGAGGCGGCGGAGGCCTTCCGGGAGATGGAAGCGGCCCGCCACTTCGGCAAGATCGTGCTCGAGCTCTGAGCGCCCCCGGCGGGCCCGTGCCCGGAGGACGGGACCCCTGGCGCGGGGCTCACCACCCGGTGACGGTGACCTGACCGGTGGTCGAGGACCAGATGACCTTGTACCCGTTGGAGAAGCGCTGGTAGACGGTGGTTCCTGAGGTGATCTCGTCGGTGACGGGGTAGCCGTAGCCGCGCTCGAAGCCCGCGGCCTTCCAGGCCCGGCCGATCGCGCCCGTCTCCTTGACCGCACGGGCGCCGTAGGCGCGGGTCCACAGCACCTTGGTCACCGCACCGTCCCGGGAGTACACCTGGTAGGAGGAGCCGTCGGGCAGCCGGCGCTCCTCCGTGGTGGGGTAGCCGTAGCCGTTCTCCCGTCCGGCGGCCACGAACTTCTGGCCGATGGTCGTGGCGTTCTCGAGCCGGTGGGCTCCGGTGGCCGGGCTCCAGTACAGGGTGCTCTTGCGGCCGTTCAGGGAGAACTCCTGGTAGACGCCGCCGCCGCGCAGACCGCCGATCTCGGCGGTGACGGGCGCCCCCAGCACGGACGCACCGCCCAGGGCGTGGTACTTCGCCCCGATGGCGCCGGCCACGCCGTAGCCGGAGGGGCCCGGGATCGGCGTGGTCGGCCCGGAGGTCTCGTTGCTGTAGGCCGGGGTGCCGCCCACGCGGGCGGAGGCGTCCGCGGGGGCGCCCCCGTTGGCGTAGCCGTAGAGGTTGACCGTGGAGAGCACCTGCCAGGGCTGGCCGGTGTTCTCCAGCCGGCCGTCCGCGTAGCTGAGGCCGATGCCGATCACCTCGTGGCGGGGGTCCTTGAGCGCCTTGTCGTGGGCCGCCGAGGACTTCCACCACGCCACCAGCGCCCGCACGTCCCGGTGGTACTCGAGGGCGATCACCTCGTTCGCGTTCGTGTACGGTCCGACCCGGGGATCGGTGAGGAAGCTGGTGCTGTGGGAGAACTTCTCCTCGACCACCTGCCGGTCGGACTCCTTCTGCACCACCTGGGAGAGCGTGGCCGAGTACTTCAGCGATCTCAGACCGAGGGACGCCCGGTACCGATTGATCTCGTCGAGGATGATCTGGGCGTCGTTCTGGCGCGTGAGCGCGTCGACCTGGACGAGGTCCTGCGCGGCCGCCTGCGCCGCCGGGGCGGCGAGGAGCGACGTGCCGGCGAGGGTGGTGACGCCGATCCCGGCGGAGAGGGCCAGGGCGGCCATGCGGCCGTGACGGCGCGCGGGGGCGCAGCGATGTTTCGCCATGGGTGCTTCTGCTTCCTGGTCTGTCTGCACGTGCGGAAAGAAGTGGGGGTTCCGCACGGCGGGGGGCTATCGCGGTCCGGCCGGACCGCGAGACAGATTGGGCTGGGGAAGGCGCCCAGGAAGATGCTAGGGAATTCCCATGAGAAATGGAAAAGATGCAAAATTGTTGCTTTCACCGGCGGGGACACGCGCACCCGACGTCGGATGTGCCGCGGGTCACAGCCCGCCCTGGATATAGTGCCCGATTTCACCCCGGCGGCCCCGGCGGGCGGCGTGCGGCCGTCCGCGGGCCGCGGAACGATAGGCTGGCAGGGCACATCCGGGAAGGAGCTCGATGACCGACCACGCCATTCGCCCCGCCGGCGCCCGGCGCGCGCTCCGGCTGGCCCCGGTCGTCGCGGCCGCCGTGGCCCTGGCCGGGTGCGGTCCCGACCTCGACACGCCCGAGGGCACCACCCGGGCCTTCGTGGACGCCATGGCCGAGCGTGACTGGGCGGGCGCCTGCGAGCTGCTCTCGCACGACCTGGTGCACCGGTCCATGGACGGCAACTCGCAGTACTGCCCCACCTACCTGGAGCGCTGGCACCAGGACACCGAGCTCTACCGCACCCTCGTGGTCCAGGGCGAGGCCTCCGCCACCGAGGAGGGCTACCGGCTCGAGGTCGCACCCGAGGACGCCCCCGACCGGACCGAGGAGGTCGTCGTGGTCGAGGAGTCGGGGCGTCTCGTGCTGCTGCGCTACCCCGGCCGCGACACGGCAACCCGCTGACCGAAGCCCGCTGACCGCGATCCGCTGACCGCACCCCGCGCGCACACGCCCACAGGAAGGACCGCCATGACCGATCCGCAGACCGTTCCCGCCGCCCCGGCGGCGTCGTCGCCGGAGGGGGAGACCGTCGATATCTGCCGCAACCTCATCCGGATCGACACCTCCAACTACGGCAGCGGGGACGCCAAGGGCGAGCGGCGGGCCGCGGAGTACGTCGCGGGCCTGATCGAGGAGGTGGGGCTGACCACGACGCTGCTGGAGTCCGCCCCCGGGCGCGCCAACGTCTTCGCCCGGCTGGAGGGCACCGATCCGTCCGCCGACGCCCTGATGGTGCACGGGCACCTCGACGTGGTCCCGGCGATCGCCGCCGACTGGTCCGTGGACCCGTTCGCGGGCGAGGTCCGGGACGGGATGATCTGGGGCCGCGGGGCCGTGGACATGAAGGACATGGACGCCATGATGATCTCGGTGCTGCGCCACATGGTGCGCACGGGAACCCGGCCGCGGCGGGACATCGTGTTCGGGTTCTTCGCCGACGAGGAGGCGGGCATGGTCTACGGCTCGCACTGGATCGCCGAGCACCACCGCGAGCTCTTCGACGGGGTCACGGACGCGATCAGCGAGGTCGGCGGCTACTCGGCGACCATCGGCGGCCGGCGCGCCTACCTGCTGCAGACGGCCGAGAAGGGCCTCATGTGGCTGCGGCTCAACGCCCAGGGCACGGCCGGGCACGGGTCCCAGATCAACGACGACAACCCCGTCACCCGCCTCTCCAGCGCCCTGGCCAACATCGGGCAGTACCGGTGGCCGGTGGAGCTGACCAAGACCACCCGGGCGTTCCTGGACTCCGTGACGGAGCTGACCGGGGTGGAGTTCGACCCCCAGAACCCGCAGCGGCTGCTCGCCGAGCTGGGCTCCGTGGCCCGGTTCGTCGGAGCGACCCTGCAGACCACGGCCAATCCGACCATGCTGGAGGCTGGGTACAAGGTCAACGTCGTCCCGGGCTCGGCGCAGGCTGGGCTGGACGTGCGCTACCTGCCGGGCCAGCGGGAGGTGGTGCTGGAGAAGCTCGCGGAGCTGGCCGGGGACGGCGTGGGCTTCGAGTTCGAGTCCGACGACATCGCCTTGGAGGTGCCCTTCTCCGGCAACGTGGTCGACGCCATGGTCTCCGCCCTGCACGTCGAGGACCCGGAGGCGGTGGTGCTGCCGTACATGCTCTCCGGCGGGACGGACAACAAGTCCCTGGACCCGCTGGGGATCACCGGCTACGGCTTCGTGCCGTTGCGGCTGCCGGACGAGCTGGACTTCCCCGCCATGTTCCACGGCGTGGACGAGCGCGTGCCGGTGGACTCCCTGGAGTTCGGCTCCCGCGTGCTGCACCGGCTGCTCAGCAGCTACTGACCACCACCGAGCACCACTGAGCACCACTGACCACGACTGACCGGCCCGGCCGCCCGGCACCGCACCGGGGGCCCGGCCGGCGAAGGAGCGAGATGGACCGCGCGGACGCCGCACCGGCCGAGATCCGAGTGCCCGAGACCCTGACGCCGGAGACCCTGCTGCCCGACGAGCTGCTGGAGACGTTCCGTGCGCGCGCGGGCGGCTACGACCGGGAGAACCGGTTCTTCGACGAGGACTTCGCGGACCTGGTGCGCATCGGCTACCCGCTCATGCTCGTCCCGCGCGAGTTCGGGGGCCTGGGCTTCACGCTGCGCCAGGCCGCCGCGGCGCAGCGCCGGCTGGCGGCGGCGGCACCGGCCACGGCGCTGGGCATCAACATGCACCACGTCCTCGTGGGCGTGGGGCACACGCTGCGGCTGCGCGGGGACGAGCGCGCCCGGGGCATCTTCGAGCAGGCCGCGGCCGGGGAGATCTTCGCCTTCGGCATCTCCGAGGCGGGCAACGACGCCGTGCTCTTCGACGCGGCGACCACCGCGGAGGCCACCGCGGACGGGTACCGGGTCACCGGCACCAAGATCTTCACCTCGCTCTCCCCGGTCTGGACCCGGCTGATCGTCCACGCCCGGGACGACGCGGACCCGCGGTCCCAGCTGGTCTTCGGCTTCGTCGCCCGCGACGACGAGGGCATCGAGATCCTCGACGACTGGGACACCCTGGGGATGCGCGCCTCGCAGTCGCGCAGCACGGTCCTGCGCTCGGTGCGGCTGCCGGCCGACCAGGTGCTCACCCGCACCCCGGCCGGCCCCAACCCGGACCCGGTGGTGTGGGGCATCTTCGGCTGCTTCGAGCTGCTCCTGGCGGCGGTCTACACGGGGATCGCCGATCGGGCGGTGCAGCTGGCCGCGGAGCTCGCGAGGACGCGCCGGTCGCGGGCCAGGGGGAGCTCCTACGCGCAGGACCCGGACATCCGGTGGCAGATCGCCGAGGCCGCGCTGCTGCGCGACGGGGTGGAGCTGCAGCTGGACCGGCTGACCGCCGACGTCGACGCCCTGGGCTCGGCCGGCGCCCCGGACCACGGGCCCCGCTGGTTCCTGCTGTTCTCCGGGGTCAAGCACCGGGCCACGGAGACGGCCCGGCAGGTGGTCGACCTCGCGATGCGCACCTCCGGCGGGGCCCACTACTCCCGGGGCGGGGAGCTGGAGCGGCTCTACCGCGACGTCCTCGCCGGGATCTACCACCCCTCCGACAGCGAGTCGGTGCACGCGGCCGTGGCCAAGGCGCTGCTGGGCCCGCTGGAGGCCTGAGCCGCACCCGGGCGGGGCTCAGATGGTGCGTTCGACGCGCATCACGCGGCGGCGCAGCCAGTACTTGCGGGTGCCGCCGTAGAGCAGCACGGTGCGGGTCAGCTCCCACTTGCCGTACTCGGCGTGCTCGCGCAGCCGGGCGCGCGCCTCGCTGAGCCGTTCGTGCGGGGCGACGGTGAGCAGGAGGTACTCGTAGCGCTGGTCGGCGTCGTGCAGCAGGGGCGCCGAGCTGGTGCGGACTTGTTCTCTCATCGGTCCCCATTCTGCACGGATAAGCGCTAACGTCTACTCCATGAGTCATGATCCTCGTGCCGCGCTGCAGGCCCTCGTGAGTGCCTTCGAAGAACACCTCGCCGCCGCCTCCAACCGCCGCGGCGACGACGACCCCGCGGTCGACGGGGCCTACATCGCGATCGCAGACGCCTTCGACGCCTACGAGGAGGCGCTCTACGACGCCTACGACGAGGTCACCCCGCTGACCGTCTTCGCCGAGGAGGACGACTCCGACGACGACGACTCGGACGAGGACGACGACGAGGACGACGGGGACGAGGAGCTCCTCGAGGACAACGAGATGCTCGACGAGGACCTCGTCGACGAGGAGGACTACGAGGACCTCGACGACGCGGGCGGGGCGCGCTCCTCCCGCTGACCCCCCGCCGTTCCACGCCGCGCAGAGGCACGGCCCCCGCCTGAGGGGCCGTGCCTCTGCTCGTGCGGGCCTGTCCCGCCGCCTCCGACGGCACCGGTGCCGTAGGGTGGCCGGGTGAATTGGATCGAAAGCATCATTCTGGGCCTGGTGCAGGGCCTGACGGAGTTCCTGCCGGTCTCCTCCTCGGCGCACCTGCGGATCGTGGGGGAGTTCCTGCCCAACAGTGCGGACCCGGGGGCGGCGTTCACGGCGATCACGCAGCTGGGCACCGAGACCGCCGTGATCATCTACTTCTGGCGCGACATCGCCCGGATCCTGAAGCAGTGGGCCCTGTCCCTGGTCGGGCGGGTGGAGCGCTCCGACCCGGACGCCCGGATGGGCTGGCTGATCATCCTGGGCTCCCTGCCGATCGGCGTGCTCGGGCTGCTGCTGGAGGACTACATCGACACGGAGTTCCGCTCCCTGTGGATCACCGCCACGATGCTGGTGGTCTTCGGCGTGATCCTCGCCGTGGCGGACCGGGTGGGCCGCCAGGCCAGGCACCTCGACGACCTCACCGTCAAGCACGGCGTGCTCTTCGGGCTCGCCCAGGCCCTCGCCCTGATCCCCGGCGTCTCCCGCTCCGGCGGCACGATCACCGCCGGCCTGCTGATGGGCTACACCCGCGAGGCCGCCGCCCGCTACGCCTTCCTGCTGGCCATCCCGGCGGTCTTCGCCTCGGGGCTGTACAAGCTGGCGCAGACGCTGGGGGAGCCGCAGTCCGGGCCCTACGGCATGGCCGAGACCCTGCTGGCCACGGGCATCGCGTTCGCCGTCGCCTACGTGATCATCGGCTGGTTCATGCACTACATCTCCAACCGCAGCTACACCGTCTTCGTGTGGTACCGGATCGCGCTGGGCCTTGCCCTCTTCGTCCTGCTGGGCCTGGGCGTGCTCAGCGCCTGAGCGCGGGCGGGACGGCCCCTGCGGGTCCGGTAGGTTGTGAGAGGTCCCGCGCCGCGGCGACCGCCCCCGCCCCGTTCCCGATCTTTCCGAGGTGAGCATGAAAGCCTGGTCCGCCCGACCCGTCCCCGACCTCCCCGGCGAGGCCCCCCTGCCGGTGGTGCAGGACACCCGGCTGCGGCGGCGGGCGGAGCTGCTGCCCCGGCAGGAGCGGGCGAGCCTCTACGTCTGCGGGATCACCCCGTACGACGCCACGCACATGGGCCACGCCGCCACCTACGTGGCCTTCGACGTGCTGCACCGGGCGTGGCTGGACGCGGGCACACCGGTGGACTACGTCCAGAACGTCACCGACGTGGACGACCCCCTGCTCGAGCGGGCCGAGGCCACGGGCGTGGACTGGAGGGAGCTGGCCGCGGAGCAGACCGAGCTGTTCCGCACCGACATGAGCGCCCTGAACGTCCTCCCGCCCCGGCACTACGTGGGCGCCACGGAGGTCGTCGACCGGATCGTGCCCGCCGTCGAGGACCTGCTCGCCCGCGGTCTGGCCTACCGGGTGCCCGGCACCGGCGGGGAGCCCGACGGCGACGTCTACTTCGACGTGGAGGCCGCCGGCGCGCCGGCGGCCGAGGACGGCTGGGCCCTGGGCGACGTCTCCCACCTGGACCCGGAGCAGATGCTCGCGCTGTTCGCCGAGCGCGGCGGGGACCCCGACCGCCCGGGCAAGCGCCACCGGCTGGACCCCATGCTGTGGCGCGTGCACCGCCCGGGCGAGCCCGCCTGGGACGGGGCGTCCCTGGGGGCGGGCCGGCCGGGCTGGCACATCGAGTGCTCCCTGATCGCCCTCCAGCACCTGCCGGCGCCCTTCACCGTCCAGGGCGGCGGCTCCGACCTCGTCTTCCCGCACCACGAGATGGGCGCCGGGCACAGCTGGGCCCTGACCGGCCGGCCGATGGCCGAGCACTTCCTGCACACCGGCATGGTCGGTCTGGACGGGGAGAAGATGTCGAAGTCCCGCGGCAACCTGGTGCTCGTCTCGCGGCTGCGGGCCCAGGGCGTGGACGCGGCGGTGATCCGCACCGCGATCCTCGGCCACCGCTACTCCGAGGACTGGTTCTGGACCGATCTCGTGCTCGCCGGCGCGGTGGCCCGGGTGGACACCTGGCGCCGGGCTCTGGACGCGGCCCCCGAGGGCAGCGCGGCCCCGCTGCTGGAGACCGTGCGCACCGCCCTGGCCGACGACCTGGACACGCCCGCGGCCCTGGCGGCCCTGGACGACTGGGCCGCCCGCGCCCTCACCGGCCCCGCGCAGCCCTCCGCCGCGGACGCCCGCCTGGTCCGGGAGCTGGTGGAGGCCCGCCTGGGCGTGGTGCTCTGAGCCCTCCCGCGGCCCCGGTCACGGGGCGGCGCGGCCGGGGCCTCGGCCGCGCCGGGGGTCGGCGAGCGGGGGACCGGCACCGGGCGGGACCGGGTGCCAGGGATCCTGCGTCCGGCCGGGGCGCGCCGCGCCCCGGCCGCGCTCACTTCTCGTCGCGGCGCCGGCGCAGGTAGCGCTCGAACTCCTTGGCGATCGCGTCCCCGGTGGCCTCGGGCAGGTCCGTGGTGTCCTTCGCCTCCTCCAGCTGCTGGACGTAGGCGGCGATCTCGGGGTCGTCCGAGGCCAGCTCGTTCACCCCGCGCTCCCACGCCTCGGCGTCCTCGGCGATGACGTCCAGCGGCAGGGTGATGTTGAGCAGCTCCTCGATCTCCCGCAGCAGCGCCAGCTCCGCCTTCGGGGACGGGGACTGCGCCACGTAGTGCGGCACGGCCGCCCACAGGCTCACCGTGGGGAACCCGCCGAGGGAGGCCATGTGGGACAGGACCCCCACGATGCCGGTGGGGCCCTCGTACTGGGAGGGGTCCACGCCCAGCTCCTCCTGCAGCTCCGCGGTGTCCGAGGTCTTCGTCACCGGGATCGGCCGGGTGTGCGGCACGTCCGCCAGCAGCGCCCCGACCATCACGACGAAGTCGACGTCGAGCAGCGTCGCCTGCTCCAGCAGCTCCGCGGTGAACGAGCGCCACCGGTAGGACGGCTCCCACCCGTGCAGCAGGACGAGGTCCAGGTTCGTGCCCGGCACCGTGGCCGTGGCCAGCTTGGTCGTCGGCCACACGATCTTCACCTCGCCGGTCGCCGCGCGGCGCACGATCGGCCGGGAGAACTGGTAGTCGTAGAAGTCGTCCGAGGTGACCTCGAAGACGTCCTTCGCCCCGTAGTGCTCGGCCAGGAACTGCACGGCGTCCGTGGCCGCGTCCCCGGCGTCGTTCCACCCCTCGAACGCGGCCACCAGCACGGTCACCCGCTCCTGGTCGCCGCTCTCCCGGACCACGCCGAACGGGCCGGCCTGCGGTCGGGGGAACGTCTCGTCGAAATTGCTCACGCTCCCACACTACGCGCAGGCGCATCCACGGCAAGAGGACCCCCGGGCCCGGGGCCCGTGTTGCGGGAACTACGATGGAGGCCATGCCCACCCCGCCCGCCCCGCGCCCCGGCGCCCCCCTGCCCACCGCGGTGCTCTTCGACATGGACGGCACCCTGGTGGACACCGAGCCGTACTGGATCGAGGCCGAGATCGCGCTGGTCCGTGCCCACGGCGGGACCTGGACCGAGGCGGACGCCCTGGCCATGGTCGGCACCGGCCTGGAGGACGCCGCGGAGGTCTACCGGCGTGCCGGGGTGGACCTCACGGTCCGGGAGATCGTCGAGCACCTCCTGGGGCGGGTCGTCGCCCGCACCCGTCAGCGGACCGTCCACCGGGACGGGGCCCCGGAGCTCGTCGCGGCCCTGCGCGAGCGCGGCGTGCCCCTGGCCCTGGTCACCAGCAGCGAGGCGCCCCTCGCCGAGGTCGTCGTCGAGGCCTACGGCGGCCCCGGGACCTTCGACGTCGTCGTCACCGGCGACCTCGGCCACCCCGCCAAACCCGCCCCCGACCCCTACCTGCTCGGCGCCGCCCGCCTGGCCGAGCGCGTCGGGCGTCCCCTGGACCCCCGGGGGATGGTCGCCGTCGAGGACTCCCGCACGGGCGTGCGCTCCGCGACCGCCGCGGGAATCTACACGGTGGGCGTGCCCCACCTGGTCCCCCTCCACGACTCCGGGGCGGACACGGTGCTGCCCACGCTCGCCGGTGTCACGCCCGAGGACCTCGGACGGCTCGTCGCCGGGGTCCACGCGTGAGCGGCGAACGCGCCGGGGTGCCCCTGGGCCGGATCGGCGGCGTGCCCGTCACCCTGTCCTGGTCCTGGTTCGTGATCGCCGCCGTCACGGTGCTCCTCTACACCCCCGTGCTGCTGCGGGCCTACCCCGAGCTGGGCGCGCTCAACTACGCCGCCTCCCTCGGCTTCGCCCTCACCCTCGCCCTGTCCGTGCTGCTGCACGAACTGGCCCACGCCTGGACGGGCCGGGCCTTCGGCTGGCCCACCGGCCGGATCGTGCTCAGCCTCCTCGGCGGGCACACGCACTTCGGCGACGTGCGCACCACCCCGCTGGCCTCCGCCGTCGTCTCCCTGGCCGGGCCCGCCGTCAACCTGGCCCTCGGCCTGGCCGGCTGGGCGCTGCTGCGCACCGCGGACCCCGCCCCGTCCCTCGGCTGGGTGCTGCTCGACCTCACCACCTGGGCCAACCTCATCGTGGGCCTGTTCAACGTGCTGCCCGGGCTGCCCCTCGACGGCGGCCGCGTGGTCGAGTCCGCGGTCTGGGCGCTCACCGGCCGGGAGCACCGCGGCACCGTGGTGGCCGCCTGGGCCGGCCGCGCCCTCTCCGTCCTCCTGCTGGCCGGCACCGCGGCCACGGGGCTGTGGCGGCAGACCCCCGCGCTCGTGCTCGTGGTCCTGATCGCCGCCTTCATGTGGCAGGGCGCCGGCGCCTCGCTGCGCTCCGCCCGGATCCTCTCCCGTCTGCACGGGGTCAGCGCCACCGCCCTCGCCGAGCCCGCCGTCACGGTGCCCCACGACGCGTCCCTGGCCCGCACCGACCAGCTGGTCGTCAGCCACCTCGCCGGCCGGCACCCCGGCACCGGCGGCGCCGTGCCGCACGTCGTGGCCGTGGACACGGGCGGGCGGCCCGTGGGCCTGCTCGTGCCCGCCGCAGCCGACGCCGTGCCCGACGACCGGCGTGCGGGCACGCCTCTGGGGGCCGTGCTGGAGCGGCTGCCCGAGGGCGCCGTGCTGCCGGGGGAGCTGCAGGGGGAGGCCCTGCTGCGCGCGGTCGCCCGCACCGACCACCCCCGCTACGTGGTCACCGGTCCCGGCGGCGCACCCGCCGGGGTGCTCCGCAGCGCGGCGCTCGAGCGCCTGCTGGCCGGGTGAGCCCCCGGGCGCCCGCGGCGGCAGCCCCGCGCCACGGGGGCACGGCACGGTGACACAATGGGGGAGGACCCACGGTCCTGCCGGGTCCGCCGCAGGACCCCGCACCGCAACGCCATCCCGTGAAAGTGAGCCGATGACCGGAACCGCTGACCAGACCGCCGTCCCCACGCCCGCCACCCCGCGGGGCGCCCTCAACCGGCGCGGTCCCTTCCGGGCCGGGGAGCGCGTGCAGCTCACCGACGAGCGCGGGCGGATGAACACGGTCACCCTCGCGGCCGACGGCGAGTTCCACTCCCACCGCGGGGTGCTCAGCCACGGCGAGCTCATCGGCCGGCCGGAGGGCACCGTCGTGGAGAACTCCGCCGGGTTCCGCTACCAGGCCCTGCGCCCGCTGCTGAAGGACTTCGTGCTGTCCATGCCGCGCGGCGCGGCGGTGGTCTACCCCAAGGACGCCGGGCAGATCGTCACCATGGCCGACATCTTCCCCGGGGCCCGCGTGGTCGAGGCCGGCGTCGGCTCGGGTGCACTGTCCATCTCGCTGCTGCGCGCGGTGGGCGACCAGGGGCACCTGCACTCCTTCGAGCGCCGCGCGGAGTTCGCCGACATCGCCCGCGGCAACGTCGAGACCATGTTCGGCGGGCCCCACCCCGCCTGGCAGATCACCCTCGGCGACCTCGCCCAGGAGCTCGGCCAGTACGAGCAGCCCGGGTCCGTGGACCGCGTGGTCCTGGACATGCTCGCCCCCTGGGAGTGCCTCGACGCCGTGGCCACGGCCCTGGCCCCCGGCGGCGTGGTCATGTGCTACGTCGCCACCGTCACCCAGCTCTCCCGGACCGCCGAGGCGATGCGCTCGCACGGGCGCTTCACCGAGCCGGACGCCTCCGAGACCATGGTGCGCGGCTGGCACGTCGAGGGCCTGGCCGTGCGCCCGGACCACCGGATGGTCGCGCACACCGGGTTCCTGCTCTCCGCCCGCCGGCTGGCGGACGGCTCGGAGCGGCTGGCGCCCAAGCGCCGGGCCTCGAAGTCCGAGTACAGCCAGGAGGACCTCGACGCCTGGACCCCCGTGGCCCTCGGCGAGCGCGACGTCTCCGACAAGAAGCTGCGCCGGGCCGGCCGCGAGGCCCTCGGCCTGGCCGAGCGGGCCGCCAGCGCCACGGAGCCCGCGAGCACGGTGCCCCCGAGCGCGGCGCCCGAGAGCACGGGTCCCGGCGCCCCGAGCCCCGTCGCCGACGACGTCGCGGGCACGGCGCCCGGCGGCACGGCACCGGCCGCGCCCGCCCCGGGGGAGGAGCAGGAGGACCGCCCGTGAACGAGCCCCCTCAGCAGCAGGCCGTCCCGGTCGACGCGGAGCAGACCCGCCGGGCCCTGACCAACGCGCAGCGGCAGGTCAACATCCTCCGGGACCAGAAGCGCGCCCTCGACAAGCAGCTCGCCGCCGCCGGGACGCAGAACCAGAAGCTGGTGCGCCTGCTCGACGCCACCCGCACCGAGATCACCCAGCTCAAGCGCGCCCTGGAGAACGACCTCGTCCCGCCGCTGAGCCAGGGCACCGTCGTGCAGGTCAACCCGGGGCACGCCCCCGTGGGCGAGCAGACCGGCAGCGGTCCGGCCGTCACCGACCGCACCCTGGACGTCCTCGTCGCGGGCCGGCGGATGCGGGTGGCGCTGAGCCCCCTGGTGAGCTTCGCCGCGTGCGAGCCCGGACGCCAGGTGCTCCTGGACCAGAACTACACCGTCGGCGCCGTCCTGGACTACGAGCAGACCGGGGAGGTCGCCACCGTCAAGGAGATCGTCGACCACGACCGCGTGCTCACCGTGGGCCGCTCCGACGAGGAGCGGGTCCTGCTCCTCTCCGGGCTGCTGCGCCGCCGGCGCCCGGAGATCGGGGACGCCGTGTCCATCGACCACCGGACCGGCTTCGCCCTCGAGCCCATCGAGCGCACCGACGTGGAGCAGCTCGTGCTCGAGGAGGTCCCCGCCGTCTCCTACGACGACATCGGCGGCCTGGGCCCCCAGATCGAGCAGATCCGCGACGCCGTGGAGCTGCCGTTCGTCCACCCCGAGCTCTACCGGGAGCACGGCCTCACCCCGCCCAAGGGCATCCTGCTCTACGGGCCCCCCGGCAACGGCAAGACCCTCATCGCCAAGGCCGTCGCCCGCTCCCTCGCCGAGCGCGCCGCCGACCGCGCCGGCCGCGAGAAGGCCCTGGGCTACTTCCTGAACATCAAGGGCCCGGAGCTGCTGGACAAGTACGTGGGGGAGACCGAGCGCCAGATCCGCTCCATCTTCCTGCGCGCCCGGGAGCAGGCCGCCCGGGGCGTGCCCGTGGTCGTGTTCTTCGACGAGATGGACTCCCTGTTCCGCACCCGCGGCTCCGGGCTGTCCTCGGACGTGGAGACCACCATCGTCCCGCAGCTGCTGACCGAGATCGACGGCGTGGAGCGGCTCGACAACGTCATCGTCATCGGCGCCACCAACCGCGAGGACATGATCGACCCCGCCGTGCTGCGTCCCGGCCGGCTCGACGTCAAGATCCGCATCGACCGCCCGGACGCCCGGGGCGCCGCCGAGATCCTGCGCCTCTACGTCACCGAGGACCTGCCCCTGCGCCAGGCCGAGGTCGACGCCGCCGGCTCCCGCGCGGGCGCCGTCGACGCCCTCGTGGACGCCGCGGTGGCCCGCATGTACGAGAAGAGCCCCGGCACGCAGTTCCTGCACCTGAGCTACCGCGACGGCACCGAGGAGACCCTCTACTTCAGCGACTTCACCTCCGGGGCCGTGATCCGCAACGTGGTGGACCGGGCCAAGAAGCAGGCCATCAAGGACCTGCTCACCACCGGGGTGCGGGGCCTGGGCCGCGCCCACCTGGTCCGCGCGGTGGACGAGGAGTTCCACGAGCAGCAGGACCTGCCCAACACCTCCAACCCCGAGGACTGGGCCCGGATCTCCGGGCGCCGCGGGGACACCATCACCGACCTGCGCGTGGTCCTGCACCGCGACCCCCACCCCGCCGGGCCGGCCACGCCGCCGGCGGCCCCGGGGGAAGCACCGGGGGAGGCCGGCGCATGACCGTCCGCCGCGTCATGGGCGCCGAGACCGAGTACGGTGTGCTCGCCGCCGGCAACCCGCACGCCAACGCCACCGTGCTCTCCACCCAGGTGGTCACCACCTACGCCGCCCTGGTGCGCCGCCGCCTCGGCGCGTCCCGCACGACCGCCGACTGGGACTACCACGGCGAGACGCCCCTGGAGGACGCCCGCGGGTTCACCGTCCCGCGCGAGCAGGCCGACCCCTCCCAGCTCACCGACGTCGCCCCCGTCCTCACCGCGGAGGAGGTCGCCGCCGAGGCCCTGCGCGAGTCCGGGCTCTGGGCGGAGTCCATGGACTGGGCCCAGGTCGTGATGAACACCGTCCTGCCCAACGGCGCCCGCCTCTACGTGGACCACTCCCACCCCGAGTACTCCTCCCCGGAGGTCACCGCTCCCCGGGACGCCGTCCTCTGGGACGCGGCCGGGGACCGCGTGGCCCTCGACGCCGTCCGGGCCGTGGCCGCCAGCGCCGCGAGCACCGGCCTCGACGTCGTGAACCTCTACAAGAACAACACCGACAACAAGTCCGTCTCCTACGGCGCCCACGAGAACTACCTGGTGCCCCGCTCCGTGCCCTTCGACCGGCTCGCCACGGCCCTGCTGCCCTTCTTCGCCTCCCGCCAGGTGATGTGCGGCGCCGGCCGCGTGGGCCTGGGCCCGCGCGGACAGCGCCCGGGCTTCCAGCTCAGCCAGCGCGCCGACTTCTTCGAGCGCGAGATCGGCCTGGAGACCACCGTCCACCGCCCCATCGTGAACACCCGGGACGAGCCCCACGCCGAGCGCGGCCGGCACCGCCGCCTGCACGTCATCATCGGCGACGCCAACCTCTCCCACACCGCCGGGCTGCTCAAGTTCGGCACCACCTCCCTGGTCCTGGGCCTGGTCGAGGCCGGCGCCGCCCCGGACCTCGGCCTCGCCGACCCGGTGGCCGCCCTGCAGGCGATCAGCCACGACCCGTCGCTGCGCGCCACCGTCCCGCTCCGGGACGGCCGGGAGCTCACCGGGGTCCAGCTGCAGCGCCTCTACCTCGAGGCCGCCCGCGCCCACGAGGAGGCCGGCGGCGGCCCCGACCCGCAGACCCGGGAGGTCCTCGAGCTGTGGGAGGAGGTCCTCGACGCCCTCGAGACCGACCCGCTGTCCCTGGCCGACCGGCTGGACTGGGTCGCCAAGTACGCCCTGCTGCGGGGCTACCGCGAGCGCGACGGACTCGCCTGGGACGACCCCCGCCTGACGCTCGTGGATCTGCAGTACGCCGACGTGCGTCCCGAGAAGGGGCTCTACCACCGGCTGGTCGCGGGCGGGCGGATGCGCACGCTCTTCGACGCCGAGGAGATCGAGCGGGCGGCCGGCGCGCCGCCCGCGGACACCCGCGCCTGGTTCCGGGGCCACCTGGTCTCCCGGTTCCCCGAGGACGTGCTCACCGCGAACTGGGACTCGGTCTCCGTCGCGCTGCCGGGAGTCCGCCGCGGCGCGCGGATCGCGATGCCCGAGCCGCTGGACCTCACCCGCGACGACGTCGGCCCCCTCATCGGTGCCGCCCCCGACGCCGAACACCTCGTGCGCGCCCTCGCCGGCGCCCGCCCCGCCCTCGTGCACACCGGCTCCCTCGGCTGAGCACACCCGCCCACCACCACAGGAGGACCACTCATGGCCCAGGAACGCATCTTCGGCACCGGCGCCCAGCGCCGCGAGGAGACCGAGCTGCCCGAGCCCGGCGCCCCCGCCCACCCCGCCGCCCAGGCCCAGTCCCAGGCGCAGACCAGCACCGGCAGCGCCGACGACCTGCTGGCCGAGATCGACGGCGTGCTCGAGTCCAACGCCGAGGAGTTCGTGAAGGGCTTCGTCCAGAAGGGCGGCCAGTAGCCCCCATGGACCGCAGGATCTACGGCATCGAGACCGAGTTCGGCATCGCCCACAGTGCCCCCGGGGCGCGGCAGCTCAGCCCGGAGGAGGCCGCCCGCACGCTCTTCCGCCCCGTGGTGGCCTGGGGCCGGTCCTCGAACGTGTTCCTGCCCAACGGGGGCCGGCTCTACCTGGACGTCGGCTCCCACCCCGAGTACGCGACCGCCGAGTGCGCGAGCCTCGAGGACCTCGTGGCCCAGGACAAGGCCGGCGAGCTGCTGGTCGACGACCTGCGGCGGCAGGCCCAGGACGCCCTGGCGGCGGAGGGGGTGCCCGGGCAGCTCTACCTGTTCAAGAACAACGTCGACTCCCGCGGCAACTCCTTCGGCTCCCACGAGAACTACCTCATCGCCCGGCGCACCGAGTTCGCCCGCCTCGTGCAGATCCTCATCCCGTTCCTGGTCACCCGCCAGCTGCTCGTGGGCGCCGGCAAGGTGCACCCCGCCGGCCCGGAGGACTTCGGGGCCGTGCCGGTGGGGTCCGGGACCCCCAGCTACTCCTTCTCCCAGCGCGCGGACCACATCTGGGAGGGCTCCTCCTCGGCCACCACCCGCTCCCGGCCGCTGATCAACACCCGGGACGAGCCGCACGCCGACGCCGAGCACTACCGCCGGCTGCACGTGATCGTGGGGGACTCCACCATGTCCCAGACCACCACGGCCCTGCGGGCGGGGACCACCGACCTGATGCTGCGGATGATCGAGGCCGGGCAGATCCTGCCGGACCGGACCATGGCCGACCCGGTGCGGTCCCTGCGGGAGGTCTCCCACGACCTCACCGGCACCCACCCGGTCCTGCTCGCCGACGGCGCCCGGCGCTCCGCCCTGGACCTGCAGCGGGAGCACCTGGAGGCCGCCCGGGCGTTCGTCGACCGGGAGGGCGCCCACCACGACCGGGTGCCGTGGGTGCTGGAGCTGTGGGAGCGCACCCTGGACGCCGTGGCCCGGCAGGACACCTCGGGCATCGACACCGAGATCGACTGGGCCATCAAGAAGAAGCTGCTCGACGGCTACGCCGCCCGCGACGGCCTCGACCTCTCCGCCCCGCGCCTGGCCCAGCTGGACCTCGCCTACCACGACACCGCCCCGGAGCGCGGGCTGTTCAACCTGCTGCAGCGGCGCGGACAGGCCGCGACCTTCGTCCCCGGCGAACGGGTCGAGGAGGCGGCGCGCACCCCGCCCGCCACCCGGGCCGCCGTCCGCGGCCGGTTCATCGACGCGGTGGTCGCCTCCGGGCACCGCTACACGGTCGACTGGGTGCACCTGAAGGTCAACGACCGCACCCAGCACACCGTGCTGTGCAAGGACCCCTTCGCCACCGAGCACCCCGAGGCCGACGCCCTGGTGGCCGCCCTGCGCGCGGCGGCCCCCGGCGAGGCCGGCCCCGCCCACGGGGACGCCCCCGTCATCTGATGCGGCGGTGACCGGCGGCCCGGCGCCGGGCCGCCGGAGCGCGCTGTCCAGTCAACATCCAGCGCCCTGCACTAGGCTGGGCGCGGCCCGGCCCTGCCGCCCGACTCCGCCGACCCACCCGGCCCGACCCCCGAGGAAGACACCTGTGCGAAAGACCCTGACCACCTCCGTTGCCGCCCTGTCCCTGATGCTCGCCCTCGCGGGCTGCTCGGGGGCCGGCGTCGACTCCGTCGAGCTCAGCAACGACCCGGCCTCGGGCACCGCCCCGTCCGTGACGTTCGAGACCCCGCTCAACGCCGAGGAGGCCGGGGCGAAGGAGCTGCGCGAGGGCGAGGGCGCGGAGATCGCCGAGGGCGACACCATCCTGCTGCAGGCGGCGCTGTTCAAGGGCTCGGACGGCACCTCGATCGGCGAGACCTACTCCCAGGGCGCCGGGCAGGTGCTCACCCTGGAGCAGGGGCTGCAGGAGTCCATCCCGGAGATGTACGACGCCCTGGTGGGCGCCAAGGAGGGCGCGATCATCGCCTACTCCTCCCCGGAGACCTCCGGCGCCGCCGGCGACGACTCGACCTCCGTGGAGGTCTACGAGGTCGTGCGCAAGATCTCCACCGAGATCGAGGGCGAGCCGCAGGACAGCCCGAAGGGGCTGCCCGAGGTCACCGAGAACGACGAGGGCGTGCCCACCGTGGCCAAGCCGGAGGGCGACGCCCCGGAGAAGCTCGTCTCCGAGTACCTCATCGAGGGCGACGGCGAGGAGGTCGCCGAGGGCGACACCGTCATCGCCAACTACGTGGGCGTGAAGTGGTCCGACGGCGAGACCTTCGACTCCTCCTATGAGAAGGGCGCCCCCGCGTCCTTCCCCCTCGACAACGTCATCGAGGGCTGGCAGGAGGGCCTGGCGGGCAAGAAGGCCGGCTCCCGCGTGATCCTGTCGGTGCCGGTCGAGCAGGCCTACGGCACGGAGAAGGACCTCGGCGAGGACTCCGAGTACCCCGCGGGGGACCTGCTGTTCGTGGTCGACATCCTGGCGGCCGTCGACACCCCCGAGGCCCCGGCCGAGGCGGAGCCCTCCGCCGCGCCCAGCGCGTCGCCCTCGGCCACCGAGGAGTAGTCCCGGTCCGCTATGGTGGCCCGGTGGGGGCGCGGCCCCCGCCGGGGCCCGCGGCCCCACCGTCCCCGGCGGCCACCCCGCCGACGACCCGACGAACCAGGAGCACCCATGTCCTTCGGAGAGCGCAGGCTCGACCGCACCAAGCCCGAGATCGACTTCCCCGAGGGGGAGGCCCCGACCGAGCTCGTCGTCACCGACCTCGTCGAGGGCACCGGCGCCGAGGCCACCGCCGGCAAGCAGATCTCCTGCCACTACGTCGGCGTGACCTTCTCCGCCGGCGAGGAGTTCGACGCCTCCTGGAACCGCGGCCAGCCGCTGGACTTCACCGTGGGCATCGGCCAGGTCATCCAGGGCTGGGACCAGGGCCTGCTGGGCATGAAGGTCGGCGGCCGCCGCCGCCTGGAGATCCCCTCCGCCATGGCCTACGGCTCCCGGGGCGCGGGCGGAGTGATCGGCCCCGACGAGGCCCTCATCTTCGTGGTGGACCTCCTCGACGTGCGCTGAGGACCCACCGGATGGCAGCCCGATCGACGGAGCGGCTTCTCAACCTGCTCATCGCCCTGGTCTCCCGCGAGCGCGGCTACACCCGCGCCGAGCTGCGGGAGGCCGTTCCGTCGTACGCGGAGTCCGCCTCGGACGAGGCCTTCGAGCGCATGTTCGAGCGCGACAAGGCGGAGCTGCGCGACCTGGGCTACCCCATCGAGGAGGTCTCCGAGGACCCCCTCTTCCCGGACGACACGCACGGGCACCGGTACCGGATCCCGCGCGGGTCCTTCACCCTGCCGCCGCTGCAGTTCACCGCGGAGGAGTCGGCGGTGCTCGCCCTGGCGGCGAACGCGTGGACGGACGCCTCCCTGGGCGAGCTGGCCCGCCGCGCCCTGCGCAAGCTCGAGCCGGCCATCGGGGGACTGCCCGACGACGACGCCCCGCCGCTGCTCCAGCCCACCCTCACCGCCCACGAGCCGTCCTTCGAGCCGCTGCTCTCGGCGGTCGTGCGCCACCGCGAGGTACGCTTCGACTACCTGGCCCGCAGCACCGACCAGCTCACCACCCGCCGGCTGCGGCCGTGGGGGATCGGCTCCCGCTACGGCAACTGGTACGTGGTCGGCTGGGACCTGGACCGCAAGGACTCCCGCACGTTCCGGCTCTCGCGGATCATGTCCGACGTCACGGTGACCCGCAAGGAGTTCGACCCGCCCGAGGGCTTCTCCATGAACGAGGCGCTCTCCCACATGGTCTCCCACGCCCCGGCGCGCACCGTCGAGGTCCTCGCCCGCCCCGGCCACGCCCTGATGCTGCGCCGGATGGCCTCCCGGCAGCAGCCCGCCGCGGCCGCCGGGGAGTGGGACCGGCTGCACATCCCCTTCGCCGAGACGGAGATCCTCGCCGAGGAGATCGCCGCGGCCGGTCCCGGCGTCGTCGTGCCCGAGGGCGGGGACGGGACGGCGCCCACCATGCAGGCCGAGGTCCGGGCCGCCGTGGTGCGCCGCCTCGGCAGCGCCGCCGCGGCCGTGGCCGCGTTCCGCGGCGTGCCGGTCGACTGGACCGTGAAGTCCCGCAAGGGCACCCGCAACAAGCTCTCCACGGCCGACCACCTCTCCCGGCTGCTCGAGATCGTCCGGTGGGTCTACGCGCACCAGGGCGCCGAGCTGGAGGAGACCGCCCGCCGCTTCGGGATCACCGACCAGGAGCTGATCGCCGACCTCAACACGCTGTTCGTGTGCGGCAAGCCCGGGCACATGCCCGACCAGCTCATCGACGCGTCCTGGGACGACGGCCACGTCTACCTCTCCAACGCGGACGAGCTCTCCGACCCCGTGCGGCTCACCCAGCCGGAGGCCTCCGCGCTGCTGGTGGGCCTGCAGACCCTGCGCACGGTGCCCGGCGGGGACTCCGAGGCCGTGGCCTCGGCGATCGCCAAGGTCGCCGGCGCCGCCGGGGACGCCGGGGTCCTGGCCAACGCGGTGGGCGCCCGTCCCATCACGGACACCCCCGCCCCGGCGCTGGCGGACGTCATGGCCACCGTGCGCCGGGCCGTGGAGGAGCGGCGCCGGATCCGGATCCGCTACGTGGTCCCGTCCCGGGACGAGCTCACCGAGCGCGTGGTCGACCCCGTGCAGGTCTTCTCCTCCAACACGCACTGGTACGTGCGCGCGTGGTGCCTGACCTCCGAGGGGATGCGCAACTTCCGGCTCGACCGGATCTCCTCCGTGGAGGACGCCGGGCCGGCCGGGGAGCGCCCGGCCGCCCAGGAGGCCGCCGCGGCGTCCCCCCCGGCCCCCGGCACCCCGGACACCGTGGAGGTCGTGCTGATCACCGACCGCCGCAGCCGGTGGATCGCGGACCAGTACCACGCGAGCCGCACCGCGGTGGTGCGGATGCCCGGCGGGCCCCGCACCGGTCCCGCCGCGGACCACGAGGCCGCGCTCATCGGCTTCCAGACGGTCGAGGCGGTGTGCGCGCTCGTCACCCGCTACGGCGGGCAGCTGGCCGTGGCCGGCCCCGAGGACGTGGTGGCGCAGGTGGAACTCTGGGTGAACTCGGCGCTGCGCGCGTACGGGGCGTCGGAACAGCCCTGACCGGCGCGCCTATACTGGAGGACATGCTCTGGTGGTCCTGGGTCCTGCTGTGGACGGTCCTCGTCCTGCTCGGCGCCGCGTTCCTCGGGCTGATGCTGTGGCGGCTGGTGAGGACGTTCCTCGCCCTGCTCCGGGACACCGAGACGGTGGCCGGGGAGTTCGCCCAGCGCTGGGACGACGCCGCCGCCGGGGTGCAGCGTCCCGTCCGGGTCGCCCCGGACCCGGCCCTGTTCACCCCGGTGGGGCAAGCCGTGGCCGACTACCGGGTCGGCCGTGACCAACGAGAAACCGCCCGTCTGAGACGCCGCATGGAGCGCAAGGACCGCATGGGCCAGCCGCAGCGGATCAGCGACATCCGCCGGGCTGAACGGAAAGGAATGTTCAATGGGTAGGCTCTTCGACAGCCCCTTCATGATCCTGATCATCCTGCTGGTGATCCTGCTGCTCTTCGGCGCGCCCAAGCTCCCGGGCATGGCCCGCAGCCTCGGCCAGTCGCTGCGCATCTTCAAGTCCGAGGTGAAGGAGATGAAGAAGGACGACCAGCCGGACGGCTCGGACGTCGTGATCGACGGCCGGCCCGTGCAGGACGGCCGAGACGCCGCCCCGGAGCCGCGCCCCGGCACGACCGGCGCCTCCGGCACGGAGACCCCGCCGCGCCCGGACCAGCGTCCCGGCAGCCCCACGGCCTGACGGCCCGCGCCCCGCACCCGAGCGGTCCGCCGCCCCCGGCGGGAGCGGGGGGCCGCTCGCCCGGTTCCCCGTCCCGTTCCCCGTCCGGCCCCGACGTCCCGGAGGTCCCCCATGTCCGCGCAGTCATCCCGCGGCCCCAAGCAGCGCCGGTCCGCGCGCAAGGCCAACCCGCAGGCGCAGATGGCCCTGGCCGAGCACCTGCGGGAGCTGCGCAACCGGCTGATCAAGGCCGCCGTGGCCACGGTCCTCGGCATGGTGGGAGGCTTCTTCCTCTACCAGCCCTTCATGGGCTACATCACCGAGCCCCTGGCGCGGCTGGCCCAGGCCGAGGGCAACCAGGCGTCCATCAACTACTCCGCGGTGGGCTCCTCCTTCAACATCATGGTGGAGGTCTCGCTGGTCCTGGGCCTGGTGCTGGCCAGCCCCGTGTGGCTGTACCAGCTCTGGGCGTTCGTGACCCCCGCCCTGCACCGCACGGAGCGGCGCTACGCGATCGGCTTCCTGGCCGCGGCGGTCCCGCTGTTCCTCGGCGGCATCGCGGTGGCCGTGCTGACCCTCCCCACGGCCGTCTACGCGCTGACCGCGTTCACGCCCACCGGCGGCACGAACTTCATCTCCGCCGACGTGTACCTGCGGTTCTTCCTCCAGCTCATCCTCACCTTCGGCATCGCGTTCGTGCTGCCGGTGTTCCTGGTGGGGCTGAACATGCTGGGGGTGCTCCCGGGCCGGACGGTGCTCAAGAGCTGGCGGATCGTGGTGGTGCTCGTGATGGTCGTCTCCGCGATGGCGGCGCCCGGCCCGGACCCCATGACCATGTTCTACCTCGCGGTGCCGCTGCTGACCCTGTTCTTCGTGGCGGTCGGGCTGTGCCTGCTCCTGGACCGGCGGCGCGCGCGGCGGGAGGAGCGGCGGGCCGCCGCCACCGGCGCGTCGGCCGACGCCGCGACCTCGGCCGACGCCCTCGAGCGGCTCGGCCGGGACCCCGAGGAGGACACCGGCGCCTGACCCGGATCGGCCCGTCGCGAACGGGCCCGCCGGGGCCCGTCCGCGACGACGATGCGCAGTAGGGTGGGCACATGTCCTCCTACGCCGACCGATACCTCGCCGCCAAGCAGCGGGCCGCCCACGCGAGGACCGAGCTGTCGGTGTTCCAGCAGCGGCTGGAGTTCGCGATGGACGAGTTCCAGGTGACCGCGTGCCGGTCCCTCGAGGAGGGCCGCGGAGCGCTCGTGGCCGCGCCCACCGGCGCCGGCAAGACCGTGGTGGGGGAGTTCGCCGTCCACCTCGCCCTCTCCCGCGGCCAGAAGGCGTTCTACACCACGCCGATCAAGGCCCTGAGCAACCAGAAGTTCCACGAGTTCTCCCGCGCCTTCGGCGCGGAGCGGGTCGGTCTGCTCACCGGCGACACCTCCGTGAACTCCGAGGCCGACGTCGTGGTGATGACCACCGAGGTCCTGCGGAACATGCTCTACGCCGACTCCCCGACGCTGCTCAACCTCGGCTTCGTGATCATGGACGAGGTGCACTACCTCGCCGACCGCTTCCGCGGCGCCGTCTGGGAGGAGGTCATCATCCACCTGCCGGAGAGCGTGCAGCTCGTCTCCCTGTCCGCGACCGTCTCCAACGCGGAGGAGTTCGGCGCGTGGCTGGACACCGTGCGCGGGCACACCGACGTCGTCGTCTCCGAGCACCGCCCCGTGCCGCTGTGGCAGCACGTGCAGGTCGGCGGGCGCCTGCTGGACCTGTTCGTGGACGACACCACCGTGGAGGAGGCGGCCGAGCGGATCGGCGGGCCCGGCCGCGACGAGCCCGAGGTCAACCCCGAGCTGCTCCAGCTCGCCCGGGCCGAGCACCCCCGCGGCGGCCGCCGCGGCGGGCGGGGCCCCGGCGGGCGCTCCCGCGACCGGTTCTCCCGCCGCAACGGCGGCGAGGGCTTCCGCCCCGGGCCCGAGACCCGGCGGGTCTCCCGCCCGCAGCTGATCCGCCGGCTCGACGCCGAGGGCCTGCTGCCGGTCATCACCTTCATCTTCTCCCGGGCCGGCTGCGACGGCGCCGTCCAGCAGTGCGTGGCCGCGGACATCCGGCTGACCACCGACAAGGAGCAGCAGACCATCCGGGCGCGCGTCGCCGAGACGGCCGCCTCCCTCGAGGCGGCCGACCTCAACGTCCTGGGCTTCTACGAGTGGCGCGACGGCCTGCTGCGCGGCGTGGCCGCCCACCACGCCGGGATGCTGCCGGCCTTCAAGGAGCTCGTGGAGCAGCTCTTCGCCGACGGCCTCGTCAAGGCGGTCTTCGCCACCGAGACCCTCGCCCTGGGCATCAACATGCCGGCCCGCTCCGTGGTGCTGGAGAAGCTCGACAAGTTCAACGGCGAGTCGAGGGTGGACATCACGCCGGGGGAGTACACCCAGCTGACCGGCCGCGCAGGGCGGCGGGGGATCGACGTCGAGGGCCACGCCGTGGTGCTCTGGCAGCCCGGCATGGACCCGCGCACCGTCGCCGGGCTCGCCTCGAAGCGCACCTATCCGCTGAACTCCAGCTTCCGGCCGACCTACAACATGTCCGTGAACCTCGTGGCGCAGTTCGGCGCCCACCGGTCCCGCAAGATCCTCGAGTCCTCCTTCGCGCAGTTCCAGGCCGACCGCTCCGTGGTGGGCCTGGCCCGCCGGGTCCGCTCCCAGGAGGAGTCGCTGCGGGGCTACGAGGAGGCGATGACCTGCCACCTGGGGGACTTCACCGAGTACGCGGCCCTGCGCCGGGAGCTCAAGGACCTCGAGCGGGCCGCGGAGCGCTCCGACTCCCGCCGGCGCCGCTCGGACGCGGTGGCCTCGCTGCACGACCTCCTGCCCGGCGACGTGGTGGAGATCCCCCGCGGGCGCAACGCCGGCTACGCCGTGGTGCTGAGCACCGACCCGAACCGGGACGACCCGCGCCCCGCCATCCTGACCCTGGACCACCAGCTGCGCCGGGTCGGGGCGCAGGACCTGGACGGGCCGCTGGAACCGGTCTCCCGGATCCGGATCCCCAAGCAGTTCACCGGCAAGACCCCCAAGGAGCGCCGGGACCTCGCCTCCTCCGTGCGCAACGCCCTGCACGAGCACCGGCCCCCACGCGGCGGCGGCCGGGGGCACACCGTCCGGTTCGACCGGGGCACCAGCGCCGCCGAGCAGCGCATCGCCGACGTCCGCAAGGCCCTGCGCGCCCACCCCTGCCACGGGTGCTCCGACCGCGAGAGCCACGCCCGCTGGGCCGAACGGTGGTGGACGCTGCGCCGGGACACCGACGGGCTGCTGCGCCAGATCGAGGGCCGCACCAACACGATCGCCAAGACCTTCGACCGGGTCTCCCAGGTGCTGGGCTCCTTCGGCTACCTCGAGACCCGGCCCGACGGCGAGGTGCGGCCCACGCACGCCGGGGAGCAGCTGCGCCGGATCTACGGGGACCGGGACCTGCTCCTGGCGCTGAGCCTGCGGGACGGCTTCCTCGACGGCCTCGACCCCGCCGCCACGGCCGGCCTGGTGACCCTGCTGGTGTACCAGGCCAAGCGCGAGGACCAGCGTGTCCAGCCCGTGCTGCCCTCCGCGGCCATGGACCGGGCGGCGCAGACTGTGGTGCGCAACTGGTCGGTGCTCACGGACCGGGAGCAGGAGCACCACCTCCCGCCCACGGCCGAGCCGGAGTTCGGCCTGGTGGAGCCCATGTACCTGTGGGCGCGGGGCGCGACGCTGAGCACCGCCCTGACCGGCACCGAGCTGGCCGCCGGGGACTTCGTCCGCTGGACCAAGCAGGTGATCGACATGCTCGACCAGCTCGCCTCCATCGACCTGCTGAGCCCCGAGCTGCGCAGCCAGTGCCAGCGCGCGATCGCGATGGTGCGCCGCGGCGTCGTCGCCCACTCGGCCTTCGAGGACTGAGCCCGCCCCGTCCGCCCCCGCCCACGCCCGTCCCGAACAGGAGCCCCGTGAGTTCCACCGCCCCCGCACGCCGTCCGGTCCTCTACCGCAACGGCTCCGTCTACAGCCCCGCCGACCCCTTCGCCACCGCCGTCCTGGTGGACGGCCCTCGCGTGGCCTGGGTGGGCTCGGAGGAGGCCGCCCGGTCCCTGCAGGACTCCTCCATGGACGTGGTGGACCTCGACGGGAGGCTGCTGGCGCCCGGGTTCGTGGACTCGCACGTGCACCTGACCGAGACGGCGCTGGCCCTGTCCACCCTCGACCTCAGCGCGGCCGGGTCCCTGCAGGAGGTGCTCGACGCCGTGGCCGGGGCCGCGCGCACCGGCCACGGCGTGGTCCTGGGCTCCGGGTGGGACGAGTCCGTGTGGCCCGAGCGGCGCGCGCCCACGGCCCAGGAGCTGGACCGTGCCGCCGGCGGGCGCGAGGTCTACCTCACCCGGATCGACGTCCATTCGGGAGTCGTCTCCGCGTCCCTCGCCCGGCGGCTCGGCCTCGCCTCCGTGGAGGGTTGGCTGGGCGACGGCCGCGTCGAGCACCTCGCGCACGACCGGGTGCGCGCCGCCGCCCTCGACCTCGACGCCGGGCGCCGGGCCGAGCTGCACCGGCTGGGCCTGCGCCACGCCGCGGCCCAGGGCTACGTGGCCCTCGCGGAGGCCAGCGCGGAGCAGGTGGCGCCCTTCGAGGACCTCGTGCACCTGGTCGCCCTCGCCAACCACGGGGTCCACGCCGACGGGCCGACCCCGCGCGTGCTGCCCTACCGGGGAGAGCTCGTGCGCGACGCCGCGCAGGCGCGCGCGGTCGTCGAGCGCTTCGACGCCGCCCTGGCACAGCTCCTCGGGCGCCCGCCGCAGCGGGGCGAGTCGCTGGTCGGCCTGGCCGGGGACCTCTGCGTGGACGGCGCCCTGGGCTCCCGCACGGCCGCCCTGCGCGCGCCCTACGCCGACGAGCCGTCCAGCACCGGTGATCTCTACCTCGACCCGGACGCCGTCGGGGCCCACCTGGCCGCGACCACGGAGGCCGGTCTGCAGGGCGGCTTCCACGTCATCGGGGACGCCGGGATGGACACGGTCCTGGACGGTCTCGACCGCGCCGCGCAGCTGGTGGGGGAGCGGGCGCTGCAGGGCGCCGGCCACCGCCTGGAGCACGCCGAGATGATCGACCCGGAGGGCATCGAGCGGCTGGCCCGCCACGCCGTGACCGTCTCCGTGCAGCCGGGCTTCGACGCCGCCTGGGGCGGGCCGGGCGGGCTGTACGAGCAGCGCCTCGGGGCCGGGCGGGCCGCGGCGATGAACCCGCTGGCCTCCTTCTACCGCGCCGGGGTGCCCGTGGCCCTGGGCAGCGACGCGCCCGTGGTGCCCCTGTCGCCGTGGGACACGGTCCGCGCCTGCCTGGAGCACCACGACCCCGAGCAGCGGATCTCCGCGCGCGCCGCCTTCCTGGCCTCCACCCGCGGCGCCTGGCGGGCCGCCCGGCACCCGGACCCGATGCAGGGCCAGCTCGCTCCCGGCACCCCGGCGACCTTCGCCGTGTGGGACGTGGAGGCGCTGATGGTGCAGCAGGCCGAGGGCACCGGCTCCTCCTGGAGCACCGACCCGCGCGCCCGCACCCCGCTGCTGCCCGCCCTGGACGGCACGGCCCTGCCCGTCTGCCGGCAGACCGTGCTCGACGGCGTGGAGCTGTTCCGCTCCGACGGATTCTGAGCCCCGTGCCGTGAGCCGGCCGCGCTCCGGCCCTGGTCCGGCCCCGTGTCGGGCGATCTTGGCCGAGCGCACGGCGCAGGATAGGCTGGGCAACTGCTGCCGGGTGGGCTCACTCGTCCTTAGAAAACAGGCCGGCATCCCCTCAGGGCTGGCCTGGTCCGAAGGCGAGGGAGCCTGCCCTGTGGTTTAACAGGTGAGACCTCGAAAGGACCGACCCGGTGCGCGTACTGACCGTCATCCCCACCTACAACGAGCGCGAGTCGTTGCCCACCGTCATGGATCGGCTGCGCCAGGCCGTCCCGGACGGGGACGTGCTGGTGGTGGACGACAACAGCCCCGACGGCACCGGCCGGCTCGCCGACGAGATGGCCGCCGCCGACGGCAACATCCACGTCCTGCACCGCACGAACAAGGAGGGCCTCGGGGCCGCCTACATCGCCGGGTTCCGCTGGGGACTGGCCCGGGACTACGACGTCCTGGTCGAGATGGACGCCGACTGCTCCCACCAGCCCGAGCAGCTGCCGCTGCTGCTGGACGCCGTGGAGCGCGGCGCCGACCTCGCCATCGGCTCCCGCTACGTCCCCGGCGGCCGCACCGTGAACTGGCCGGTGCAGCGCCAGCTGCTCTCCCGCGGCGGCAACCTCTACGCCCGCACGCTGCTGGGCTCCCGGATCCACGACATCACCGCCGGCTACCGCGCCTTCCGCCGCGGGACCCTCGAGCGGATCGGGCTGGACACGGTGGACTCGAAGGGCTACTGCTTCCAGATCGACCTCGGCTGGCGGACGGAGCGCGCCGGCCTGCAGGTCGTGGAGGTCCCGATCACCTTCGTGGAGCGGGCCGAGGGCGAGTCGAAGATGAGCCCGGACGTCACGCGCGAGGCCGTCGTGCGGGTGGCCCAGTGGGGGCTGACCGCCCGCGCGAGGACCCTGGCGGGCAAGCTCGGGCGCGCCGGCCGCTGAGCGGCCCCGGGACGCCGCACCGCAGCACCACATCGCTACGCTGCACCGGCAGGTGACCCCGGAACGCACGAAGGGCCCCACCCGAATCGGGTGGGGCCCTCCGTGCGTTCCGGGGTCGCGGGCTCAGATGGCGTGCTTCTCCCGGTAGTACTCGATCCGCTGGGCGAGGATCTCCTCCAGCTCGTCCACGCTGCGCCGCTCCAGGAGCATGTCCCAGTGCGTGCGCTGGTGCTTCTCGTTGGGGTTCTCCGGCTTCTCGCCGTTGACGATGATCGCTTCCTTGCCGGTCTTCGACACCCACACCGGCGGGATCTCGGCCTCCGCGGCGAAGGTGACCGTCACCGACTCGCCGTCCGCGGTGCGGTACTCCACACGCTGGCGCGGGGCCGGCTCGACGCCGGCCTCCGTCTCCATCGACTGGGAGCCCAGACGCATTCCCCTGAGGCTGCGGTCGCTCATAGTGGTGGTTCCTCCATAACTGACGGTGGCCACGGCCGTGGCGCACGCTCGGGCTGACGACGGGTCCAGTGGGGACCCGGGATCCTCTGGGTGCAACATCGACGGTGCCCGGGATGTTCCCCGGACCGGGCCCGGATCCCGGGCGGCCGGCGCCTCAGCGGCCGGCCGGGCCGTCCTGCGGCGGCATCGGGTCCTCGAGGCGCACGGGCGCGTCCGGGTCGATGCTCGAGGGGCGGGGGATCGTGAACTCGTCCGGGTTCACCGTGGTGCGCTCCAGGTTCGGGGAGAGGTCCTCGTCGGTGACCCGGACCTCCTCCGGGGCGACCAGCGGCTCCGACTCCGGTCCGGCGGTCTCCGCCGGTACCACGTCCTCCTCGTCGGACCCGGCGCGCCCGGGACCGGGGCCGTCGCCGTCCTCGTCGGGGCGGGAGAGGAACTCCCCGACGCCCCGCAGCGCGTCGCCCAGCTCCGCGGGGATCATCCAGACCTTGTTCGCGCTGCCCTCGGCGACCTTCGGCAACGTCTGGATGTACTGGTAGGCCAGCAGCTTCTGCGTGGGCCGGGCCCGGTGGATCGAGTCGAAGACCTTGCGGATGGCCTGCGCCTCGCCGTCGGCGCGCAGGATCGCGGCCTTCGCCTCGCCCTCGGCGGAGAGGATCGCGGACTGCCGCTGGCCCTCGGCCATGAGGATCCGGGACTGCTTGTCGCCCTCGGCCGTCAGGATGACGGCCCGGCGCTCCCGCTCGGCGCGCATCTGCTTCTCCATCGAGTCCTGGATGGAGGGCGGGGGAGTGATCTCCTTGATGTCCACCCGGGAGACCCGGATGCCCCAGCGGCCGGTCGTGGAGTCCAGGACCCCGCGCAGCTCCGCGTTGATCTTGTCCCGGGAGGTGAGCGCCTCCTCGAGGTTGAGTCCGCCCACGACGTTGCGCAGCGTGGCGGAGGTCAGCTGGTCCGCGGCCTGGATGTAGTCGACGATCTCGTAGGTCGCCGCGCGCGGGTCCGTGACCTGGAAGTAGACGACGGTGTCGATGCCCACGACCAGGTTGTCCTCGGTGATGACGGACTGCGCGGGAAAGGACTGCACCTGCTCGCGCAGGTCGATCAGCGGCAGCAGCCGGTCGATGAACGGGATGAGGAAGTGCAGCCCCGGGGTCAGGGTCGTGCGGTACTTGCCGAGGCGCTCGACGATGCCGGCCCGTGCCTGCGGGACGATCCGCACGGAGCGGAACAGGATGATGACGACCAGGACGATCAGGACGGCGAGCAGGATGATGACGGCTAGGTCCACGGGTACCTCTCTCGGTGGGTGCTGCGCGACGTCGGCGACGCCGGGCCCGGCGGCGCGGCGCCTCCGGAGCGGGGGTTCAGAAGGACGGGCGCGGCTCGGGCCGGCCGTCGGCGGTCGGGGCGGGGTGGGGGGCCACCAGGACGGTGGCGCCCTCGATCTCGTGGACGTAGACGTCGGTGCCCACCGGCAGCTGCTCGCCGGTGACCGAGCGGGCGCTCCAGGTGTCGCCCTCCAGGCGCACCAGCCCGCTGCGGGCGGTGACGGGGTCGAGGACCTGGCAGGGCAGGCCGATGAGCCGGGCCGCGTTGGACACGGTCCCGGGGGTGGACCGGTTGATCCGGCGCACGGCGATGGGCCGGACGAGGAAGATGAGCAGGACCGCGGCGAGGGCGAAGGCCACCACCTGGATCACGAAGTTGTCCGTGACCCAGCTCAGGCCGAAGGCCAGCAGGGACGCCGCGGACATCATGAGGAACACGAAGTCGAGGGTCAGCATCTCGATCGCGGCCAGCACGATCATCGCCAGCAACCAGAACAGCCACGCGTTCTCGACGAGCCATTCCCACATGATCGGTCCCGACCTCTCCTGCGCCCTCGCCAGGGCGTGCGCCCTGGTCTCCATTGTGCCCCAGCCCACCGACGCCGACCCGGAGCGGCGTGCCGCCCGACGTCCGCGGGCGGCGCCGCCCGGAATACCTGCGCTTTCCCCGCTGTTCATCCGACAACGGTGGTGCCGCGGGTCCGCGAAGGATCCGCGGCACCGCTCTCGACGACCCCCCGGCGCACCCGCGCCCCCGGGGGGAACTGCCCGGACCGCGTCAGGCGGAAGGAGGAGAACCATGAAGCTCATCACCTCGGTGGCGGTCTCGGCCGCGGGCGCATGGCTGGCCGGCACGGCGACCGCGGTGGTCGGCCTCTCCGCCCTCCAGTCCCGGCTGCCCGCCATGATGACCCGCTGGCTCGCCGCCGAACCCGACTTCGAGCGGGCGCTGGTCCTGCTCGGCACCGGGCAGTGCGAGCCCGGGGACGACCGGGCCGAGAGGCTGCGCGACCGGCTGGAGGCCGCCTCCGGGCGGCCCGTGGTGTACGTCGACGTCACCGTGCGGCCGGGCACCTCCGCGCGCCGGGCCGCCCGCAACCGCGAGCTGGCCCGCAGCTTCCACGCCGACCACGTGCTGGACCACGACCTGGACCGCGATGCCCATCTCGACCCGGGTCACGACCTGCGCCGCGACGCCGAGGGCGGGCCCGCGGGGCGCTGACGGGCCCGCTCATCCGCCGGTGGTGGTCACCGGCAGCGGCGCGGTCGCGTCGAGCATGTGGAAGGCCTCGGCGCTGAAGTCGATGACCACCTCGTCGCCCGCCGCGGCGTCCGGGACCTGCGAGAGGTCCAGGGTCACGACCGTGCCGTGGTCGAGCAGCACCGGGACCTGCTGGCCGCCCACCGTGTAGTCCAGCTCGTTCTCCCGGGACGGGATGTGGTGGATCAACCCCACCTTCTTCGGCGACGTGGTCGGATCGGTGCAGCCGTAGTCGATGCACCAGCCCTCCGGGAGCGTCTTGACCTGGGTCAGCTCCGTCGTCCAGGAGTAGACGCTGCTCTCCGGCGGGCTGCTGCTGAAGAACATCCCGCCGACCCGCAGCAGGTCGTAGTACAGCGCCTCGATGCCGTGGTCGAGGACGTCGCTGGCCCCGGCGTGGATGAGCGCGTCCTGGCCGAGGCCGGCGTTCCGGATGGCGGCCACGGCGCCGTCGAAGCGGTTCTTCTGGGCCACGGTCGTGTTGGCGGTGTCGTTGCGCTCGATGGCCTCCGCGTCCTCGGCGGTGATCGTGGAGAAGTGCGTGGCGATCCCCGCGAGCTCCAGGTGCGCGGCGCCCTCGACGGCGCGGGCCAGGGGGAGCGCCTCCTCGGGCACCACGCCCTCGCGGCCCATGCCGGTGTCGACCCACAGGTGCACCTTCAGCGTCCCGCCGGTGGTGGCCAGCACCTGCTCCGCCGCGTCGACCCAGGCGGGATCGGTGGCGGGCACCTCCACGTCGTAGTGCACCAGCAGCGGGATGTCCTCGATCTGGGCGGCGTAGAGCACGGCGATCCTCGCCTGGACACCGGCCTCGCGCAGGGCGATGGCGTCGTCGAGCTTCGGCACGAAGAGATAGTCGACGTCGGCCGCGTCCTCGATGACCTTGCCGAACACGTCCACGGGCTCGCCGTTCTTGAGCACCGCACCCAGCTGGACGTCCTGCGGGAAGTCGGCCCGGATCTCCTCGGCGTTGCGCCGCACGGTCTCCGTGTCGACCGTCAGCACGGGGATGTCCTGCGTGCCCTGCGTCGTGTAGGTGTAGGCGGTCTTCTCGCCGACCTCGTTCCCGCCGGCTGCGAAGGAGACCTCCACCGTGCCGGGCGTGCCTCCCGACGGGGCCGTGCAGGCGTGGCGGGAGGACCGCTCGTCGAACGGGCACTCGACCTCCGTCTCGCCGAACCGTGCGGTGATCGGGCCGTCGCTGTCCTCGCCGGTGTCGGCCAGGACCAGGTTGCCGCCGGTGAGCCCGCCGTGCGAGGGGGAGAGGGCCACCGAGCCGGAGGCGCTCGGCGGCAGCGCCTTTTGCGAGGAGCCGTCGTCCTGGCCGCAGCCCGCCAGGGCCAGCAGGGACAGACCGAGCAGGGACGTCACCAGCCTGTGTCCGCGGATGTCCGTCATGCCCGTGCCGTTCTGTCGTCCCACAGCGCTCCTCCCCTCGGCAGCGGCGTTTGCCGATGCACACACTGTTCGGTCACGGGGAGCGTATCCGGAGGGGGACGACCCGCGACGCGGAATCCGCCCCTCCGCGACAACGGTCCACAGATGTGCGGACAGATGCCCCGTCACACGTCCGTCATCGACGGTGAGCCGCGGCACCGCACCCGCCCCGCGGCTGCCCACCGGCCGCCGGATCCGGCGCGCCGACGGCAAGGCGCCGACCGGGCCCGCGCCTGTCCGGCCGGGGTCGCCGGGCATAGTCTCGGAGCGAGCCGGACCGGAGCGCACGTCGCCGCCGAGGACGACACCGGCGGGACCATCCAGGAGAGGACGTCACCATGAGCACGCCGCCCAGCACGGAACCGCGCACGGCCGCGCCGCACGCCGCCGACCGCCACGACCTCATCCGCGTGCAGGGGGCCCGGGAGAACAACCTCCGGGACGTCAGCGTCGAGATCCCGAAGCGCCGGCTGACCGTGTTCACCGGTGTCTCGGGGTCGGGCAAGAGCTCGCTGGTGTTCGGCACCATCGCCGCGGAGTCGCAGCGGCTGATCAACGAGACCTACAGCGCCTTCGTGCAGGGCTTCATGCCGACACTGGGCCGGCCCGAGGTCGACCTGCTGGAGGGGCTGACGACGGCCATCGTCGTCGGCCAGGAGCCGATGGGCGCCAACCCCCGCTCGACGGTCGGCACCGCCACCGACGCCAACGCGATGCTGCGGATCCTCTTCAGCAGGCTCGGAACCCCGCAGATCGGCTCACCCAACGCGTACTCGTTCAACGTGCCCTCGGTGCGGGCCAGCGGCGCGATCACCGTCGAACGCGGCCCCGGCAGGACGAGGCCGGAGAGGGCGACGTTCACCGTCCTCGGCGGCATGTGCCCGCGCTGCGAGGGCATGGGATCGGTCAGCGACGTCGCGCTGTCCGCGCTCTACGACGACGCCCTCTCGCTCAACGAGGGAGCGCTCACCATTCCCGGCTACAGCATGGACGGCTGGTACGGCCGCATCTTCCGCGGCTGCGGCTTCTTCGACCCGGACAAGCCGATCCGACGGTACTCCGAGCGGGAGCTGTACGACCTGCTGCACAAGGAGCCCACGAAGATCACGGTCGACGGCATCAACCTGACCTACGAAGGGCTGATCCCCAGGATCCAGAAGTCCATGCTGTCCAAGGACATCGAGGGACTGCAGCCGCACGTGCGGGCCTTCGTCGAGCGCGCCGCGACGTTCACGTCCTGTCCCGAGTGCGGCGGCACCCGGCTGAGCGCACCGGCCCGCTCCTCGAGGATCGACGGGAAGAACATCGCCGACGTCTGCGCGATGCAGATCAGCGACCTGGCCGGCTGGGTGCGGGAGCTGCGCGAGCCGACGGTGGCCCCGCTGCTCGCGGGGCTGCAGCACCTCCTCGACGCCTTCACGGAGATCGGGCTCGGCTATCTCTCCCTCGACCGCCCGACCGGGACCCTGTCCGGGGGAGAGGCCCAGCGCACCAGGATGATCCGCCACCTCGGGTCCTCCCTCACCGACGTGAGCTACGTCTTCGACGAGCCGACGATCGGCCTGCACCCCCACGACGTCGAACGGATGAACCGCCTGCTCCTGCAGCTGCGGGACAAGGGCAACACCGTGCTCGTCGTGGAGCACAAGCCGGAGACCATCGCGATCGCGGACCACGTCGTCGACCTCGGCCCCGGCGCCGGCAGCCACGGCGGGACCGTCGTGTTCGAGGGCACCGTCGAGGGGCTGCGCGCCGGCGGCACGCTCACCGGCAGGCACCTCGACGACCGCGCGTCCCTCAAGAAGACGGTGCGGACGCCCACCGGCGCCCTGCAGATCCGCGGCGCCGGCGCCAACAACCTCCAGGACGTCGACGTCGACATCCCGCTCGGGACGCTCTGCGTGCTCACCGGTGTCGCCGGCTCGGGCAAGAGCTCGCTGGTGCACGGCTCGGTCGCCGGCCGCGAGGGCGTGGTGCTGATCGACCAGGGCGCGATCCGCGGCTCGCGCCGGAGCAACCCGGCCACGTACACCGGCCTGCTCGACCCGATCCGCAAGGCCTTCGCCAAGGCCAACGGGGTGAAGCCCGCGCTGTTCAGCTCCAACTCCGAGGGCGCCTGTCCGACCTGCAAGGGCGCCGGGGTCATCTACACGGATCTCGGTCTCCTGGCGACCGTCGAGTCCCCCTGTGAGGAGTGCGGCGGAAGGCGCTTCCAGAGCGCCGTGCTGGAGCACACGCTGGGCGGCCGGGACATCGCCGAGGTCCTGGCGATGCCGGTGACCGAGGCCCTCGAGTTCTTCGGAGCCGGTGAGGCGCGCACGCCGGCCGCCCACCGGATCCTCGGCCGGCTCGCCGACGTGGGGCTCGGCTACCTGGTGCTCGGCCAGCCGCTCACCACACTGTCCGGCGGTGAGCGGCAGCGGCTCAAGCTGGCCGCCCAGCTCGCCGCGCAGGGCGAGGTCTACGTCCTCGACGAGCCCACCACCGGCCTGCACCTTGCCGACGTGGAGCAGCTGCTGGGACTGCTCGACCGGCTCGTCGACGCCGGGAAGTCGGTCGTCGTGATCGAGCACCACCAGGCGGTCATGGCCCACGCCGACTGGATCGTCGACCTCGGCCCCGGCGCCGGCCACGAGGGCGGCCGCGTGGTCTTCGAGGGCACGCCCGCGGATCTCGTGGCCGCCCGCTCGACCCTCACCGGACGCCACCTCGCGGCCTACGTCGGGGCGTGACCGTCGAGCGCGGTGCCACGCGTCTCGAGCCGCGGTCCAGCGGCCCGTGGTGAACGAGCAGCGACCGCGCGAGCCGGGGGAGTACCGGGGCCGGCGGCGACGCCCGTGCCCGTCGCGGCGGGACCGCCCTCGGGCGAGAGGGAACCGTGCTCGGGCGCAGCGACACCGCGGGAACGGACCGCGGGAACGGACTGCGGACGTGCCAGTGATCCGCGTCACGGATGATGCCGGGACCCGTGAACTTACGGACATCAGGGCTCGAGGGTTGCCGGGTGCCGCCACTGCGGGCCCCTCGGGCAGGCCATGGGCCCGGGCGGAGCGGGCACACCGGGAACGAACGGCCGGCAGCGGAGCGGCACGGCGGGGCCGCAGCGGCCTGAGCACGCCGATGCCGTGGATCGACCGGACGCAGGTGCCGAGGGCAGTCCGTGGCAGAGCGTCGGCGCGGCCTGTCGGTGCGGCCTGTCGGTACGGTTCCTCGGAACGTCCCGTCGTCGGACGGCGTGCGAACCCTGGGCACGGCGGACCGTTCCCGTCGAACGCCACAGTGGAACCCCACAGTGGCACGCCGATCCCGCCGAAGCTCCGGGGCGCCGCCGCGGAAAGGACCGGCCCGCGCGGAGTCCTGGTCGCGTGGGCTGACGCACCGAGCGGATCCGCCGACAGGTACGCAGAGGCAGGCCGGGTGTCCGCACGACGAGCGGACCAGCACGGTGCTTTTCGGACCCCCGACCCGCACTGCCCAAAGCGCCGATAATCGACATTATGTAAAGTACCGCGGAAGAGGGGCCTCCCCGCTCGACCCACCAGCCGTCTGCACGCCACCTCCGCAACCACCGTGGAACACGCCGCGGCACCCCCGTGCACGCGATCGCACTGACCCCGGCGGCCGCGCTGGGCACGGTCGAGAATCGGGACGCCCGGGCAGCCCACGAGAACGAACCCCACCCGGATGTCCACCGCAGCTCTCGCAGCCCTCGACCTGGTCCGCCCCCGACCCGGAGCCATCCCTGCATATCCCTGGACTCATGGTCGAAGGTTGAGAGTTTGATCGTTCTGACCTCTCATCGATCTCTCAACCTTCAGGCTCACCTTCAACCCGAGCGCCGCGCGCCGAACCGTTCCAGGGTCACCACTAGACTGCGAGCATGCACACCACGGCCCCCACCACCGCGCGGCGCTCCGGGCGCACCGGACACGGGCGCTCCTGGCCGGCGGTCCTCGTCCTCGACGTGCTCCTGGTCCTGCTCTTCGCCGGCGTCGGGCGCAGCACCCACGCCCTCGACCCCGTGGGCCTGCTGGAGACGGCCTGGCCGTTCCTGGCCGGACTGCTGCTGGGCTGGGTCCTCTGGCGGCTGCCCCGCCAGCCGGTCGGCCTGTGGCCCCGCGGCGTCGCCCTGTGGCTGACGACCGTCAGCGTCGGCATGGGCCTGCGGGTCCTCGTCGGCGAGGGCACCGCGCCGAGCTTCGTGCTGGTGACGCTCGGCGTCCTCGCCGTCCTCCTGCTGGGCCACCGCGCGCTCGCCCTGACGGTGCGCGCGGCACGGGCCCGCCGCAGGCCCTGACCCGTCCTGTTCCACCGGCCCCGGCCGGCCCCGTCCCGAGAAAGGCGTCCCATGCTCACCGCGATCGTCCTCATCAAGACCTCCGCCGACCGCATCCCCGAGGTCGCGGAACAGATCTCCGAGATCCCCGGGATCAGCGAGGTGTACTCCGTGACCGGCGACTGGGACCTGATCGCCATGGTGCGCGTGCACCGGCACGAGGACCTCGCGGACGTCATCGCCGACCGTCTCTCCAAGGTCGACGGCGTGGTGGGCACCAACACGAACATCGCCTTCCGCACCTACAGCAAGCACGACCTCGACGCCGCCTTCTCCCTCGGCATCGACTGAGAAGGGCCCCGGGGGCCGACCCTGTCGAGGCGCCCTGCGGCTGCAGGAGGCCGGTGAGCGGGTGCTCACCGGCCTCCGTCGTCGAACCCTGCGGTGCTCTCAGCGGGCCGTGTGGGCGATCCAGCGGTCCAGGACCGCGCGCGCGGCGCCGCTGTCCACGGCCTGCTCGGCGCGCCGGACCCCGGCCGCCAGACGGTCGTGGAACGAACCCTTTGCCTCCTGGTCGAAGGCGACCAGGCCCGCCGCCGCGTTGAGCAGGACGGCGTTGCGCACGGGCCCCGGCTCCCCCGCCAGCACCTGCTCGACGACCCGGGCGTTGTACAGGGCGTCCCGGCCGCGCAGGTCCTCGATCGTGGCCCGCGGCATGCCGAACTCGAGGGGCTCGAGCTCGTGGTGCTCGATGCTGCCGTTCCGCACCTCCCAGATCTCCGAGGGAGCCGTCACGGTGAGCTCGTCGAGTCCGTCGCCGCCGCGGAAGACGAGCGCGCGGTGGCCCCGGGCCGCGAAGACCCCGGCGATGAGCGGAGCCAGAGCGCGGTCGGCCACGCCGATCGCCGAGGCCTCGACCCGGGCCGGGTTCGTCATGGGCCCGAGGACGTTGAAGGTCGTGGCCACCCGCAGCTGCGCCCGCGCCGCGGCCACGAAACGCATCGACGGGTGGAAGGTCTGGGCGAACAGGAACGTGATGCCCACGTGTTCCGCTGCGGACTCGACCCGGTCGACCGGCAGGTCCAGGCGGACCCCGAGGGCCTCGAGGACGTCGGCGGAGCCCGACTTCGATGACGACGCGCGGTTGCCGTGCTTGACGACCTTCGCGCCCGCGCCCGCGCAGACCAGGGCGGCCATCGTGGAGATGTTCACGCTGGACAGCCGGTCGCCGCCGGTGCCGACGATGTCCAGGGCGGGTCCGGGGATGTTCGCCGGCCGGGCCCGGGAGACCATCGCGTCCGCCAGGCCGGTGAGCTCCTCGACCGTCTCCCCCTTGGCCCGCAGGGCCACGAGGAAGCCCGCGATGACGACGTCCGGCACCTCCCCCGACATGATGGTGTCCATGGCCCAGTACGCCTGCTCCCGGGTCAGGTCGGCGCCCGAGATCAGCGCGGTGATGAGGTCGGGCCACTCGAAGTGCGGGGCGATCGCCGGAGTCGTCGTGTTCACGCCCCCGATCGTATCGCCCGCCCTGCCGGCGGCCGGAACCCGTCCGGAGCGGACCGCGCGGGCGGCCCCCCGGCCGGGGGTGGCACGGATCACGGACACCGTCCCCGAACCCCCTCCGGCGCGGGATCCGCCGCACCCGGCCGCCGGACACGGCACCGGGCCTCGTCGCGCGGGGCGCGAGGCACCGGACACGCAAATCGCCCGATCCCATCCTGGTTGGTCCACCGGCAGTTTTGGCGACATAATGTCTCTGTGACGACTGCAACCCAGACCCCAGCCAAGCCGGTAGGCGGGTCGATCAACCGACCCAACCTGACCTCCGTGGGCACCATCGTGTGGCTCGCCTCCGAGGTCATGTTCTTCGCCGGCCTCTTCGCCATGTACTTCACGCTGCGCTCCACCTCCCCGGAGCTGTGGGCCGACGAGTCGGCCAAGCTGAACGTGTGGCTGGCCACCGCGAACACCATCATCCTGGTGTCGAGCTCGGTGACCTGCCAGTTCGGCGTCTTCGCGGCCGAGCGCCTCCAGCCCCGCCGCGCCGGCGGTGTCCTCGACGTGCGCCGGTGGGGCATGGTCGAGTGGTTCGCCCTGACCTTCATCATGGGGGCGATCTTCGTGGCGGTGCAGGCGTTCGAGTACGCCGAGCTCGTGTCCCACGGGATCAGCATCCCTGCCCACGCCTACGGCTCCGCCTTCTACATCACCACCGGCTTCCACGCCCTGCACGTGACCGGCGGGCTCATCGCCTTCCTGTTCATCATGGGCCGTGCCTTCGTGGCCAAGCGTTTCGGGCACTTCGAGGCCACCTCCGCGATCGTCGTGTCCTACTACTGGCACTTCGTGGACGTCGTCTGGATCGTCCTCTTCCTCGTGGTCTACTTCCTGAAGTAGTCCGCGCCCTCCCGGGGACGACCCCAGCAAACCAACGCAGCACCGAGTTAAAGGAACGTTTGACGTGAAGGCACTTTCGCAACAGCGGCGCCACCCTCTCGCAGTCCTCGTACTGATGGTCCTGGCCCTGCTCCTCAGCGGTGGGCTCTACGCAGTCGCCACCACCACCAACGAGGCCAAGGCGCAGACCGAGTCCTACTCGGCCCAGGACCTCGAGGAGGGCGAGAAGCTGTTCATCGCGAACTGCTCGACCTGTCACGGTCTCGACGGCGCGGGCACCCCCTCCGGGCCCTCCCTGATCGGCGTCGGCGCCGCCGCCGTCGACTTCCAGGTCGGCACCGGGCGCATGCCCATGCAGGCCAACGGCCCGCAGGCCCCGCAGAAGGCCCCGCAGTTCAGCCCCGAGGAAACCGCTCAGATGGCCGGCTACGTCGCGACCCTGGGCCCCGGCCCCGCCGTGCCCGAGGAGGAGTACCTGGACGTCACCCAGGGCAACGCCGCCAACGGTGCGAAGGTGTTCCTCGCCAACTGCGCCATGTGCCACAACGCCGCCGGCGCCGGTGGCGCCCTGACCCGCGGCAAGTACGCCCCGTCCCTGATGGGCGTCGAAGAGGTGCACATCTACGAGGCCATGCAGACGGGCCCGCAGAACATGCCGGTCTTCAACGACGCGAACATCACCCCCGAGGAGAAGCGGGACGTCATCACGTACCTGAAGACCCTCGAGGAGAGCCCCAACCCGGGCGGTTTCGGCCTCGGCGCGCTCGGCCCGGTCTCGGAGGGCCTGTTCGTGTGGACCATCGGACTCGCGGTCATCATCGGGTTCACCATCTGGCTCACCTCGCGCTCCGCCTGAGCTGCCGCCCCGGCAGCAGATGTCGGACCCACTAGCTACGATCAACTGCACCAAGAGAAGAATGAGGGACCACACATGGGAAGCCACAGTGACGGCACTCCCCACGAGTCGGGAACAGTTGCCACCACGGGCACCACGGCGATGGAGCGTTTCCCTGACCCCGGACTGCCTCCGCACCGCCCGCGCCTGACGGACGTCGACGACCGGGCGGCCAAGCGCGCCGAACGGCAGGTCGTCCTGCTGTTCCTGATCTCGATCATCGGCTCCGTCCTGTTCTTCGTCGGCTACTTCGGCGTCCGGGTGGACGGTCCGATCTACGACGTCACGAACACGGCCCCCACCCAGGCGCTGCAGCTGCAGAACCTCCTGCTGGGGCTGGGCATCGCACTCGGCATGTTCGGCATCGGCCTGGGGGTCGTGCACTGGGCGCGCACGCTCATGCCGGACCACGAGCTGGTCGAGAGCCGGCACGCGGTCCGCACCGAGGAGCAGCGCGCCGACGCGCAGAGCATCCTCACCACGATCTACGACGAGTCCGGGATCAAGCGCCGTCCGCTGCTGCGCAACACCCTCATCGGCGCGGCGGTCCTCGCTCCCCTGCCCTTCGTCGGGCTGCTCAAGGACCTGGGTCCCACCAACCTGGACGTCCTCAAGGAGACCCTGTGGGACGAGGGCATCCGCCTGGTCCGCGACCCCTCCGGGACGCCGATCAAGGCCTCGGACGTCACCCTCGGCTCCACCTTCCACGTCGTGCCGGAGAACCTGAGCTCCATCGGGCACAACGAGGGCTACCTGGACGAGAAGGCCAAGGCCGTGGTCCTGCTCATGCGCCTGGACCCCGAGATCGTCAACGTGTCTCCCGAGCGGGCCGACTGGAACGTCGACGGCATCTTCGCCTACTCGAAGGTCTGCACCCACGTCGGCTGCCCGGTGGCCCTGTACGAGCAGCAGACGCACCACCTGCTGTGCCCGTGCCACCAGTCCACTTTCGACCTCACCAACGAGTGCGAGGTCATCTTCGGGCCGGCTGCCCGGCCCCTCCCCCAGCTGCCGATCACCGTGGACGACGAGGGCTACCTCGTGGCCCGCAGCGATTTCCAGGAACCGGTCGGACCGACCTACTCCCAGCGGGGTACCCATGTCGAAGAGATGCAGGGTGAGGCGAACTGATGTCCACGTCCACTGATTACGAGTACAAGCCGCAGACCGGGACCGGCCGGATCGCGAACTTCGTCGACACCCGGGTCGGCATGTCGCCGATCGTCAAGGAGTTCGGCCGGAAGATCTTCCCCGACCACTGGTCCTTCATGTTCGGCGAGGTGGCGCTATACACCTTCGTCATCCTCCTGCTCTCGGGAACGTTCCTGGCGCTCTGGTTCGAGCCGTCCATGGCCGCGATGGAGTACGAGGGCTCGTACGTGCCCATGCAGGGCGTCGAGATGTCCGCGGCCTACGCGTCCACCCTCGACATCTCCTTCGACATCCGCGGCGGGCTGTTCCTGCGCCAGATCCACCACTGGTCCGCGCTGGTCTTCGCCGCCGCCGTGGCCGTGCACATGCTCCGCGTGTTCTTCACCGGCGCGTTCCGCCGGCCCCGCGAGCTGAACTGGCTCGTCGGCGTCGGGCTGTTCCTGCTGACCATCGTGGCGGGCTTCTCCGGCTACTCCCTCCCGGACGACGTGCTCTCCGGCAACGGACTGCGCATCGCCGACGCAATCCTCAAGGCCATCCCGCTGGTCGGTGCGTACCTGTCGATGTTCCTGTTCGGCGGCGAGTTCCCCGGCCACGACATCATCGCGCGCCTCTACATCATCCACGTGCTGCTGATCCCCGCGGCGATCCTCGGTCTGATCGTGGTCCACCTGTTCATGGTCGTCGTGCACAAGCACACCCAGTTCCCCGGCCCGGGCCGCACCGAGAACAACGTGGTCGGCTTCCCCGTGGGCCCGGTGTACGCGGCCAAGGCGGGCGGCTTCTTCTTCATCGTCTTCGGCATCATGGCGCTGATGGCGGCCACCACCACCATCAACGCGATCTGGAACTACGGGCCGTACGACCCCTCCCCGGTGCAGGCCGGTTCGCAGCCCGACTGGTACATGGGCTTCACCGACGGCGCCGTGCGCCTCATGCCCGGCACCTGGCCGATCAACTGGGAGTGGACCTTCTGGGGCATGTCGATCCCGCTGAACGTCCTGCTGCCCATGGTCCCGATCATGATCCTGTTCGCCCTCATGGCCGCCTGGCCGTGGATCGAGCGGTGGGTGACGAAGGACGACCGCGAGCACCACATCCTGGACCGCCCGCGCAACGCCCCCTTCCGCACCGCCATGGGCGTCGCCGGCGTGATCTTCTACACCGTGATGCTCGTCGCGGCCAGCGGTGACCTCATCGCCACGCACTTCAAGGTGTCGCTCAACGACGTCATCTACTGGCTGCGGGCCGCGTACTTCATCGCGCCGATCCTGGGCTTCATCATCACCCGCCGCATCTGCCTGGCGCTGCAGCGCAAGGACCGCGAGATCGTGCTCCACGGCCGCGAGACCGGCCGCGTCCAGCAGCTGCCCCACGGTGAGTTCATCGAGGTGCACGAGCCCCTCGACGAGTACAAGCGCTACCGTCTGGTCTCCATGCCGGACTACGACGTGCTGCCGGCCCAGCCGAACGGCAAGGGCAAGATCACGGGCGCCGAGAAGGTGCGCGAGCGGGTCAGCCGGTTCTTCTTCGAGGACCGCGTCGCCCCTGTGACCCCGGCGGAGCTCGAGGCTGCGCACCACCACCACGAGGCGGAGGCCGTGACGGCCGGTCCGCAGGACCGGGAGCTCGTCCGCTGAGTCGTTCGACCGCCTGAACGGGGCCCCGGGAGGATGATCCTCCCGGGGCCCCGTCGTCTCTGCGGCCGAAATTCCCTCCCGCCCACTCCTACCGGGGTTGCGCAGCCGGCGGGCCACTTCGACTCCCGGCATCGTCGACCGGTCCAGTCGGCCCGCACGACAGCGTCGCGCATGGTGCCGCCGGGCCGCTCTCCGACGGAGTGCTTCATCGCCCTCGTCGAGTTCCTGCCGCGGCGGGCCGGGCAGCCGAGCGTGCACCGCCCGCGCCGGCCCTGTGCAGGCCCCTGCCACCGAGCCCCGCATCGTCGATCTCGGCTGCAGGGTCGGTGCGCGGAGCGTCGATCTGGCGGAACTCACCGGTGGCTCCGTCGTGGCCGTCGACCGGCACGCGCCCTTCAGGCAACCCGTGCGCTCACGCGGGGCGGCGCACGGGCTCTCCGGCCGGATCCAGGCCCTGGTCGCCGACATGCCGCCACGGGACTGTCGGCCGGCAGCGCGGATCGGTTCCGGTCCGAGGGCGCCCTTGTGGCCTGGCCCCGCCCGGCGGGAGCTGACCAGCTCCTCGCAGGCGACGGCGCGCCTCAAGCGTCACCGAGGCCGGTCGGGCTCCCCTCCGACGGACGGAGCGCGCGTGCCTGGCCGAAATCCGCCCGGCACACCGGCGGACCGTGGCCGGCACCGGGCCGTGGAAGGGCGCCGGGCCGTGGAAGGGCGCCCGGGCGGTCCCGGCGGGTGGTGCCGCACGGCGGCGAGACCCGTCAGCCGGCGGGAGTGTCCCCGCACGTGCGGATCTCCTGTGTGCACCGGCACGCGACCGCGGGCTTCGCGGCCCACTCCAGCACTGCGTCCCGGGACGGGATCTCCAGCACCGCATGGCCGCCGTCCAGCTGCTGCGCCCGCGGGTGGATGCCCGCGGTCACCGTCCCATCACCGTCCACCAGCACCGGCGGAACGCTCTCGTCGATACATCCGCCGAACACCCGGACGCCCGCGTATTCCGCCTCCTGAACCACGGCGTGGGCGGCGTCCGCCACCGCCTGCTGCTCGCCGTCGGAGAGCACCAGGGCACCGCTCGGGAAGGAGATCGGGTACTACGTTCTCGCATCGATTTCTTCTGCGCACTCCGGGGCACTCGGCCATCCTCGTCGATCCCGGAGCGCCGTGCAGCGGTCCCGTCCGGGTGTTGCGGGCCTCCGGGGTGCGGCGCGGCTCAGAGGTGTCCTGCGTGCGCTGTGTCCCTGTCCGGGACCGGATCCACGGTGGCCCGGGATCCGGCCGCCCCCGGGGAGCCGCCACAGGCGCACTCGGCGGCCGCCCTCGAAGGGCTTGGATGGCTTCGGCATGCCGGGGATGGTTGCGGGCCGCCAACCGCGCAGCACAGGCACTGAGAACGGTGCTGAGGGCCGTCAGCGGGTACCTGCGGACCGGACGGCCCCGAGGCGATCCACGACCGGCTCACGTCAGGCTAGGAAGGCTGGGAGGTGCTGACCACGGAGATGCCGACCACGGCGGTGTCGAGAACGAGGACGGGCAGGAACGGGCAGGGACGGGACCGCGAGGGCAGCGACGCGTACTGCACGGACCGGCACCGCAGGATCGGCACCGCAGAGAGCCGGGTACGGCGGAGGCCCCGGACACCTGTGGTGTCCGGGGCCTCCGCCGTACCCGGCTCAGCGGCTCGAGTCAGTGGGCGTGGTCGCCGCGGGAGTACTCGAAGATCAGCCCGAGCAGGGCGACGACCACCACGGGCGCTGCCAGCATCAGGATCCACCAGTCGATGGCCAGGCTGAGGAACGCCAGGGCGCAGCCGATGCCCAGCAGCAGAGGCCACCAGCTCCACGGGGAGAAGTGCCCGTACTCGCCGGCGGACTCCACGATCTCGCCGTCGAGCTTGTCCTCGGGCAGGACGCCTCCGGTGTTGCGGTCCACGAGCCACAGGTAGACGGCCAGCATGAAGGACATGGCGCCGACGGCCAGCAGGCCGGGGAAGCCGACGAGCTCGTCGAACCGGGTCAGGAAGCCGTACACCACCCCCGAAGCGAGGCTGAAGACGCCCAGGAGGATGAACAGTTTGATGGAGAGTTTCATGCTCAGCCCTTCCGCGTGGCCATGGCGGCGTCGTCGACCGGGGACTGCTGCGGGGACTCCGCGGCCAGCTCCGGGTGGTGCAGGTCCAGCGCCGGGCGCTCGGAGCGGATCCGCGGCAGCGAGGTGAAGTTGTGCCGCGGGGGCGGGCAGGACGTCGCCCACTCCAGCGAACCGCCGAAGCCCCACGGGTCGTCGACCTCGACCTTCTTGCCGTGGCGGTGGGTGGTGTACACGTTCCAGAAGAACGGGATCATCGACACGCCCAGCAGCATGGCGCCGGCGGTGGAGATCTGGTTCATCCAGGTGAAGTTGTCCTCGGGCAGGTAGTCCGCGTAGCGGCGCGGCATGCCGTCCACGCCCAGCCAGTGCTGGATCAGGAAGGTCATGTGGAAGCCCAGGAACAGGGTCCAGAAGTGGATCTTGCCGATCCGCTCGTTGAGCATGTACCCGGTGAACTTCGGCCACCAGAAGTAGAAGCCGGCGAACATGCCGAACACGACGGTCCCGAAGATCACGTAGTGGAAGTGGGCCACCACGAAGTAGGAGTCCGAGACGTGGAAGTCCAGCGGCGGGGTCGCCAGGATCACGCCGGTCAGACCGCCGAAGAGGAAGGTGAACATGAAGCCCAGCACCCACAGCATCGGGGTCTCGAAGGTGATCGAGCCCTGCCACATGGTGCCGATCCAGTTGAAGAACTTCACGCCGGTGGGCACCGCGATCATCATCGTCATGAACGCGAAGAAGGACAGCATGACCGCACCGGTGACGTACATGTGGTGGGCCCACACCGTCACCGACAGGGACGCGATGGCGATGGTCGCGAAGACCAAGCCCTTGTAGCCGAAGAGCGGCTTGCGGGAGAACACGGGGATGATCTCCGAGATGATGCCGAAGAACGGCAGCGCCAGCACGTAGACCTCGGGGTGGCCGAAGAACCAGAACAGGTGCTGCCACAGCACCGCTCCACCGTTGGCCGGGTCGAAGATGTGCCCGCCCAGGGTGCGGTCCATGCCCAGGGCGAAGAGGGCCGCCGCCAGCGGCGGGAAGACCATGATGATCAGCAGCGAGGTGATCAGCGCGTTCCAGGTGAACAGGCCCATCCGCCACACGGTCATGCCGGGGGCGCGCATCGCGATGATCGTGGTGATGAAGTTGACCGCGCCCATGATGGTGCCGAAGCCCGACAGGGCCAGGCCGAAGACCCACAGGTCACCGCCGAGTCCGGGCGAGAACGAGGAGTTGGACAGCGGGGTGTAGGCGAACCAGCCGAAGGAGGCCGCGCCCTGCGGGGTGATGAACCCGGCGGTGGCGATCAGCGAGCCGAAGAGGAAGAACCAGAACGCGATGGCGTTCAGCCGCGGGAAGGCCACGTCCGGGGCGCCGATCTGCAGCGGCACGATGACGTTGGCGAAGCCGGCGAACAGCGGGGTGCCGAACATCAGCAGCATCAGCGTGCCGTGCATGGTGAACAGCTGGTTGTACTGCTCCTTGGTCTCCAGGATCTGCATGCCCGGCTGGAACAGCTCGGCGCGGATCAGCAGCGCCATCACGCCGGCGATGCAGAAGAACGCGAAGGAGGAGATCAGGTACATGTACCCGATCGTCTTGTGGTCGGTGGACGTGATCCAGTTGACGACCATCCGGCCCTTGGACCGGGGCACCACGCGCGGAGCGACTGTGGCTGCCTCGTCCCGTGAATACTCGAGAGTGGACACCGGTACTCCTTAGTTGTTCGTAGACAGGTCGGCGGCGGGCTGGTCGACGTCCGGGAACTCGCCGGCGGAGCCGGGCTCGTTCACGAACTCCTCCCCCGGGTCCGGGTAGGAGTCGCGGTTGTACTCCTCGCCCAGCGCACCGGTCTGTCCCGCGTCGCGCAGGGACTGGATGTGGGCGTCGTACTCGGCCTGGCTGACCACGTTGACGTTGAACAGCATCTCGGAGTGGTACTCCCCGCAGAACTCGGCGCACTTGCCGTAGTAGGAGCCCTCCTGGCCCGTGGTGATGCTGATGGTGTTGGTGCGACCGGGGAACATGTCCGCCTTCTCGAGGAACGCGGGGACCCAGAAGGAGTGGATGACGTCGCGGGAGGTGACCTGCAGCTCGATGTCGCTGTCCACGGGCAGGTAGAGGGTGGGCACCCGCTCGGGCACGCCCTCCTCGCCGTCCAGGTGCCCCTGGAGACCGGTGTCCCAGACGTCGTCGGTGAGGTAGTTGAAGTCCCAGGCCCACTGCTTGCCGTACACCTGGACGGTCACGTCCGGGTTCTCGTGCGGGGTGGTGATCGCGGACTGCGTGCGCACCGTGAAGAAGAAGAGGGACATGATCAGCGCGATCGGCACGATCGTGTAGAAGACCTCGAGCGGGGCGTGATAGGCCACCTGCCGCGGGTAGCCGGTCTCGTTCTTGCGGCGGCGGTAGGCGATCATGCACCAGAGCATCAGGCCCCAGGTCACCAGGCCCACGGCCAGGGCCGCGATCCACGACCCGATCCACAGGTCCAGGATCATGTCGGCGTTGTCGGTGACGCCCCGCTCGGTGGGCATCCAGCCGAGCTTCGCCTCCTCGGAGCAACCGGTCAGCGCGGTTGCTGCCAGGACGGCGACCGCGGACGTCCTTGCCGCGCGGCGCCGGCGGCTGCCGGTTCGTGTGTGCGAACTCACAGACGGCCCTTCCTCTTCTTCTCGTGCTCGTCGTCTGCGCGCCGAAGGCCCCGGTTCCCAGAGCCTGGACACAGTCATGTGGAATGTTTCCCTCCGAGCTTACCCCTAGTCGCTGACATCTGGTGACACAGTGTCAGCGTCCGCGCGGCGCTCCGGGGCGTGCCGCGGACCCGTTTCCGGGGCGCTCCCGCAACGCACGGAGGCCCGCCGTCCGGGCGGACGGCGGGCCTCTCGAGAGGGTGCGGGGCGGCTCAGTGGAAGGAGTCGCCGCAGGCGCAGGAACCCCCCGCGTTCGGGTTGTCGATCGAGAACCCCTGCTTGGAGATCGTGTCCTCGAAGTCGACGGTCGAGCCCTCGAGGTAGGGCACGCTCATCTTGTCCACGACGACCTCGACGCCGCCGAAGTCCCGCACGGAGTCCCCGTCCAGGATGCGCTCGTCGAAGTACAGCTGGTAGATGAGGCCCGAGCAGCCGCCGGGCTGTACCGCCACGCGCAGCCGCAGGTCCGTGCGGCCCTCCTGCTCGAGCAGGGCGCGGACCTTCTGGGACGCGACATCGGTCAGCACGACGCCGTGGGTGGGCAGGCCGTCCACTGCGGCGCCGTTCTCGGTCGTGACGCTCATGATGCTCACTTTCTGTGGAGGATCGCCGCGCGGGTTCGGGCCGGCGGCGGGTCTGTCACGGGCACAACGGACGGGCGCCCGGGTTCATTCCCGGGGCTGCTGCCCGGAACGTGCGGCGTCGTCGAGGCCCAGCAGCATGAGGGTCTCCGCGACCACCGCGCGTTCGAAGTCCGCCAGGTGCAGGGACTCATTGGCGCTGTGCGCCCGCGAGTCCGGGTCCTCGACGCCCGTGATGAGGATGTCCGCCCCAGGATAGACCTCCAGCAGGTCCGCGGTGAAGGGGATGGACCCGCCGATCCCCGTCTCCACCGCGGGACGGCCCCACGCCTCCCCCAGCGCCCACTGCGCGACCCGGGCCGCCTCGGAGCCCATGTCGGTCCGGAAGGACTGCCCCGTCTCCTCCAGCTCGAAGCGCACGTGCGCGCCGAAGGGCGCGTGGGACTCGACGTGCCGCCGCAGGGCCTCCGCCGCCTCGGCGGGGTCCTGCCCGGGCGCGGTCCGGAGGCTGATCTTGGCGCGGGCGGAGGGCGCGATCGTGTTGGAGGCGACGTCGACGGGCGTCACGTCCATCCCGGTGACCGACAGCGCCGGCTGCGTCCAGAGCCGCGACGCGATGGAGCCGCGCCCCGCGAGCCGGACACCGTCGCGGACCGCGGCGTCGGCGCGGAAGCGCTGCTCGTCGTAGACGAGGTCGGTGCTGTCCTCGGCGTGCAGTCCCGCGACGGCCACGGCGCCGTCGTCGTCGTGGAAGGTGGCGATCAGCCGGGACAGCAGCGTGGGCGCGTCCAGGACCGGCCCGCCGTACATCCCGGAGTGCACGGCGTGCTCCAGCACGGAGACCTCCACGACCGCCCCGACCATGCCGCGCAGGCTCGTGGTCAGCGCCGGCACCCCGACCTCCCAGTTGGCGGAGTCGGCGATCACGATGACGTCGGCGGCCAGCCGGTCCCGGTAGGCCTCCAGGAAGTCCCGGAACGACGGGGACCCCGCCTCCTCCTCGCCCTCCACGAAGACCGTCACCCCGAGCCCGAGGTCCTCGCCCCGCTGCTCCGCCGCCGCGCGCAGGGCGGCCACGTGGGCCATGATCCCGGCCTTGTCGTCGGCGGCGCCCCGGCCGTACAGCCGGCCGTCCCGCTCCTCGGCCACGAACGGCTCGGACTCCCACAGCTCGCGCCGCCCCGGCGGCTGGACGTCGTGGTGGGCGTAGAGCAGCACGGTCGGGTATCCGGGGGCAGGCCGGCGGCGGGCCACGACGGCCGGGTGGCCCGGGCCGTCCCCGAGGGGCACCCGGAGGATCTCCACCTCCTCGAGCCCGGCGCCGGCCAGCACGGCGGCGACGGCCTCCGCGCTGCGCTCGAGCTGCGCGGCGTCGAAGGACTCCCAGGCGATGCCGGGAACCGCCACCAGCTCGGCCAGCTGGGCCACGGTGCCGGGCATGTCGGCGTGCACGGCCGCGCGCACGGCGTCGAGGGGAACGGGGACGGTGGGGGTGTACGGCGCGTTCATGCTCGCCAGCCTACGTGCGGGTCCCGGCGGTCGGACGCAGGTGCGTCGGCTATCCTTGACGGGTGTTTGGACGCAAGAAGGACGCAGACCGCGCGGGTTCCACCTCGGTGACCGCTGAGCCGCCCCGGGCCGAGCCCGCCGCCCCGCGGCAGACCGCCGCCAAGGGCCGGCCGACGCCGAGCCGGCGGGAGCAGGAGGCCGCCCGCCGCCGCCCCCTGGTGCCGGAGGACCGCAAGGCCGCCAAGGCCCAGTCCCGGGAGAGCGCCCGGGAGCAGCGGATGCGGGCCCAGGCGGGGATGGCCGCCGGGGACGAGCGCTACCTCGGTCCGCGGGACAAGGGGCCCCAGCGGCGCTTCGCCCGGGACTGGGTGGACTCCCGGGTCAACCTGGGCGAGTACCTGATGGTCGTCGCCCTGGTGGCCCTCGTCGTGCTGTTCTTCCCGATCCAGAACGTGGCCACCTACGGGGTCTACGTCATCTGGGCGCTCATGATCCTCGGCATCGCCGACGCCGTCCTGTCCACGGGCCGGATGAAGAAGGCGATGCAGGCCAAGTTCGGGACCGTGGAACCGGGCGTGCGCTGGTACGCCGCGATGCGCGGGTTCACCATGCGCCGGCTGCGCCTGCCCAAGCCGCAGGTCGCCCGTGGCGAGCGTCCTTCCTGATCCGGAGGCCGGACCGCACGCCTCCCGCTCCGCCCCCGGGCCCTCGGCCCGGGGGCGGAGCCGTTCCCGGGCTCAGCCGCGGCGACGTGCCAGGCGCGTGAGCCCCTGGTTGATGCTCCGGGCCCAGAACGGCCCCTCGTAGAGGAACCCGGTGTAGCCCTGGACGAGCGTGGCGCCGGCGGCCAGGCGCTCCTGGACGTCCTCGGCGGTGGTCACGCCGCCCACGGAGACGAGCACGAGCCGGTCCCCCACCCGCTCGCGCAGCAGGCGCAGCACCTCGAGGGAGCGTCGCCGCAGCGGGGCCCCGGAGAGCCCGCCGGCCCCGCAGGCCTCGACCTCGGCGGGGTCGGAGGCAAGCCCCTCGCGGGAGATCGTGGTGTTGGTGGCCACGATGCCGTCGAGCCCGAGGTCCAGCGCCAGGTCGGCCACGGCCGCGACGTCCTCGTCGGAGAGGTCCGGGGCGATCTTGACCAGCAGCGGCACGTGCCGGTCGGCGGCCTCGTCGGCGGCGGCGCCCACGGCCGCGAGCAGCGGACGCAGGCTCTCGATCTCCTGGAGCTGGCGCAGTCCCGGGGTGTTGGGCGAGGACACGTTGACCACCAGGTAGTCGGCCAGGGGCGCGAGCGTGCGGGTGCTCTGCAGATAGTCGTCCACCGCGTCCTCGAGCGGGACCACCTTCGTCTTGCCGATGTTCACGCCCAGCACGGGCCGGGCACGGCCGCGGTGGTCGGTCTCGAGCTCGCGCCGGGCGCGGGCCAGCCGCGGGGCCACCGCCTCGGCGCCGTCGTTGTTGAAGCCCATCCGGTTCACCACGGCGCGGTCCCGCACGAGGCGGAAGAGCCGGGGGCGGGGGTTGCCCGGCTGCGCCTGGGCGGTCACGGTGCCGATCTCGACGTGGCCGAAGCCGAGGTCGGTCAGGGCGCCGATCCCCTCGGCCCCCTTGTCGAAGCCGGCCGCGAGGCCGAAGGGCGAGGGGAAGCGCAGGCCGAGCGCCTCGACCTCGAGGGCGGGGTCGGCGCGGGTGTAGACCCGCAGGGCCGTGCTCAGCCGCACGGCGCGGGTCGCCCGGACACCGGCGAAGCCCACCCGGTGGGCCTTCTCGGCGTCCATCCGGGAGAACACGGCCTGGAAGAACATAGGGTAGAAGCGCATGGGCCCAGTCTTCCACAGGGCCCCCACCGCCCGGGCGGCCCTCGCGGGCACCGCGGGCGGGCGGACGACCGCCCGCGGGAGGTGACCGGTTGAGTGCTCCCCCGGACCCGTGGGCCCCCGACGTGCTGGGCCCGGGCTTCCGCGCCCGCACCGTGGAGCTGGGGCCGGGCTCGGCGCCGCACTCCACCGCCACGGTGGTGCGCCAACGCCCCGAGGGCCGCCCGGCCGCCGGCGGTGCCCCGCGCGACGCGGTGCTGTACCTGCACGGGTGGTCCGACTACTTCTTCAACGCCGAGCTCGCCCGGACGTGCGCCGCGGCCGGATACGGCTTCTACGCCCTGGACCTGCACGGGTACGGGCGCAACCTCACCGACACGGTGCTCGCCGAGGGGGCCGGCAGCCCCGGGCACGCCACCGACCTCGCCGACTACGACGACGACATCGCCGCCGCCCTGGCGCTGATGGCCGAGGACGGGATGCCCGCGCCGGGCGGCCGGCTCGTGCTGATGGGCCACTCCACCGGCGGCCTGACCGCGGCCCTGTGGGCCGCCCACCACCCGGGGCGGCTGGCGGGCCTGGCCCTCGACGCCCCGTGGCTGGGCAGCCACGGTTCGGACGCGGTGGGCGCCGCCCTCCGCCCGGCCCTGGGCCGGCTCGCCCGGCGGCGCCCGGACCGGGCCGTGCGGGCCCGGCTGCGCAGCCACTACTACCGGGTGATCAGCGAGCAGGCCGAGGGCGAGTGGCCCATCGATCCGCGGTGGCGGCCCGAGACCAGCTTCGACATCACCCCGGGGTGGCTCAACGCTGTCCTTCGAGCTCAGCGTGAGGTCTCGCGCGGGCTGAACCTTCAGGTTCCGGTGCTGGTGCAGGTCTCGGCGCGCTCGCACATCCGGCCCTGGTGGTCGGAGCGGATGCGCTCGGCCGACACGGTGCTGGACGTCCGGCAGATCCGCCGGCACGCCCCGGACCTGGGCCGGGACGTGACCGTGCGCTCCTACGAGGGCGCGGTGCACGACGTCCATCTCTCCCGCGAGCCCGTGCGCCGGGCCGCCCAGCAGGACCTCGTGGCCTGGCTGCGCGCCCTCGGCCGGCCCGCGGAGGCTCAGGCGGAGACGCCGGGCCCCGCCACCCGGTCGACGGCGCCGCCGTACCGGCGGTCGCGGCGGGCGTAGACCTCCACCGCCTCCCACAGGGTGCGGCGGTCGACGTCCGGCCACAGGACGTCCTGGAAGACGAGCTCGGCGTAGGCGGACTGCCACAGCAGGAAGTTGGAGATCCGCTGCTCGCCCGAGGAGCGCAGGAACAGGTCGACGTCCGGGAGGTCGGGCTCGTCGAGGTAGCGCTGCACCGTGGCCTCGTCGATGCTGCGCGGATTGAGCAGCCCGGCCTTCGCGTCGGCGGCGATGGCCGCCGCGGCGTCGGCGATCTCCGCGCGCCCGCCGTAGTTGACGCACATGGTCAGGGTCACCACGTCGTTGTCGCGGGTGGCCCGTTCCGCCTCCTCGAGGCGGTTGATCACGGCCCGCCACAGGCGCGGCTTGCGGCCGGCCCAGCGGATCCGGACGCCCCACTCCTGGAAGGTGGGCAGCTGGCGCTCCATGACGTCGGCGGTGTAGTTCATCAGGAACGTGACCTCGTCGAGGGACCGCTTCCAGTTCTCGGTGGAGAAGGCGTAGGCGCTCACGTAGGGGACGCCCAGCTCGATGGCCCCGGCCATCACCTCGATGAGCGCCGCCTCCCCCGCCTTGTGGCCCTCGTTGCGCGGCAGGCCGCGCTGGTTCGCCCAGCGCCCGTTGCCGTCCATCACCACGGCCACGTGCCGGGGCACGAACCGGGACGGGATGGGCGGGGCGGTGGCGCCGCTGGGGTGCGGGGGCGGGGCGGCAAAGCCGGGCATGGTCAGCTCCGTTCCACGAGGTTCAGGGACCGGACGGCCCTCTCCAGGTGCCACTGTACGTAGGAGGCCACGATCCCCGCCGCGGCCCGGGCCGTGCGCGGGTCCGCGGCCGCGATGCGCTCCCAGTCGCCCGTGAGCAGCGCGGAGAGGTGGGAGACGGTGGCGGGGTCCGGGGCGGCGGCCCCGGGCGGGCGGCACGCCGGGCACACGGCGCCGCCGAGGGGCGCCGAGAACGCCTCGTGCGGGCCGGGGGCCCCGCAGCGGGCGCAGTCCGTGAAGCTCGGGGCCCACCCGGCGGTGGACACGGCCCGCAGGAGGTAGGAGTCCAGGACCGCGCCCGGCTCGTGCAGCCCGCGGGCCAGGGCGGACAGCGCGCCGACCAGCAGCCGGTACTGCTGGGCCGCGGACTCGTCGTCGTTCTCGGTGAACCGCTCCGCGGCCTCGGCCATGGCGGCGGCCGCGGTGTACTTGGCGTAGTCGGCGGCGATGACCGAACCGTAGCCGCGCTTGCCCAGGGCCTGGGAGACGATCTCCAGGTTCCGGCCGGTGACCAGCTGCAGCTCGGCCACGTTGAACGGCTCCAGCCGGGAGCCGAAGCGGGAGGTCGTGCGGCGCACCCCCTTCGCCACCGCCCGCACCTGGCCGTGGTCACGGGTCAGCAGCACCACGATCCGGTCCGCCTCGCCCAGCTTGTAGGTGCGCAGCACCACGGCGTCGTCCCGGTAGGTGCGCGATGCGAAGGTCGTCCTGGCCACCCGGTCATTCTCCCACGCCCGGCGGACAGCTCAGCCGGGCGCGGCCGAGGGCCCGCACGGCGACGGCGGGCCGCCCCTGCAGGGACGGCCCGCCGTGCCGGCGTGGAAGCGGGAGGCTCAGCCCTGGGCGTCCCGGATCGCCCGGTTCACCGCGGAGACGACCGCCTTGAGGGAGGCGCGGGTGGTGTTCGCGTCGATCCCCACGCCCCACAGGACCCGGTCGCCCACGGCCGCCTCGACGTAGCTGGCGGCCTGCGCGTCGCCGCCGGCCGACATGGCGTGCTCGCTGTAGTCGAGCACGCGCACGTCCACGCCCTCCGCGGCGAAGACCGCGAGCAGGGCCTCGATGGGGCCGTTGCCCTGACCGGTGCAGTGGTGCTGGGTGCCCTCGACGTCCAGGCCGATCTCGAGCGTGGTCTCCCCGTCCTCCTCGGAGGTCGTGGTGATGTTCGTGATCCGGTAGCGGCCCCAGCGGCCGTCGCCGGACTCGTGGGCGGTGGGCAGGTACTCGTCCTCGAACGCCTTCCACAGCTGGGCCCCGGAGACCTCCCCGCCGCTGGTGTCCGTGTGCTCCTGCACCACCCGGGAGAACTCGATCTGCGCCCGGCGGGGCAGGTCCAGGCCGTGCTCGTTCTTCAGCAGGTAGGCCACGCCGCCCTTGCCGGACTGCGAGTTCACCCGGATCACGGCCTCGTAGGTCCGGCCGAGGTCCTTCGGGTCGATCGGCAGGTAGGGCACCGCCCACACGAGCTCGTCCACGGAGCGGTCCTGCTCCTGGGCGTCCCGCGCCATCCGGTCGAAGCCCTTCTTGATGGCGTCCTGGTGGGAGCCGGAGAAGGCCGTGAAGACCAGGTCCCCGCCGTACGGGGAGCGCTCGTGGACGGGCAGCTGGTTGCAGTACTCCACGGTGCGCCGGATGTCGTCGATGTCGGAGAAGTCGATCTGCGGGTCCACGCCCTGGGTCAGCAGGTTCAGGCCCAGGGTCACGAGGTCGACGTTGCCCGTGCGCTCGCCGTTGCCGAACAGGCAGCCCTCGATCCGGTCGGCGCCGGCCAGGTAGCCGAGCTCGGCGGCGGCCACCCCGGTGCCGCGGTCGTTGTGCGGGTGCAGGGAGACCACGGTGGCGTCCCGGTTGTAGAGGTTGCGGCACATCCACTCGATGGAGTCCGCGTAGACGTTGGGCGTGGCCATCTCGACGGTCGCCGGGAGGTTGAGGATCATCTCCCGCTCCCCGCCGATCTCGAACGTCTCCGCCACCGCGTTGGAGATGCGGGCGGCGAACTCCAGCTCCGTGCCGGTGTAGGACTCCGGGGAGTACTCGTAGGTCACGGCGGTGTTCTTCAGCTGCTCCTCGTACTTCATGCACAGCCGCGCCCCCGTGAGGGCGATGTCGACGATCCCGTCCATGTCCTGCTCGAACACCACGCGCCGCTGCAGCGTGGAGGTCGCGTTGTAGAGGTGGACGATGGCCTTGTCGGCGCCGTCGATCGCCTCGTACGTGCGCTCGATCAGGTGCTCCCGGGACTGGGTGAGGACCTGGATGGAGACGTCCTCCGGGATCCGGTCCTCCTCGATGAGCCGGCGCACGAAGTCGAAGTCGGTCTGGGAGGCGGACGGGAAGCCCACCTCGATCTCCTTATACCCCATCCGCACGAGCAGCTCGAACATCTTGAGCTTGCGGTCGGAGTTCATGGGGTCGATGAGCGCCTGGTTGCCGTCGCGCAGGTCCACGGCGCACCAGCGCGGCGCCTCCGTGATCACCCGGTCCGGCCAGGTGCGGTCGGACATGTCGAAGGGGAACTGCTGCTGGTACGGCACGTACTTGTGGATCGGCATGCCGGAGGGCTGCTGGCGGTTGCGCATGGGGTGGGCCTGTTCTGCTCGAGAAGTCTGCGGGTGGCCGGGCATCAGGAACTCCGCAACGGGAGGCCGGCCATTCGACGACGGGTCAGGCCCCGTTGCGGCACGTAAGGAGAAGGGTCCCTGTCCGCATGTGTCCAACGTATCACGCGGCGCGCAGCGGACCGGCTCCCGGGCTCACCAGTCCCCCGCCGCCTGCTGGCAGGTGTACTGCTCCGCGGTCTGCCCGTTGAGCTCCCCCGGCAGCGCCGAGCTGACCTCCAAGCGGTCCCCCTCCGGGAAGTCCTGACCGACCGAGACGAGCACCCCGGCGACGTCGGTGGTCGGCACGATCTGCGACGACGGCACGCCGAGCAGCTCGGCCACGGCGGCGGCGGCCTCGGACCAGCCGGCGCCGAAGAAGACCTGCGTGCCCGGCAGCTCCGCCGGCTGCGCCCCGCCCTCGACCGCGGTGTACCCCGCGTCCTCGAGCACGTCGGCGATGTCGCCGTCGCGGCCCTCGACGCCGGAGGCGTTGGACACCGACAGCGGCACCGAGGCCGGGTCGAACGGCGGGGCCGTCGACGCCTCGGGCGAGGGGCTCGCCGAGGCCGTCGGGGCCTCCGTGGGGCTCGTGAGGGACCGGTCCTCGCGCAGCGCCTCGAAGAGGTTCTCCGCCGCGTCCTCCTCGAGCTGGAGGCGGTTGGGGTCCAAGGCGTAGGGCTCCGTGGGGACGGTGACGAACACCATGTCCGCCAGGTCCACCCCGCGCACGGCCGTGGCGAGGCCGACCATGGTGGGCACGGACCCGAGGTCCTCGTCCACGTGCAGGTTGCGGGTCGCCACGTCGGCGATCTCGTAGAGCTTGGGCAGATCCATGAGGGTGCCCTCCTCCTTGATCTTCCGGGCCAGCGAGGCCAGGAAGGACTGCTGGGAGCGGATCCGGCTGGTGTCCCCGCCGTCCCCGAACGCGGCCCGGCTGCGCAGGAACGCCAGGGCCTGCTCGCCCTCGACCGAGGACACGCCGGCGGGCAGCTCCAGGCCGGACTTCGGGTCGTCGACGGCCTCGTTGACGCACACCTCGACTCCGCCCACCGTGGAGGAGAGCTCCTTGACGGCGTTGAAGTCGGCGAGCATGAAGTGGTCGATCTGCAGGCCCGTCATCCGGTTGACCGTGGCGACCGTGCAGCCGGGGCCGCCGTTGGCGATCGCCGAGTTCAGCATCGCGTCCTCCTCGGCCGGGTGCACCTCCCCGGACTCGGGATCCGTGCACTGCGGGATGTCGGCCACCAGGTCGCGCGGGAGCGAGACGACGGTGACGCCGCTGCGGTCCTCGGCCACGTGCACGAGCATCATGACGTCCGTCAGGCCGGACCCGGAGCTGTCGCCGTCGTCGCCGTACTGGTCGTTGCCCTCGCCGTCACGGGTGTCGGTGCCCATGACGAGGACGTCGAGCGGCCCCTCCTCGACCGTGCCGGAGCCGTCGCCGAGGTCCAGCGGGGAGGTGTCCAGGTTGGACTGCAGCCGCCAGGTCGCCGCCAGGCCGACGCCGAGGACCACGAGCAGCACCATCACCACTGCCAGGGCCGCCCAGCGTTTCCGGGACCATCGGCGGGCGCGCGGGCGCCCGGGGGCGTCGGGGGGCGTTGAGGACACGGTGATCTTCTCCTGGAACGGCCGCGGCGGGGGCCGGGGTCGGGGGGGACGGCGCCCGGCCGGGGCGCCGGGAGCCATGCTAGTCGTGCGCGGCGCGGCCCGTGGCGGGCCACGCGGTGCGGGCGCGCGGTGGGGGCCGCGCGCGGGGGCCGGGAAGCCCGGCCCGGTCACCCGTCCTAGAAACCCAGGCGGGAGAGCTGCTTGGGGTCGCGCTGCCACTCCTTGGCGACCTTCACGTGCAGGTCGAGGTAGACCTTGGTGCCCAGCAGGGCCTCGATGGCGGTGCGGGAGCGGGTGCCGATCTCGCGCAGCCGGGAGCCGCCCTTGCCGATGATGATGGCCTTCTGCGAGGATCGCTCCACGTAGACGTTGACCCGCACGTCCAGCAGGGGCCGGTCGGCCGGGCGGCCCTCGCGCGGGACCATCTCCTCGACCACGACGGCCAGGGAGTGCGGCAGCTCGTCGCGCACCCCCTCGAGGGCCGCCTCGCGGACCAGCTCCGCGACCATGGTCAGCTCCGGCTCGTCGGTCAGCTCCCCGTCGGGGTACAGCGCCGGGGACTCGGGCATCCGGGCGACGAGCAGCCGGGCGAGGGCCTCCACCTGGAAGCCGTCCACGGCCGAGACGGGGATGACGTCGGCCCACCCGGGCTCCGCGGCGGGCACGGCCGGCGCGGGCGCGGCCGGGCCGCGGTGCCGCGGCTTCCGGGCGGCGCGCTCGGCCCGCTCGGCGCGGGCCTGGTGCTCGGCCGCCATGACGGAGCGACCGAGCTCGGTGACGGCCAGCAGCTGCTCCGTGAGCTCGGCGCGGGAGACGGTGTCGGTCTTCGTCACGATCGCGACGACGGGCTTGTTGCCGGAGGCGGCCAGCTGCTGGGCGATGTAGCGGTCGCCCGGGCCGATCTTCTGGTCCGCGGGGACGCAGAAGCCGATGACGTCGACCTCGGCGAGGGTGTCGGCCACGAGGTCGTTGAGCCGCTCGCCCAGCAGGGTCCGCGGCCGGTGCAGCCCGGGGGTGTCCACCAGCACGAGCTGCCCCTCGGGGCGGTGCACGATGCCGCGGATGGTGTGGCGCGTGGTCTGCGGGCGGTTGGAGGTGATCGCGACCTTCTGCCCGACCAGGGCGTTGGTCAGCGTGGACTTGCCGGCGTTGGGGCGGCCGACGAGCACCGCGAACCCGGCGCGGAACGGCCCGGTGGGCTCGGCGGGGGTGGGCTCGGCGGGGGTGGGCTCAGACATGGTGGTGGGACTCCTCCTCGGACTCCAGTGCGGCGGGATCCACGGCCGTGGACCCCGGGGGAACCCACTCCGGGTCCCGGTGGACCTCCAGCTGGCCCACCCGGTTGCGCCGGCCCTCCAGGGTGACGGCTTCGAGGACGATGCCCTCGACGGTGGCGCGGGAGCCCACGATGGGCACCCGGCCGATGCTCTTGGCCAGCAGCCCGCCGGCCGTGTCCACCTCGTCGTCCTCGAGGTCGACGCCGAACAGGTCGCCCAGGTCCTCGACCCCGAGGGCGGCCGAGACGCGGTAGCGGCCGTCGCCGAGCTCGGCGACCTCGGGCTTCTCGCGGTCGTACTCGTCGACGATCTCCCCGAGCAGCTCCTCGATGAGGTCCTCCAGCGTCACCAGCCCGGCGGTGCCGCCGTACTCGTCGACGACGACGGCCACGTGGATGGACTCGAGCTGCATCTCGCGCAGCAGCTCGTTGACCTTCTTGGACTCGGGCACGTAGCGGACCTCGCGGGCCAGCTCGGACAGCCCGCCGATCCGCAGGCCGGCGCCCTGCCGGTGCACGCGCTCGGCGAGGTCCTTCTGGTAGAGGATCCCGAGGACGTCGTCGGCGCTCTCCCCGATGACGGGGATCCGGGAGTAGCCCGAGCGGAAGAACAGGTTGAGGGCGTTGTCCACGGTGTCGTCGTCGTCGATGGTGACCATGTCGGTGCGCGGCACCATGACGGCCCGGACGTTCGTGTCGTCGAGGTCGAAGACCGAGTGCAGCAGCTCGGCCTCGTTGTTCTCGATGACGTCCTGGTCGGTGGACCGGTCGACGAACTCGAGCAGCTCCTCCTCGGTGAGGAAGCCGGGGGCGGCGTGCCCGGGCGCCCGGGCGACCGAGGACCCCAGGCGCACGAGCAGGCCCGGCACGGGACCCAGCAGCGCGCGCAGCACGCGCACGAGGCCCGAGGTGAAGCGCACGGTGCCGGCCGGGTTGCTGCGGCCCACCTGGCGGGGGGACACCCCGGTGAGGACGAAGCCCACCGCGGCCATCACCACGGTGGCGAGCAGGCCGGCGCGCCAGACGTCCCCGAGCGCGTGGAAGATCGCGAGGGCCACGGCCACGGCGGAGGCGGTCTCGAACCACACCGTCCAGAAGCGCAGGGCGTGCAGGTGGGCGGTGGGCGTGGCCAGCAGCTTCGCGGCGGCCGAGTCGGGGTCCTCCCGGACGATGGTCTCGGCGTCGGCGCGCGGCAGGTAGGTCAGGCCGGTCTCCGCGGCGGTGAGCACGAAGGCCGTGCACAGGAACACGACGGCCGCGAGGACCAGGACGGCGGTGGTCACGGGGCGCTACTCCATGGTCTCGACCGGGGCGGGACGGCCGAGGAAGTCGGTGAGCAGGTCCCGCTGCAGGGCGAACATGACGCGCCGCTCGTCGGGCTCGGCGTGGTCGTGGCCCAGCAGGTGCAGGATGCCGTGGGTGGTGAGCAGGCACAGCTCGTCCGCGACCGAGTGCCCGGCGGCCTCGGCCTGGCGTCGGGCCACCGGCGGGCAGAGCACGATGTCGCCGAGGGTTCCCTCCGCGGGCTCCTCCGGGGTGCCGGGGCGCAGCTCGTCCATGGGGAAGGAGAGCACGTCCGTAGCGCCGGGCAGGTCCATCCACTCGACGTGCAGGCGCGCCATCTCCTCCTCCCCGACGACCGCGACCGACAGCTCGGCGTCGGGGTGCACGTGCAGCCGGCGCAGGACGTGCTCGGCGAGCCGGCCCAGCAGCTCGACGTCGACGGCGGCCCAGGCCGCGCGGTCCGCGGCCGGCACCTCCCCGGGGTCCGCGTGGAGGTCGAACTCGACGGCCATCAGGCGCGCTCCCCGTCCTCGGGGGCGGCCCCGCTCTCGGCGGCCCGTGCCGCCCGCGTGCTCTCCTTGCGCTCCCGGCGCTCGTTGCGCCGCCGGTTGGTGGTGTCGAAGGCGTCGTAGGCGCTGACGATGCGGCTCACCAGCTCGTGGCGCACGACGTCCTCGGCGGTCATCTCGGTGAACGCGACGTCCTGGACGCCGCCGAGCACGTGCTGGACCTGGCGCAGCCCGGACGAGGAGCTCCCGGGCAGGTCCACCTGGGTGACGTCGCCGGTGATCACCATCTTCGAGCCGAAGCCCAGGCGGGTGAGGAACATCTTCATCTGCTCGGGCGTGGTGTTCTGCGCCTCGTCGAGGATGATGAACGCGTCGTTGAGGGTCCGCCCGCGCATGTACGCGAGGGGGGCCACCTCGATCGTGCCCGCCTCCATGAGCCGCGGGATGGACTCCGGGTCCATCATGTCGTGCAGCGCGTCGTAGAGCGGGCGCAGGTACGGGTCGATCTTCTCGCTCAGCGTCCCCGGCAGGAAGCCCAGGCGCTCCCCCGCCTCCACCGCCGGGCGCGTGAGGATGATCCGGGAGACCTCCTTGGCCTGCAGCGCCTGGACGGCCTTGGCCATGGCCAGGTAGGTCTTGCCCGTGCCGGCCGGTCCGATGCCGAACACGACGGTGTGCTCGTCGATGGCGTCGACGTAGGACTTCTGGTGCAGGGTCTTGGGCCGGATCTTGCGGCCCCGGCTGGAGAGGATGTTCTGGGTCAGCGCCCCGCTGGGCCGGGCGGAGAGGTCCCGGCCGATCAGCTCGAGCAGCTGCGTGATCACCTGGGGGGTGATCGCGGTCTCGCGTCCGGCGAGGACCTTGAGCTCGCCGAAGAGCGTCGCGACGATCTGCACGGGGCCGCTCGGGCCCTCGATGCCGAGCTCCAGCTCCCGCGGGCGCGTCGAGAGGCCGGGAAAGGCCGTCTCCACCTGGCGCAGGGTGTCGTCCCCGGAGCCGAGGCAGCGGACCATGGTCTCGCGGTCGGGAAAGGTGATGACGGTGCGGGCCGTCAGTGGGTGCGTGGTGCCGGGCAGCGTCTCAGTCATGGGTGCGGCCCGTGGGGCCGTGCTCTCGCTCTCTCGATGGGTGCGGTTGGTCGGTGCGGGTGCCGCAGCGGGCACCGTGGTGCGGCGACGGGCGCCCCGCGGGGGCCGGCCCTGCTACCAGGGTACCGCGCGGCTCCGGCGCCCGGGCCCGCCCGGGCGGAGATTCCGATTTGGTATCGGTCACGGCGGAGCGGCCGTTCCGGGCGTGGGGCCTCCGGCCGCTGTGCTGGAATGGTCGGGTCCTCCGGCAGGGGGACGGGTGCGGCCCCCGGCCGGCCGCACCGGCATCCCCCATCGACCCCGCAGAGACGAGGTGCGCGTCCCCCCATGGCCCCTGACCTGTTCCGGTCCCCCGCCGGGCGCGCCCGCCGCCGCGCGGTCGCGCTGTCCACGGCATGCCTCGTCGTCCTGGCCGGGTGCGCCCCGGGGCCCGGGCCGGCGCCCCACGACGCCGTGCCCGCATCCGGCACGGCGCCCGCCTCCGCGGCTGCGGCCGCGCCCGGCCCGGCGCGCAGCGCCTCCGGCGCCGCGGGGGGGCAGCAGCGCGGTCGCCACCACGAAGGTCCCGGTCTACTGGGTGGGGGCGGCCGACGGGGAGCAACGGCTGTTCCGCGAGTTCCGGGACGCCACCGAGGGCCCGACGGCCGTGGACCCCATCGCGGCCGCGGCCGCGATGCTGACCACCGCCGCGCCCCAGGATCCCGGCTACCGCACCCTCTGGTCCCCGGCGGACCAGGTGGGCAGCTCCACGTCCCCGGACGGCACGATCACCGTCGACCTGCCCGCCGAGGCCTTCGGCACCGGCCTGGACGAGCAGGACGCGCGCCTGGCGCTCCAGCAGCTCGCCCACACCGTGACGGCGACGGCCAGCAGCACCGGGCTGCTCCCGCAGAACGCGGAGCCGGAGGTGGTGGTGCTCGTGGACGGCCGGGCCCGGGAGGAGGTCTTCGGCTCCGTCCGGCTCGACGGGCCCCTGCGGCCCGACGGGAGCCTGGAGGCGCCCCTGTGGCTGCTGGACCCCCAGGAGGGCCCGCACCCCGAGGGCGCCGTCGAGATCTCCGGCCGGGCCCTGGAGGGCGTGGGCGACTGCCGGTGGGCCGTCCGGGACGAGGACGGGGCGACGGTTGCCGGCGGCGCGGTCGGCACCACCGCGCGGGACGACGGGACGGTCGGGTTCCGCACGGAGGTCGAGCTGACCCCCGGCCGGTACGAGGTGGAGGTCACGGGCCGGGACGCCGAGGGCAGGACCGTGCGCGACGAGGACGCCGTGGAGGTCGTCCCGCGCTGAACGACCGGGCCCGCCGGGACGTGTGCGGGGCGGCCTGACCGGCTCAGCCGGGGACGCCGTCCCACCGGCCCAGCGCGGCGCTGAGCACGGCCAGGGCGACCGGCCCGGCGGTGGAGCTGCGCAGCACCTCGGGCCCGAGCCGCAGCGTCCGCGCCCCGGCGCCGGCCAGGGCCTCGAGCTCGCCCGGGGCGATGCCGCCCTCCGGACCGACGACGAGCACGATCCGCTCCGCCGCGTCCCAGGGCCGGTGCGGCCGGCCGAGCTGGTCCGCGAGGGAGTCACGGGCCTGCTCGTGCAGCACGACCCCGGCCGTGCCCGGCTGCCCCAGCAGGGCGGCGAGCTCGCGGGTGGTGCTCAGGGGCAGGACCTCGGGCCAGTGGGCGCGGCGGGACTGCTTGGCGGCGGCTGCCACCGTGTGCACCCACTTGTCGTGGCTCTTGGCGGCGCGCTCCTTCTTCCACCGCACGATGGAGCGCTCCGCCTGCCACGGCACCACCGCGTCGACGCCGAGCTCGGTGGCCGTCTCGACGGCCAGGAGGTCGCGCTCCCCCTTGGCGAGGGCCTGGGCGAGCACCAGCCGGGGCCGGCGGACCGGATCCGCGCTCACCGCGTCCAGGCGCACGTCCATGCTGTCCTTCCCGGCGGCGCACAGCTCCCCGGTCGCCCGCGCGCCCGCGCCGTCGACCAGCTCGAGGTGCTCACCGGGACCGAGGCGGCGCACGGTGACGGCGTGGCGGGCCTCCGGCCCGGTGACGGTGAGCACCGCGCCCGGGCCGAGCCCCTCGAGCCCGCCGGGCTCGACCTTGAAGACGGGCAGGCTCACAGGTCGAAGCGGTCCTTGAGCCGCGAGAAGAACCCGCCGGAACCGGCGGGGCTGTTCAGCGTGGTGCCGGTGGCCTGCTCCTCGCCGCGCAGCCGGGAGAGCTGCTCCAGCAGCTCGCGCTGCTCGTCGTCGAGCCCCGTGGGCGTCTCGACCTCGAGGTGGACGAACAGCTCGCCGCGGCCGCCGCCGCGCAGCCGCGTGGCGCCGAGGTCGTGCAGGGTGACCGTGTGACCCGTCTGGGTGCCCGGGGACACCGGCACATCGCGCTCCCCGTCGAAGGTCTCGAGGGTCACGGTGGTGCCCAGGGCCGCGGAGGTCATGGGCACGCGCACCCGGGCGTGCAGGTCGTCGCCCTGCCGCTCGAAGGTCGGGTCCGGGTCGACCTTGAGCTCGACGTAGAGGTCGCCGTTGGGTCCGCCGGCCGTGCCCGCCTCGCCCTGGCCGGAGAGGCGGATCCGGTTGCCCGAGGACACCCCGGCCGGGATCTTGACGGTGAGCGGGCGGCGGTCGCGCACCCGGCCCTCGCCGTAGCACTCGTGGCAGGGGTGCTTGATGACCGTGCCGAAGCCGTCGCAGGTGGCGCAGGGGGCCGCGGTCACCACGGTCCCGAGGATGGACTGCACCTGGCGCTGGACCTGGCCGGCGCCGTGGCAGACCTCGCAGGTCTCCGGGCGGGTGCCCTCCTGGCAGCAGCTGCCGTTGCAGGTGGGGCAGACCACCGCGGTGTCCACGGTGATCTTCTTCTCGGTGCCGAAGACCGCGTCCTTGAGGGACACGCGCACGTTGATCAGCGCGTCCTGGCCCTGGCGGGTGCGGGAGGCCGGTCCGCGCCGGCCCGCCCCGGAGCCGCCGGCGCCTTGGAAGAAGGTGTCGAAGATGTCCTGGAAGCCGAATCCGGTGCCCGGGAACCCGCCGCCGAAGCCGGTGTCGGTGCCGTTCTCGTTGCCGGTGGCGTCGTACACGCGCCGCTTCTCGGGGTCGGCGAGGACGTCGTTGGCGTGCGAGACGCGCTTGAACTCCTCCGCGGCCTCCGGGCTGGGGTTGACGTCCGGGTGCAGCTTGCGGGCCTTCTTCCGATAGGCCTTCTTGATCTCTTCCTGGCTGGCGTCGCGGGACACACCCAGGGTCTCGTAGTGATTGCTCACCGTGGTCCGTTCTGTCGAGAGGTCTGGTGGGAGTTCTGGTGCAGGGCCCCGGCACCCGGGGCCCGCGGGGGCTCAGCCCCCGAGGATACGGGAGAGGTAGCGGGCGACGGCGCGCACGGCCGCCATCGTGGACGGGTAGTCCATGCGCATGGGGCCCACGACCCCGACCTTGGACTGGGGCCCGTAGCCGGTGGCGACGACCGCCGCCTCGGACAGGGGTCCCGCGGCGTTCTCCGCGCCGATGCGCACGGCCACGCCGCGGGCGTCCTGCTCCATCTCGGAGAGCAGCCGGAGCATGACGACCTGCTCCTCGAGCGCCTCCAGCACGGGGCCGATGCTCAGGTGGAAGTCCCCGGTGGCGCGGGCGAGGTTGGCGGTGCCGGCCATGACCATGCGGTGCTCGGCCCCGCCCGCGGCCAGGGACCCGACGACCTCGGCCACCGTCTCGGCGGCCGGGCGCAGCTGGGGCGCCATGTCGGCGGTCATCGCCACGAGCGCCGCGGGCACCGCGGCCAGGGACCGGCCGACGGCCGCGGCCAGCACCCGGGCGCGCAGCTCGAGCAGCTGCGCCTCCTCCAGGGGGGCGGGCAGCACGGCCACGCGCTGGGCGACCCGCCCGTTGGTGGGGATGAGCACCACGAGCACCCGGCCCGCACCGAGGTCGACGACCTCCACGTGGCGCACCGTCACCCCGGACGCGTGCGGGTACTGCACGACCGCGACCTGGTGGGTGAGCTGCGCGAGCAGGCGCACGGTGCGCTCCATGACGTCGTCGATGTCGGCGGCGTCGTCGAGCAGGCTCTGGATGGCCCGGCGCTCCGGGCCGGAGAGCGGCTTGACGGCCGCGATCTGGTCCACGAACGTCCGGTAGCCCTTGTCGGTGGGGATCCGGCCCGAGCTCGTGTGGGGGGCCGTGATCAGGCCCTCCTCCTCGAGCGCGGCCATGTCGTTGCGCACGGTGGCGGAGGAGACACCGAGCCGGTGCCGCTCCACGAGGGCCTTGGAGCCCACGGGCTCCTGGAAGTGCACGTAGTCCTCCACGATGGCCTGCAGGATCTGCAGTCGTCTCGGATGGTTCACGTCGCTCCTCCCCGTTCGTCTCCCCGGCACCCGGGCCGCCTGGCACTCGGGCGGCCACAGTGCCAGCGCGATCCAGTGTAGCCCCCGTGTCCGACCCCCGGCCGCGCCCGCCCGGTTTGGTACGCTTCCGGCTGATCCGCGCCGGACGGGCGGGACCGCGACCGGGAGGACGACCATGAGCGACTACGGCTGGGGGCCGCGCAGCCTCGACGACGCGGGCCTCTCCCGGCGGAAGCCAGCCTCCGCGGAGGTGCCGGTCGCGCCCGGGCTGCTCCTGGAGGACGTCACCACCGGCTGGGTCGGGGCGGTCGTGTCCCTGGAGACGATCGGCGGGATGCGGGTCATGGGGCTGGAGGACCGCCGCGGCCGGGTCAAGGCGTTCCCGCTGGGACCGGGCTTCCTGCTGGAGGGCGAGCCCGTCGTCGTCGTGGAGCCCCGCCGCGCCCCGGCTGCGAAGCGGCCCGGGCGCACCCGTTCCGGCTCCGTGGCCGTGGAGGGGCTGCGGGCGAGCACCGCCAAGGCCTCCCGCGTCTGGGTCGAGGGCTACCACGACGCCGAGCTCGTGGCCAAGGTCTGGGGGCACGACCTGGCCGTCGAGGGCATCGTCGTGGAGCCGCTGCACGGCGTCGACGACCTGGCGGCGGCGGTGCAGGAGTTCGGACCGGGCCCGGGCCGGCGGCTGGGCGTCCTCGTGGACCACCTCGTGCCCGGCTCCAAGGAGTCCCGGATCGCCGAGCGGACGATGCGCCTGCCCGGGGCGGCCGGCAACGTGCTGGTGCTGGGCCACCCGTACGTGGACATCTGGCAGGCGGTCCGGCCCCGGGTCCTCGGCGTCGAGGCGTGGCCCGTGGTCCCGCGGGGCACCGACTGGAAGACCGGCGCCGCCGCGGCCCTCGGCTGGCCGCACCGCACGCCCGGGGACCTCGGCCGGGCGTGGCAGCACATCCTCTCCCGGGTGGACAGCTACGCCGACCTCGAGCCCGCCCTCCTGGGGCGCGTCGAGGAGCTCATCGACTTCCTCACCGCCCCGGGGGCCTGAGCCCGCCCCGGGGCCGGCGCGACCGACGTCACGTCATACAGGCACACGTGCGCGGGGCGGCCCCGTGCAACTTCCGAACCGGCCGGTAGAATCGAGCCACGCCATCCGCCGACCGCAGCCGTGCCGCGGTCCCACCTCCGAAGGACTTCCGTGCCCGTGCAGACCGACCCCCGATCGAGCCACGAGAACGCCGAGGCCCCGTTCGAGGGCCTCTCCCCCGTGGCGCAGCCGCTCACCGTCGCCGAGGACCACCAGTGGGCGACCCTGGCGCACTTCGCCGGGGTGGTCGGCTTCGTGCCCTCGTTCCTCATCCACCGCGTCTTCCGCGGCCGGGGGCGGTTCACCGAGCAGGAGTCGCGGGAGGCGATGAACTTCACCCTGCTGCCCACCCTGGTGGTGGTCGCCGGCGTGCTGCTCGCGCCCGTCCCGTTCGTCGGCTGGCTCTTCGCGCTCGCCGCCGCGGCCGCGTGGCTGCTGCTGGCCGTCGGCTCCCTGGCCGGCGGCATCCGGGTCAACCACGGGGAGCCGTACCTCTACCGGTTCAACACCCGTCTGTACGACCGGCTCGCCGAGACGCTGCGCGAGCGGTCGCGGGAGCGCGCCGCCCGCCGCTGAGGCACCCGCGGGCCGGCCCGGCGGGGTCGTCCCGGCCCGTCAGCCGAGCAGGCGCCGCACCACGGCGTCGCCCAGGAGCCGGCCCCGCAGGGTGAGCACGAGCGTCCCGCGCAGCGCCGGCCCGGGCTCCACGAGCTCGTCGGCGATCAGTCCGGCCACCGCGGCGCGCCCGTCGTCGTCCAGGGCCGCCAGGGGCAGGCCGTCCCGGATCCGCGCCTCGAGCATCACGCGCTCGAGGTGACGGGTGTCCGCGTCGAGGATCTCCCGCCCGGCCGCGGGGGACTCCCCGGCCCGCACCCGGTTCGTGTAGGGCACCGGGTGCTTGAGGTTCCACCAGCGCGTCCCGCCCACGTGCGAGTGGGCGCCGGGGCCGATCCCCCACCAGTCCTGGTTGTGCCAGTACGCGAGGTTGTGCCGGCTGCGGTGGGCCCGGGCGTCGGCGCCGCGGGCGGTCCGGGACCAGTTGCTCACCTCGTACCACTCGTAGCCGGCCTCGCCCAGGATCCGGTCGGCCAGCTCGTACTTGTCGGCCTGGTCGTCCTCGTCGACCGGCGGGACCTCCCCGCGCCGCATCCGGGCGGCCAGCCGGGTGCCGTCCTCGATGATCAGGGAGTAGGCCGAGACGTGGTCGGGCTCGTAGCCCACGGCCGTGCGCAGCGAGTGCTCCCAGTCGGCCAGGGTCTCCCCCGGGGTGCCGTAGATCAGGTCCACGCTCACGCCCAGTCCCGCCTCGCGCGCCCAGGCGACCGCCCGCGGCACGTTGTCGGGGTCGTGGGTGCGGTCCAGGACGGCGAGGACGTGCGGGGCCGCGGACTGCATGCCGAAGGACACCCGGGTCACCCCGGCCTCCGCGAGGACCCGCAGGGACCGCGGGGTCACCGAGTCCGGGTTGGCCTCGGTGGTGACCTCGGCGCCCTCGGCGAGGCCGAAGCTTCCCCGGGCCTGCGCCAGGACGGCGGCGAGGTCCTCGGCGGGCAGCAGCGTGGGGGTGCCGCCGCCGAAGAACACGCTGTGCAGGGGCCGGGCGGCCACGCCGGAGTCCTCCAGCACCCGGCGGGCCCAGCGCACCTCCGCCGCGGCGTCGGCGGCGTAGGCGTCCTGGGACACCCCGTCGCCCAGCTCCACGGCCGTGTAGGTGTTGAAGTCGCAGTACCCGCAGCGGACCGCGCAGAACGGCACGTGCACGTAGAGGCTGAGCGTGCGCTCGGCGGAGCCCACGGCGGCGGAGGCCGGCAGCCGGCCGTCGAGCGGTGCGGGCAGGCCCTCGGGCTGGGCGGGGGCCACTACTTCTTCTTGTCCTTCGCCCCGGCCTCGTCGGAGGACAGCGCCGCCACGAACGCCTCCTGGGGGACCTCCACGCGGCCCACCATCTTCATCCGCTTCTTGCCCTCCTTCTGCTTCTCGAGCAGCTTGCGCTTGCGGGAGATGTCGCCGCCGTAGCACTTGGAGAGCACGTCCTTGCGGATGGCCCGGATGTTCTCGCGCGCGATCACCCGGGAGCCGATGGCGGCCTGGATGGGGACCTCGAACTGCTGGCGCGGAATGAGCTCGCGCAGCTTGCCGGTCATCATCACCCCGTAGGAGTAGGCCTTGTCCCGGTGGGTGATCGCGCTGAACGCGTCGACCGGCTCGCCCTGCAGGAGGATGTCCACCTTGACGAGGTCGGCGGCCTCCTCCCCCTCGGCCTTCCAGTCCAGGGACGCGTAGCCCTTGGTGCGGGACTTCAGCTGGTCGAAGAAGTCGAAGACGATCTCGGCCAGCGGCAGCCGGTAGCGCAGCTCGACCCGGTCCTCGGAGAGGTAGTCCATGCCCTTGAGCTGCCCGCGCTTGGACTGGCACAGCTCCATGATGGCGCCGATGAACTCCGAGGGCGCCAGCACCGTGGCGGCGACCATGGGCTCGCGGATCTCGGCGATCTTCCCCTCGGGGAACTCGGAGGGGTTCGTGACGACCCGCTCGGAGCGGTCCTCGAGGGTGACGTTGTAGCTCACGGACGGGGCGGTGGAGATCAGGTCGAGGTTGAACTCGCGCTCCAGGCGCTCCCGGACGATCTCCAGGTGCAGCAGGCCCAGGAACCCGCAGCGGAAGCCGAAGCCCAGGGCCGCGGAGTTCTCCGGCTCGTAGACCAGCGCGGCGTCGTTGAGCTGGAGCTTGTCCAGGGCGTCGCGCAGCACCGGGTAGTCGGAGCCGTCGATCGGGAACAGACCCGAGAAGACCATCGGCTTGGGGTCCTCGTAGCCGCCCAGGTTCTCGGTCGCGGGGCGCTGGTGGTTGGTCACGGTGTCGCCCACGCGGGACTGGCGCACGTCCTTGACGCCGGTGATCAGGTAGCCCACCTCCCCCACGCCCAGACCCTCGGTGGGCTTCGGCTCGGGGGAGATGACGCCGATCTCCAGCAGCTCGTGCTGGGCGCCGGTGGACATCATCCGGATCCGCTCCCGCGGGACGAGCCGGCCGTCGACCACTCGGACGTAGGTGACCACGCCGCGGTAGGTGTCGTAGACGGAGTCGAAGATCATGGCCCGCGACGGGGCGTCGGCCCGGCCCTCGGGGTGCGGGATCTCCTGGACGATCCGGTCCAGGAGCGCCTCCACGCCCTCCCCGGTCTTGCCGGAGACCCGCAGCACGTCCTCGGGCTCCACGCCGATGAGGTTGCCCAGCTCCTGGGCGTACTTCTCCGGCTGGGCCGCGGGGAGGTCGATCTTGTTCAGCACCGGGATGATCGTGAGGTCGTTCTCCATGGCCAGGTAGAGGTTGGCCAGCGTCTGGGCCTCGATGCCCTGGGCGGCGTCCACCAGCAGCAGCGCGCCCTCGCAGGCGGCCAGGGACCGGGAGACCTCGTAGGTGAAGTCGACGTGGCCGGGGGTGTCGATCATGTTCAGGGCGAAGTCCTGGCCGTCCACGTTCCAGGGCATCCGCACGGCCTGGGACTTGATCGTGATCCCGCGCTCGCGCTCGATGTCCATCCGGTCCAGGTACTGCGCCTTCATCTCCCGCGGCGTCACCACGCCCGTGGCCTGCAGCATGCGGTCCGCCAGGGTGGACTTGCCGTGGTCGATGTGGGCGATGATGCAGAAGTTGCGCAGGATCGACGGATCGGTCGAGGCGGGAACCGGGGGGTTGACGGCCAGCGGTGACACGGGCGGTCCTTTCTCCGGGAGGTCGTCGCTTCCGGCAGGTCCTGGGGCTACCGGCGGGTGGATCGCGCCGGGGGATTCAGCTGTCCAGTTTCCCACGTTTGACGGTGGGGGGCCATTTCGTCCCGCGCCGCACCCCGCCCACGACGGCGACGACGTCGGTCCCGCGGCCGGCCCGGTGGCTAGAGTGGGGCGCATGAGGCTGAACCTGGGCGCCCTGGGGCGGCTCGCCGCCCGCGCCGTGGACGTCTACCGCCGTGCTGCCCGACCCCGGCCCACCGCGCCGCCCCGGGCCGGCGGGGGCCGCCCCGCGGGGCTCTCCCGCCCCTACCCGGGCGACTGGACCGGACCGGTCCGCCCCGTCTACCGCCCCCTGTCGGACGGGCAGGCCGACCCCGGCGAGATCGTGTGGACGTGGGTGCCCTTCGAGGAGGACCACCGCCGCGGCAAGGACCGGCCGGTGCTGGTCGTGGACCGCGCCGGGGACCACCTGCTGTGCCTGATGCTCACGTCCCGGGACCGCACCGACGGGCTCGGGCAGGACCCCGACTACGTGGACGTCGGCTCGGGACCGTGGGACTCCCGGGGCCGGCCCTCCGAGGTCAAGCTCGACCGCGTGGTCCGGGTGCTGCCCGCGGACGTGCGCCGGGAGGGCGCGGTCCTGCCCGAGGAGCTGTTCGACCGGGTGGCCGCGCGGCTCGTCCGCCGGCGCGGCTGAGCCCCCGGGCCCCGGCCGGGCGCGTGTCGTCGCCGCCCGACGACCGGGTGCGGTCTGCTAGACTCTTCTGCTGTGTGTCCGCGCTGGTCGTCGGGCACTGCAGGACGGTCGCCACACGGGCGTCCCCACTCCCACTCAGTCACATGGCCGGCCTGTTTGCCCTCACTGACCGTATTCCGCACCCATTGCCAAGGAGTCACACGTGGCCAACATCAAGTCCCAGAAGAAGCGCAACCTCACCAACGAGAAGGCGCGCCTGCGCAACAACGCCTACAAGTCCGAGCTGAAGACGCTCGTCCGCCGCGTCGACGAGGCCGTCAGCGCCTCGGACAAGCAGACCGCCCAGGACGCGCTGCGCGTCGTCTCCCGCAAGCTCGACAAGGCCGTCAGCAAGGGCGTGCTGCACAAGAACAACGCGGCCAACAAGAAGTCCGGTCTGGCCAAGCTGGTCGCCAAGATCTGATCCGCGTTCCCGCGACCGCCGCACCGGAGGCCCCGTCCCGCGCAGGGACGGGGCCTCCGTCGTGCCCGGGCGGCCGCCGGGGACCCTGCACCGGGCGCCGCTGCCGCCGGCGGCTCAGCGGCGCCCGGACAGCGCGATCGTGGTGATCGCCCGCTCCACGGCGTAGGCCGGGTCCCGCCCCTCCCCCTTCACCTGGGCGTCGGCCTCGGCCAGCGCCCGCAGGGCGCGCACCAGGTCCTCCTCGGAGAAGCGGCGCGACTCCTCCTGCGCCCGCTCGACCTGCCACGGGGCGGCGCCGATCCGCTGCGCGAGCTGGCCGGCGCCCCCGCGGGTGCCGTGCACCTGCGCGATGGTGCGCAGCTTGGCGGCCAGCGCCCCCACCATGGGCACGGGGTCCACGCCGGTGTCCAGGGCCTGGCGCCAGAGCTTGAGCGCGTTCTCCGCGCGGCCGGCCAGGGCGGCGTCGGCCACCTTGAACGCGGTGGCCTCGACCCGGCCGCCGTAGTACTTCTCGACGTCGTCGAAAGTGATGCTCTCCGGCCCGTCCGAGAGCAGCTGCGCGCACGCTGCGGCGAGCTCCGCCGTGCTGCTGCCGACCGCCGCCGCCAGGGCCCGGGCGGCGTCCGGTTCGATCCGGCGGCGGTGGGTGCGGAACTCCGTGACGATGAACTCGGACTTGTCGCGGTCGTTCTTCAGGGGCTTGCACTCCACGACGGCGGCGCCGGCGGCCTTGAGCGCGTCGAGCAGCCTCTTGCCGCGGTTGCCGCCGCTGTGCTCCCACAGCACGACGACGTCCGGGTCCGGGGCCTGGACGTAGGCGAGGCCGTCGGCCAGGCAGTCGTCGTTCATGGCCGCGAGGTTGGTGACGTGGATCAGCTTGGCGTCGTCGAACAGGGACGGGCTGGCCAGGGCGGCGAGCTGGCCGGGGGCGTAGGCGGCGGCGTCGACCGTGGAGAGCTCCACGGGTCCGCGGCGGTCCTTGAGGAGCGCGCGGACCCGGTCGCGGGCGCGGGCGGCGAGGTAGTCCTCCGGCCCGGTGAGCAGGACGAGCGGAGCCGGCTCGACGTCGCGCCAGGTGGGGCCGGCGGCGGGTGCGGGGCGCCGTGCTGGGGTCATGGCCGCGTCCTCCTGTGCTGGCGGCCGGGCGGCCGCGGGTGGGGTCGCCCCCAGTTTCTCACGGGGGCGGGACACCGGTGGCCCGGCAGCGGCCCGGCGGTGGCCGACATGGCGGCGCGGTCCCCGATCGGCCCCGCGGCTCGCTAGCGTGGGGTCCATGACGCAGAACACGAGCACCGAAGAGCACAGCACCGGCACGCACACGGGGAAGGTCGCGGTCGTCACCGGGGCCTCGACCGGGATCGGGGAGGCCACCGCCCGCCGGCTCCGCGCCGCCGGCTGGACCGTCTACGCGGTGGCCCGCCGCGCCGAGCGGCTGGAGGCCCTGGCCCGGGAGACCGGGGCCGTGCCGGCCCCGTGCGACATCACCGTCGACGCCGAGGTGGAGGCCCTGCGGGAGCAGGTGCTCACCGAGCAGGGCCGGGTGGACGCGCTGCTGAACATCTCCGGCGGGGCCCGCGGCACGGACCGGGTGGCCGACGCGAGCACGGAGGACTGGGCCTGGATGTACGAGGTCAACGTGCTGGGCACGATGCGGGTCACCCGGGCGTTCCTGCCGGCGCTGCGGGACAACGGAGAGGGCACGGTGCTGAACCTGACCTCCCTGGCCGCCCACCGGGCCTACGAGGGCGGGGCCGGCTACAACGCGGCGAAGTTCGCCGAGCGGGCGATGACGGAGGCGCTGCGCCTGGAGGAGGCCGAGCACAACGTGCGCGTGGTGGAGATCGCCCCCGGGCTGGTGCACACCGAGGAGTTCTCCCTCAACCGGCTGGGCGGGGACCAGGAGGCCGCGGAGGCGGTGTACGCGGGGGTCGAGAAGCCGCTGACCGCGGCGGACGTGGCCCAGGTGTGCGCCTTCGCCGTGGAGCTGCCCCACCACGTGGACCTGGACACCGTCACCATCAAGCCCGTGGCCCAGGCGGCACCGCACAAGGTGATCCGCACCGGCTGACGCCGCCCGGCGCCCCGGGGCGGGGAGGGCCCGGGCGGGGGGCGTGCGTCCCGCCGCGCTAGCCGTCGACGGGCAGCGCGCGCAGCCGGGCGCCCTCCCGCAGCAGGCGCACGCTGCCGTGCTCGTCGGTGCGCACGAGCGGCACCCCGGCGTCCCGGAGGTGGCCCAGGATCTGCGGGTGCGGGTGTCCGTAGTCGTTGTCCCGGCCCACCGAGACCACCGCCAGCGCCGGGGTGGCCGCGTCGATGATCGCGGTCCCGCCGTTGCGGGCCCCGTGGTGGGAGACCTTGAGGACGTCCACGTCCAGTTGCGCCCCGGCGGAGCGCAGCAGCGCCCGGGCTCCCTCCTCCTCGAGGTCGCCGGCGAGCAGCCAGGAGGTCGTGCTGCCGTCCGCCCCGGTGAGCTCGGCGCGCAGCACCAGGGAGGCGTTGTTCTCCTCGGCGGAGGAGGCGGCGCCCCACCGGCGCGGGGTGGCCGGCGCCGGCGCGAGGACGGTCAGGCGCAGACCGCCCACGGTGCGGGTCTGCCCGGGCGGCGGGCGGTGGGCCTCCGCGCCGGGCAGGTCCTCGGCCAGTTCCGGCGGCGGGCCCGGGTCGGCGGTGGCGTACCAGAGCTCCCCCGCGCCCCCGAGCCGCGCCACGGCGGCCAGTCCCCCGGTGTGGTCGGCGTGGGCGTGGGTGAGGACCAGCAGGTCCAGGTGCTCCACTCCGCTGTCCTCCAGGCACCGCTGCAGCGCCCGCGGGTCCGGACCCGTGTCCACGAGCACGGCCCGGCCCGGGGCGGTGCGCAGCAGCACGGCGTCGCCCTGTCCCACGTCGCACAGCACCGCCTCCCACGGGGGTGCCGGGCGGCGGGCCTCCGTGACGGCGCGCAGGGCCAGCCCGGCGAGCAGGAGCAGCAGCAGGGCCGCCGCCGCCGCGCGCCGCCGTCGCCGCCGCCGGTCGCGGTCCCGCCAGTGCTGCTCCGGCAGCGCCGGAGGCGCCGATCCCCCGCGCAGGGCACCGGCCACGGGCCGGGGGCGGCGGCGCCGCACGTCCAGCAGGTGCACGGCCCCCACGGCCGCTGCGCTCACCGCCGCCATCAGCACGGCACCGGGGATGCCGGCCGGCCACGGGGCCAGGGCTCCGGGAGCCGCGGCCAGGGTGCGGGCGGTCCCGGCGATCAGCTGCGTGCCCCAGCCGCCCACGGTCAGCGGCAGGAGGGCCACCGTGTCCCCGGCCGGCAGGTGCAGCACCAGCAGCCCCGCGAGCCCGCACACGGTCACCGCCGGCACGACCGGGGCCGCCAGGACGTTGGCGGCCAGGGCGTAGACGGGCACGGCGGGCTGCAGCAGCACGAGCACCGGCGCGCACCACAGCTGGGCCGTGGCCGGGACCGCGACCGTGAGCGCCAGCGCGTCGGGCATCCACCGGCCGAGCCACCGGGTCAGGGGCCGGGTGGTGACGACGATCCCGGCGGTGGCCAGCACGGACAGGACGAAGCCGTACTCGGCGGCGAGGGCCGGGTGGAGCACGACGAGGACGAGCACGGCGCCGGAGAGCGTGGCGAGGGACACGGAGGTGCGCCCGGTCAGCAGGCCGAGCGCCGCCAGCCCGCCCATCGTCGCGGCGCGCAGCACGGAGGGGTCGGGCCCCACGAGCAGCACGAAGGCGCCGAGGGCGCCGAGGCCGGTGAGCAGGCAGGTGCGGCGGCGGGCGCCCAGGGCCAGCGCGGCGTGCCCGGCCAGAGCCGTGACGAGCGCGCAGTTGGCGCCCGAGACGGCGGTCAGGTGGGTCAGCCCGGTGTCGCGCATCGCCTGCTCCAGCTCCTCGCCGAGGGCGGAGCGCTCGCCGAAGGTCATGCCCGGGAGCAGTCCGGCGGCGTCGGGGCCGAGCCCCGCGGTGCTGCGCACGAAGCGTTCCCGCACCCGGTCCCGCGCGGTGGGCGGAGCCGCCGGGAGGACGGTGGGCGGGGCGGCGGCGCGCAGGGTCACAGGACCGGGGGCCGGCTCGCCGTCCGCCACGAGCACCGCGGTGATCCGCCGGCCGGGGCTCAGCGCGGACCAGGCGGGGCCGTCGGCGAAGACGGTGACCGTGGCCCCGGCGGGCACGGTGCGGCCGCGGTGGGTGAGCTCGTGCAGGGCGAGCTCGAGCGCCACGCCGGTGCGGTCCTCCCCGGCGGGGCCGGCGGCGGGGGCGGTCCACGGGCGTGGTCCCTCGACCACGTGGGCGGTGACGACCAGGGTCCCTCCGCCGTCCAGGGCCTCGCCCAGGGCGCCGTGGGTGCTGTTCTGCCGGTCGGCGGCGGCGCTGAGCAGCACGGCGGCCATCGCCAGGGCGCTGAGCGCGATGCTCGACCAGGGCGGCCCGTGCGGCGCCCGGTCCGGCCGGGCGGCCGTCGGGGCGCGGGCCCCGCTCCGGAGAAGACGGACCCGGAGTGGACGGACCCGGAGGAGACCGGAGCGGACGGGGCCGGCCCGGAGGAGGACGGCGGCCAGGACCAGCGTGACGAGGTAGCCCGCCGCGGCGGCCGCGGTGCCCGCCGGGGTGAGATGGGTGCCGAGCAGTCCGGTGAGCCAGGCGCTCACGGCGGCGGGGACGAGCCTCAGGTCCCACGTGCGGCCCGGCGCACGGGCGTCGCGGTGCTCCTGGTGCTCCAGGGTCCGCGCCCAGAGGGCGGCGGGGCTCCTCACACGGTCACCAGCGGGAGGAGGGCCTCCAGCAGGGTGGGGCCGATGCCGGGCACGGCGTCCAGATCGGTCGCGGCAGCGAAGCCGCCGTGCTGGTCGCGGAACTCCACGATCCGTCCGGCCAGCACCGGGCCGACCCGGGGCAGGGCCTCGAGCTCCGCCGCGGTGGCGGTGTTGAGGTTCAGGAGGCCGCCGGGGGCCGCGGCGCCGGGGCCGCCGGCCGCGGCGGTGTCCGTTCCGCCCGCCGAGGGAAGGGCCGGCGCCGGGGGCGCCGCGCTCCCGTCCGGGACGAGCACCTGCTGGCCGTCGGTCAGCGGCGCGGCGAGGTTCACCGTGTCCGCCGCGGCGTCCGTGAGGCCGCCCGCGGCCTCGACCGCGTCCACCACCCGGGCTCCGGGCGCGACCTCCACCACACCGGGCCGGGCCACCTCCCCGGCGACGTGCACGTGCAGGAATCCGGCGCCCCCGGAAGCCGAGGGGGCCGCGGACCCCGCACCGCTTCCGGGAGCGCCGGCTGCCCCCGGGGCGGGACTGCCCGCGGACGGCGCGGGAGCCCCGGAGACCTCGGTCTCGGCGAGGGCCGTCCCCCCGCCCGCACCGGGGGCCTCCCCGGGGTCCCCGGTGTCGAGGACAGCCCACCCGAGCCCGGCCACCGCCGCGGCCGCGAGCACGAGCAGGGACCGCGGGACCCGGGTCCGGACGGCAGTGTCCCAGCGGTGGGCGGGGTCCGGGCGGGCGGTCGCGTCCGTTCCGCGCCGGCCGTGCTCCGCCGCTCCGCCGCCGGTGTCCGCATCGCTGCCTCCGCCCGCATCGCCGTCGGCGCCCCCATCGCTGACTCCGCCCGCATCGCTGCGGGCGGCCCCATCGCTCCGGGCGGCCCCATCGCTGCCGGCGGTGGCCGCGCTCGACGTGCCGGTTCCGCGCCCCAGGCCGGTCCCGTCGTCCGGGCCGGACCCCGGAGCGGGGCCCCTTCCGGGCGCGGCCTCGGCGAGGAGTGCAGCCAGCCGCTCGGCGGGCAGGCCCGGAGGTCCGAGCCGGCCCGGGTGCCCGGAGGCGGTCGGGTCCGGCGGGGTGGAGGAGGGCGGGGCGGAGGTCGTGCGGTCTCGGCCGCGGGGCACGGTGCCGGTCATGGCTCCAGCCCACCCCGGCCGGACGGGGCGCGGGGTGCGCCGGGGTCCCGGTGGGGATCGCCCGCGGCAGGACCGCGCCTGGGGAGGGCGGGTGCCGGGTCAGCTCCGGCCGCGGACCGGGAGAGGACCGGGCGGCGCTGCGGGGCCCTGCACGACCGCAGCGCGGGCGCCGAGCCCGACGTGCGCGGCGAGCACCGGCGGCAGCGGGGAGACGACCAGGACCGCGTCGGGCCGGTGGGCCCGGAGGACGGCCGCGCCCAGCTCGCGCGCGCCGTCCTCGTCGCCGAGGTGGTGCACGACCAGCACGGGCCTGGCGTGCGCGGACCGGGCCAGCGACTTCCCCACGAGAGCCGAGAACCGGGCTCTCGCCCGGGCCGGGGTGCGGGGCCGCTCCGCGGCCACGAGCCGGCCGCCGTCGACGGTGAGCAGCGGTTCGACCTTCAGCACGGCGCCGAGCACCGCCGGGCCGGGGGCGATCCGCCCGCCTTGGCGCAGTGTCTCCAGGGACGGCACCCACAGCAGCAGCGGGTCGTCGCGGGAGCCGTCCCGGGCCGCGGCGGCGACCTCCTCCGGCCCGGCCCCGGTCCCGGCGGCGTGCCACGCCGTCTGCACCCCGAAGCCCTGGGCCATGGCCACGGTCCGGGAGTCGACGACCGTCACGGGCACGTCCACGGCCCGGCTCGCGAGCCGGGCCGAGTCCACCGTCCCGGACAGCTCCCCGGACAGGTGCACGGAGACGATCCCCTCGTACCCGGCGTCCTGCAGACGCCGGTAGGCGGCCTGGAACCGTCCCGGCGGGGGCCGCGAGGTCGTGACGGGCCGTCCTTCGGCCAGCGCGAGCAGCAGCGCCGGCGGGACGCCGTCGTGCTCCCCGCCCGCGCCGGGAACGGGATGCCCGTCGATCGCGACGGGCATCCCGACCACCTCGAGCCCGCCCGCCCGCACGGCGGCCCGCTGCCACGCGGGCGGCAGCGCGGCGGCGTCGTCGGTCACCACCGCGATCCGCCGGCCGGGGCTGCGCACGGGCGGGGCCGGCTCAGGCGACGATGTTCACCAGCTTGGGCGCGCGCACGATCACCTTGCGGATCTCGGCGTCGCCCAGCTGGCGGCGGATCGTCTCCGAGGCCAGGGCGAGCTCGCGCAGGGCGTCCTCGGCGATGTCCGCGGGGACCTCGAGCCGGTCCCGGACCTTGCCCTTGATCTGCACCACGGCGGTCACGGTGTCGTCCACCAGCAGGGCCGGGTCCACCTCGGGCCAGCCGGCCACGACGACGGAGCCCTCGTGGCCCAGGGTGTGCCACATGTCCTCGGCGGTGTACGGGGCCACGAGCGAGAGGACCACCGCGACGGCCTCGACGGCCTCCCGCACGGCCGGGTCCGCCGGACCGCAGCCGGAGTCGATGGCCTTGCGGACCACGTTGACGAGCTCCATGGTCTTGGCCACGACCACGTTGAACTTCCCCGCGTCCAGCAGCTGCGCGGCGTCGTCCACGGCACGGTGGGCGGCGCGGCGCACGCCCTGATCGCCGGAGGCCGGGTCGGCGCCGGGAGCGCTCGTGACGTCCTGGGCCAGGCGCCAGGCCCGGGCCAGGAACTTCTGGGAGCCCTGCGGGGACACGTCCGCCCAGTCCACGTCGTCCTCGGGCGGGGAGGCGAAGACCATGGTCAGCCGCACGGCGTCGACGCCGAACTCGTCCAGCTGCTCCCCCAGGTCCACGCCGTTGCCCAGGGACTTGGACATCGCCTTGCCCCCGTTGAGCACCTGCCCCTGGTTCAGCAGGGCCTTGAACGGCTCGGTGAAGTCCACGAGGCCGAGGTCGAACAGGACCTTGGTGAAGAACCGGGAGTAGAGCAGGTGCAGGATGGCGTGCTCCACCCCGCCCACGTACTGGTCCACGGGCAGCCACTTGCGGGTCTGCTCGAGGTCGAACGCGGCGTTCTCGTCGTTGGGGGACGCGAAGCGCAGGTAGTACCAGGAGGAGTCCACGAACGTGTCCATGGTGTCGGTGTCGCGCAGGGCGGGCCCGCCGCACGCGGGGCACTCGACGTTGACCCAGTCCTCGGCCGCGGCCAGCGGGGAGCGGCCCTTGGGCGCGAGCTGCTCGCCGCGCAGGTCGTCGGGCAGGCGAACGGGCAGCTGCTCCTCGGGGACGGGCACCTCCCCGCAGGCCGGGCAGTGCACGATCGGGATGGGGGCGCCCCAGAAGCGCTGCCGGGACAGCAGCCAGTCGCGCAGCCGGAAGTTGACCTGCCGGTTGCCGGTGCCGGCGGCCTCCACGATGCCGATGGCCCGCTCGATGGCCTGCGCCTTCTCCAGCCCGTCCAGCTCGCCGGAGTTGATCAGGGTGCCCTCGCCCGTGGTGGCGATCCCGGTCACGGCCGGGTCCTCCTCGCCGGTGTCCAGGACCGCGCGCACGGGCAGGTCGAAGGTGCGGGCGAAGTCGAGGTCGCGCTGGTCGTGGGCGGGCACGGCCATGATCGCGCCGGTGCCGTAGTCGGCCAGCACGTAGTCGGCGGCCCACACGGGCAGCTTCTCCCCCGTCAGCGGGTTCACCGCGTGGCGGCCCAGGAACACCCCGGTCTTCTGCCGGTCGGTGGCCTGGCGCTCGATGTCCGAGAGCGCCTTGACCTGCTCGCGGTAGGCGGCCAGCTCCTCGGCGTGCTCCGGGGCGACGATCTCCCCGGCCAGCTCGGCGTCGGCGGCGACCACGAAGAACGTGGCGCCGTGGAGGGTGTCGGGGCGGGTCGTGAACACGGTGACCTCACGGTCGGCGCCGTCCTCGCCGGCGCCCTCGATGGCGAAGCGCACGTGGGCGCCCTCCGAGCGGCCGATCCAGTTGCGCTGCATGGCCAGCACCCGCTCGGGCCAGTGGCCCTCGAGCGCGGCCATGTCGTCGAGCAGACGGTCCGCGTAGTCGGTGATCTTGAAGTACCACTGGTTCAGCGCCTTCTTCGTCACCGGGGTGCCGCAGCGCTCGCACGCGCCGTTGACGACCTGCTCGTTGGCCAGCACCGTCTGGTCCTTGGGGCACCAGTTGACCGGGGAGTTCTTCCGGTAGGCCAGGCCCTTGGCGTGGAACTGCAGGAACAGCCACTGCGTCCACCGGTAGTACTCGGGGTCGGAGGTGTGGATCTCCCGGCTCCAGTCCGCGCTGATGGCGTAGCGCTGGAACGAGGCCTTCTGCGTCTCGATGTTGGCGTAGGTCCACTCCGCCGGGTGCGCGTCGCGCTTGATGGCGGCGTTCTCGGCCGGCAGCCCGAAGGAGTCCCAGCCGATCGGGTGCAGCACGTCGTAGCCGCGCTGGCGCCAGTACCGGGCCACGACGTCGCCCATGGCGAACGCCTCGGCGTGGCCCATGTGCAGGTCCCCCGAGGGGTACGGGAACATGTCGAGCACGTAGCGCCGCTCCCGGGAGCCGTCGTCGAGCGGCTCGTAGACCTTCTGCTCCGCCCAGAACGACGGCCACGCCGCCTCGATGGCGCGGAAGTCGTATCCGGTGCTCTCGGTCGTGTGCTGCTGTTCGGTCACGGTCCTCGCCTTCGCGGTGGTGGACCGCCGCCGGCCCCGGAGCGGGCGGCGGGCGGTCGCGTGGGTGCACCCGGGCATCACAGGGGCCCGGCAGTGCGCCGACGGTGGTGGAATCCGTCCCATCCTAGCCCAGCGGCCCCCGCGCCCGGCCCGCGAGCGCCCGGGCGCAGCCGCTAGCATCGACAGCGGGCCGGGGCGCACCGGGTGCTCGCGGGCCCCTGAGGGAGGACGTCATGGCGGCAGGGACCGGCGCGCGGGAGGCGGGGCCGGGCGAGGCGGTGCCGGGCGAGGCGGTGCCGGGCAGTGCGGTGGAGAACCCGTACGCGGAGCGGCGCAGCCTGGTGCTGGGCGGCTACAAGGTGCGCTACTGGTTCTACGACGTCGACCGGGCGCCCAAGCCGCTGCTGGTGATGGTGCACGGGTTCCGGGGGGACCACCACGGCCTGCAGCTGCTGGCCGACCGGCTGCGCTCGCGGTACCACGTGGTGGTGCCGGACCTGCCGGGGTTCGGGCGCTCGGAGCGCTTCCCGGACCGGCGCCACGACGTGGCGGGGTACGTGGAGTTCCTGCGCCGTTTCGTGGAGGAGCTCACCGGCGGGGCGGTGCACGACGGCGGGGACCGGCGCGGCATCGTGGTGCTGGGGCACTCGTTCGGGTCGGTGGTGGCCGCCCACTTCGCCGCGGCGCACCCGGGGATGGTGGAGCGGCTGGTGCTGGTCAACCCGATCTCCGAGCCGGCCCTGGAGGGCGGGCAGGCGCTGCTGAGCCGGCTGACGGTGGGCTACTACCGGCTGGGCCGGGTGCTGCCGCGGCGGCTGGGGCGGCGGCTGCTGTCGAGCTGGTGGGTGACGGATGCGATGACGTCGGTGATGACCACGTCGCAGGACCCGCGGGTGCGCGGCTACGTGCGCCATCAGCACCGGGCCTACTTCTCGGCGTTCGCGGACCGGGACGTGCTGCTGGAGGCCTACGAGGCGTCGGTCTCGCACACGGTGGCGGAGGTGGCGATGCAGCTGGCGATGCCGACCCTGCTGGTGGTGGGGGCGGAGGACCCGCTGGGTTCCGTGGCGGCGCAGCGGCGGATGGCCTCGTGGGTGCCGCGGCACCGGCTGGAGGTGCTGGAGGGGGTGGGTCATCTGATCCACTACGAGGCGCCGGCGCGCACGGCGGAGCTGGTCCACGAGTTCCTGACCTCCCCGGCCCCGGAGCCGGTGGAGCTGCACGAGCAGCTGCCGGCGGCCGACGTGGCGGCCCCGGAGACCGGGCCGTTCACCGCGCCGCTCACCGGGCTGCAGCGGATCGTGCGGCGGGGGCGGCGCCGGTGAGGCTGCTGATGGACGCCCGCTACACGCGGATCGGACGGCACGACGGGATCAGCCGCTACGGGGCCGGGCTGATCGAGGCGATGGCCGGGCTGGCGGGGAGCACGCCGGACCTGGAGCTGGCGATGCTGGTGAGCGATCCGCGGCAGCTGGCCATGCTGCCGGAGGTCCCGCACGTGCGGGGGCCCTCCCCGGTCTCGGCGGCGGAGGCCGCCACGGCGCTGGTGGTCAACCGGTACGCGCCGGACGTGGTGTTCTCGCCCATGCAGACCATGGGCTCGGCGGGACGGCGGCACGGGCTGATCCTGACCCTGCACGACCTCATCTACTACGACCACCCCACCCCGCCGGGAGACCTCCCCGCGGCGGTGCGCGCGGGCTGGCGGGCCTACCACCGGGCGTGGTGGCCGCAGCGGGTGCTGCTCGACCGCGCCGACGCCGTGGTCACCGTCTCGCGGACCACGCGGGAGCTCATGGCCGCCCACCGGCTCACCCGGCGTCCGGTGCACCTGGTGCCCAACGCCGCCCCGCCCGGTGCGGTGCTTTCCCCGGAGCGGGCCCTGGCGCGGCTGCCGCGGCGGGGACGGCTGCTGCTCTACATGGGGTCGTTCCTGCCCTACAAGAACGTGGAGACCCTGGTGCGCGCGGCGGGGCGGCTGCCCGGGCACGAGCTGCACCTGCTCTCGCGCATTCCCCCCGCCCGGCGGGCGCAGCTGGAGGCCCTGGTCCCGGCGGGGGCGCGCGTGGTGTTCCACGACGGGGTGGACGAGGCCGAGTACGCCGCCCTGCTGGAGCAGGCGGCGGCGCTGCTGACGGCGTCGCGGGCCGAGGGCTACGGGCTGCCGGTGGTCGAGGCCATGGCGGCCGGGACGCCGGTGGTGTGCAGCGACCTGCCGATCTTCCGGGAGGTCGCCGGGTCGGCCGCCGCCTACGTAGCCCCTGACGACGACGCCGGCGTCGCCGCGGCGGTCCGGGCGCTGGAGGACCCGGCCCGGGCCCGGGCGCAGGTGCTGGCCGGGCTGGAGCGGGCCAGGGCGTGGTCCTGGGCAGACTCCGCCCGGGAGCTGCTGGCCGTGGCCCGGGGGGTGCACGAGCGGCGCTCGGCCCGCCGGTGAGCAGGGCCCGCCCCGGCCGGGTCCTCCGCGGCGGCCGGGCTCAGGGCAGCGGCCAGGTGTGCACGGGGTCGTTGTCGGCCATGTGCTGGGCGTAGCGGGCGAGCATGGCCCGCAGCGCGGTGGACCGGTCGGCGCCCCGCGCCTCGAGGCGCTGGACCGCCTGCGTCTGCCAGGTCGCCCCGTTGACCCCGGCCACGCACCGGGCCTCGACGATGCCGAGATAGCGCTCCCGGACCTCCGGGGCCACACCCCACTCCTCCAGGCCCTGGTGCGCCAGGGGCAGCAGGTGGCGCAGCACGAGCTCGTCGACGCACAGCTCGCCGAAGCCGGGCCAGTACAGGCGGGCGTCGATCCCGTCCCGCGCCGCGCGGGCGAAGTTCTCCGCGCAGGCGGCGAAGCTCATCCGCGTCCACACCGGGCGCTCCTGCCGGGCGAGGACGCGCACCGCCCCGTAGTAGAACGCGGCGTTGGCCAGCACGTCGGCGATCGTCGGTCCCGCCGGCAGCACCCGGTTCTCCACCCGCAGGTGCGGCACGCCGCCGACGACGTCGTAGATCGGGCGGTTCCACCGGTAGATCGTCCCGTTGTGCAGCCGCAGCTCGGCCAGGCGCGGGGCCCGTCCGGCCGCCAGCTCGGCGGCGGGGTCCTCCTCGGAGCAGTCGGCCAGCAGCGCCGGGAAGTAGCGGACGTTCTCCTCGAACAGGTCGAAGATCGAGGTGATCCAGCGCTCGCCGAAGAACACCCGCGGGCGCACCCCCTGGTTCTTCAGCTCGACCGGCCGGGTGTCGGTGGCCTGCTCGAACAGCGCGATCCGGGTCTCCGCGTGCAGGCGCCGGCCGAAGAAATAGGGGCTGTTCGCGGCGAGGGCGACCTGCACGGCCGAGAGCGCCTGGGCGGCGTTCCAGTGGGCGGCGAAGCCCGTGGGGGCGACCTGCAGGTGCAGCTGGACGCTGGTGCACGCCGACTCGGGGGCGATCGAGTCGCAGTAGGCGTCGACCCGCTCCCCGTCCGGTCCCTCCAGGTCCAGGCGGATGTCCTCGCCGCGGGCCACGAAGATCGAGTCGTTGAGGGCGCTGTAGCGGTTGTTGGCGCTGATCCACTCCCGCTCGTAGTGCTCGGGCCGGATCGTCGGGAGGATCCCGATGGCCATGATCCGCGAGCCGGTCTCCCGGGCGCGGGCGTCGGCGGCGTTGAGCGAGGCGCGCAACTCCTCCTCGAGCTCGAGGGCGGCCCGCCCGGGCAGCGGGCGCGGGGGGACGTTGAGCTCGATGTTGTAGCGGGCGAGCTCGGTCTGGTAGCCGGGGTCGGCGATGGCGGCGAGGACCTCGGCGTTGTGGAAGGACGGCTCGAAGTGCTCGTCGACAAGGTTCAGCTCGATCTCCAGGCCCGTCATGGGCCGGTCGAACTCGAAGGAGCTGCGGTGGAGCATGAGCTCGAACACGTCGAGGTCCTGCCGCACCTTCTCCCGGTAGCGCTGGCGCTCCTCGCGCGTGTAGCTGCGGGACCGGACCTCTTCTCCCACGGTGACCTCCCCGGACGACGGCGGCGGCGCTGCCGCTCGCTCCCACCCCACCACACCGGCGGGCGCAGGCCAAGACCCCCGGGACCGTGACGGGCCGCACGCCCGGGCCGGGCAGGTGCCGGTCCGGGCCGGAGGACGGCCCGGGAGCCGGCCGGCACCGGAGCGGGCACGGCCCTCCCGGCAGTGCCGCTCCCCCTGGGGAAGGTGCGTGCCGTCTCGGGGGAGGCCGCGTGCCGTCCCCGGGGACGGTGCGTACCGCCTGCGGTCCGTGCCGGTGCGAGCCCTGCTAGAGCAGGTCGGTGACGTCGCAGCGCACGTGCACCGGCGGGTGCTTGCGCAGCGCGGAGGCCTGGGCCCGGGTTGCCCGCAGCCGCCGGGTCACCTCCCCGGCCACGCCGTAGCCGAAGAACAGCAGCGCCCGGTGCGGGGCCGGCTCCCCGTCCGGGCCCGCCACGTGGTCCTCCAGCGGGGTGGGCCCGATCACCCGCACCGCGGGCGGCAGCTCGAGGTCGGCCAGGAACGCCGCGACCGCCGCCGCCGGCCCGGTCAGCGCCGCCGAGCGCACCGCCGGGGGCAGCCCGAGGGCCTGGCGCTCCACGAGCTCCCGCTCGGCGTGGCCGGCCGGGTCCCAGCGCACGAACGCCCCCACGGCGCTCTCGTGCTCGGCGGTGACCACCACGACCCCGCCGTCCCGGGCCCGGCGCACCAGCGCCGCGGCGTTGAACCACCGGCGCAGCGTCTGCTCGGCCGCGCGCAGGGCCGGGCGCATGAGCATCTGGTTGCCGTCCAGCAGCAGCGCCGCCGCGTAGCCGCCCTCCGCCACCGGCTCCGCCCCCGGGGTGGCCACCACCAGGGCCGGGCTGCCGGGCACCTCCGCGCGCACCGCCTCCCCCGAGGACGCGACGACCGGCACCTGGGGGAAGGCCCGCCCCAGCTCCTCGGCGGTGCGCAGCGCCCCGACGGTGACCAGGCGCATCCGCCGGGACCCGCACGCGGCGCACGTCCAGGAGTGCGCCGAGCGCCCGCACCACCCGCAGCGGGGCACCCCGCGCCGGGACACCACCCCGAGCGGGCCGTCGCAGGAGGTGCACCGGGCCGGCTCCCGGCAGCGCTCGCAGGCCAGGTGCGGGGCGTAGCCGGCGCGCGCCACCTGCACCAGGACCGGGCCCCGTTCCAGTCCCTCCCGGGCCGCCCGGTAGGCCGTCTCGGGCAGCCGGGCGCGGGAGGCCAGCGGGTCCCGGGCGGCGTGGAAGGAGTCGGCGGTCGAGACGATCCGCGGCATGTGCACCCGCAGCACCTCCCGTGCGGGGGCCAGCCGCCGGGCCCAGCCGGAGACCACGAGCCGCTGGGCCTCGGGGCTCACGGCGTGCCCGGCGAACAGGGCCGCGCACCCCTTGCGCCCGGCCCGCAGCAGCAGCACGTCGCGCACGTGCTGGTAGGGCGCGCGCTGCTCCACGAGGTTCTCGTCGCCGTCGTCGAAGCAGGCCACGAGCCCGAGGTCGTCCACGGGCGCGTAGGCGGCGGAGCGGGTGCCCAGGACCACCCGGACCTGGCCGGTGGCGGCGGCGAGGAACGCCCGGTAGCGCGGAGTGGGCCCGTCCTCGGCGTGCAGGCGCACCAGGTGCTCGGCCCCGATCTCGTCCACCACCGAGCGCTCCAGCCGGGCCAGCGCCTTCTGGTCGGCCACGACCGCGACCGCCCCGCGGCCGGCCCGCCAGGCGGCACCGATCGCGGCGGCCAGCACGTCCGTCCAGTCGTGGGCGGGATGGGCGGGCAGCACCTCCACGACGGCGCGCGGGGCGCCGCCGGCGCCGAGCTCGGCCAGGAACTCCGGCCCGCCCGCGTAGTCGGCCAGGGCGGCGTCGTGCGAGGGCCCGGGCACGTGCGGGGACAATCCGGTCGAGTGCCCCGGCGCCTCGGCCAGGCGCTGATCGACCTCCTTCTCCACCCGGGCCACCCGCGGCGGGACCGCCAGCCGCACGACGTCGGCGGTGGTGCCGGCCGCGCGCGCGGCGATGTCCTCGGCGAGCAGGGCGACCTCCGGGGTCAGCACGGGCAGGGGGGACAGCACCCGGCGCAGGGGCTGGATCCGGGCCATCACCTCCGAGTCGGCGACCCGCTCGAGCACGTAGCCGGTCAGCTCCTGGCCCGCGAAGCCGACCTTGACCCGGGCCCCGGGGACCGCGGTGTCCGCCAGCTCGGCGGGCACGGCGTAGTCGAAGGCCCGGTCCAGGTGCGGGACGTGGGTGTCCAGCAGCACCCGGGCCACGGGGTCGGGGTCGGCCAGCAGCGCCGCCCCCACGCCCTTGGTGTCCGGGCGCGGCGGGCGCGGCGGGAAGCCCGAGAGGAGCGACAGCTGCCGCGGGGCCTCCGCGGCCGCCTCGACGTCCTCCCGGGTCATGCTCAGAGCCCGGCGGCCGACCGCAGGTCCGCGACGCGGTCGGTGCGCTCCCAGGTGAACTCGGGCTCGGTGCGGCCGAAGTGCCCGTGCGCGGCCGTGCGCGCGTAGATCGGGCGCTTGAGGTCGAGGTCCTCGATGATCGCCAGCGGGCGCAGGTCGAAGACCTCGTGCACGGCCCGCTCGATCCGCAGCGGGTCCACGTGCGCGGTGCCGAAGGTCTCCACGTAGAGCCCCACCGGGGCGGCCCGCCCGATCGCGTAGGCCACCTGCACCTCCACGCGGTCGGCGAGACCGGCGGCCACGACGTTCTTGGCGACCCAGCGCATCGCGTAGGCCGCGGAGCGGTCGACCTTCGAGGGGTCCTTGCCGGAGAAGGCCCCGCCGCCGTGGCGGGCCATGCCCCCGTAGGTGTCCACGATGATCTTGCGCCCGGTCAGCCCGGCGTCGCCCACGGGCCCGCCGCGCACGAAGTTGCCGGCCGGGTTGATGATCAGCTGGGTGGAGGACAGGTCCAGGCCGGTCTCCTCGAGCACGGGGCCGATCACGCACTGGCGCAGGTCCGAGGCCAGCTGGTCGAGGTCGTAGCCCTCCACGTGCTGGGCGGAGACCACCACGGTGTCCACGGCGACCGGGCGGTGGCCGTCGTAGCCGAGGGTGACCTGGGTCTTGCCGTCGGGGCGCAGGCCCGGCAGCACCGCGGTCTTGCGGACCCGGGTGAGCTGCTCGGAGAGGCGGTGGGCGATGAAGATCGGCGCCGGCATCAGCACCTCGGTCTCGTCGGAGGCGTAGCCGAACATGATGCCCTGGTCCCCGGCGCCCTGGGCGTCCCGGGCGTCGCGGGCGGTGCCCTCCCGGACCTCGAGGGACTGGAAGACGCCCTCGTAGATCTCCGGGGACTGCTCGCCCACGCTGATGGACACCCCGCAGAACTCCCCGTCGAAGCCGTGCACCGAGGAGTTGTAGCCGATGTCCAGCAGCGTCTTGCGCACCACGTTGGGGATCTCCACGTACCCGCGGGTCTTCACCTCCCCGGCCACGTGCACCAGCCCGGTGGTCACCATCGTCTCGACCGCCACGGAGGACTCGGGGTCCTGGCGCAGCAGGTCGTCGAGGATCGAGTCGCTGATCTGGTCGCAGATCTTGTCGGGGTGGCCCTCCGTGACGGACTCGGAGGTGAACAGTCTCAGGTGCTGGGTCGTCTCGCTCACGGGAGACCACACTACCGTCCGCCCCGGACGGCACAGCGCGGCCGCCCGGGCCCTGCCGCACCGGGGCGCGGCAGGGCGGGCCGGGGGGCGGTTCAGCCGCGGACGGCGGCCAGCTCCTGCGCGATCCGCTGCACGAGACCGCGGGCGACCTCGTCCTTGGGGCCCTCGAGCACCTGCTCCGGGCCCCCCGCGGCGCTGAGCACCGTGAGGGTGGTGGTGTCCTGGCCGAAGACCAGGTTCTCGCCCACGTGGTTGACGGCCAGCAGGTCGCAGCCCTTGCGCGCGAGCTTCCGGCGCCCGAACGTCAGCGGGTCCGTCTCGGCGTCGCCGGTCTCGGCGGCGAAGCCCACGAGCAGCTGGCGGCGCCGGGCGGTGTTGCGCAGGTCCACGAGCTCGCGCAGGACGTCGGGGTTGCGCACCAGCTCGAGCACCGGGGCGGAGCCGTCCTCGGCCTTCTTCAGCTTCGCGTCGGCCACCCGGGCCGGTCGGTAGTCGGCCACCGCGGCGGCCATCACCACGACGTCGGCCCGCGCGGCCGCCCGCACGCACGCCCGGCGCAGCTGCTCGGCGGTGCCGGCGTGCACGACCTCCACCCCGGCCGGGACCGGGGTCTCGAGGTGGGCGGCCACCAGGGTCACCTCCGCCCCGGCGTCGCGGGCGGCGGCGGCGATCGCCACGCCCTGCTTGCCGGAGGAGCGGTTGCCGAGGAAGCGGACGGGGTCCAGCGGCTCGCGGGTGCCGCCGGCGCTGACCAGCACCCGGGCGCCCGCCAGCGGCCCGTCGGGCGTCTGCCCGCGCCGGGCCAGGAGCAGGGCGGCGGCGTGGATGTCCTCCGGCTCGGGCAGCCGGCCGGGCCCGGAGTCGGGACCGGTCAGCCGGCCCACGGCGGGCTCCAGGACGGTGTGCCCGTGGGCGCGCAGGGTGGCCACGTTGGCCTGGACGGCGGGGTTCAGCCACATCTCGGTGTGCATCGCCGGGGCGAAGAGCACCGGGGCGCGGGTGGCCAGCAGCGTGGTGGTCAGCAGGTCGTCGGCCAGCCCGTGCGCCGCGCGCGCGAGCAGGTCGGCGGTCGCGGGCGCGACGACGACGAGGTCGGCGCTCTGCCCCTGGTGGACGTGGTTGACCTCGTCCACCCGCTCGAACACCCCCGTGCTGACGCGCTGGCCGGACAGGGCCTCCCAGGTGGGGGCGCCCACGAAGCGCAGCGCGGACTCGGTGGGCACCGGCACGACCGTGTGGCCACCCTCGGTGAACAGCCGCAGCAGCAGCGCGGCCTTGTAGGCGGCGATGCCCCCGCCGATGCCGAGGACGACCTTCACGCCGCGCCGCCCCGCCGGGCGGGCCGGGGACGGCTCACAGGTCCCGGAGGTCCCCGGGCTCCCGCCCCGGCTCCTCCGGGGCGGCGTCGGCGGCGTCACCGGCGCCGTTGACCGGGTTGTCCTCGCCGCTGCCGGGCAGGTCGCCCAGCGGCTCGAGCGGGGTGCTGGACTCCCCCGCGGAGAAGTCCACGGTCGCCTCGTCGGAGAACGCCGCGCCGGCGGAGAAGTCGTCCTCCGTGCCCTGGGCGAAGAAGTCGGCGCCGAAGACGTCGGCGGCGAGGTCCGCCTCCGTGGTGAGCTGGCCGTTCTCGGCGAAGCCGGCGTGCTCGACCGGGCGGCCCTCGATCAGGCCCGCGTCGATCTCGCGGAAGGAGATGGACAGCGGCTTCTCGTTGAGCTGCGTGTCGACGAGCGGACCGACGTACTCGAACAGCCCCTCGTGCAGCTGCGAGTAGTAGGCATTGATCTGCCGGGCACGCCGGGCGCCGAAGATCACGAGGCCGTACTTGGAGTCGGACTTCTTCAGCAGGGCGTCGATCGGCGGGTTGATGATGCCTTCGGTGTGGGTAGACAAGCTGTTGCTCCAAACGCGGTGGACGGGTATCAGGATGCCTGCTCGGGGTCGGCCCCCATGAGCTGCACGAGTTCGGCGGCGGCCCGCTCGACGCTGTCGTTGACGACGGTGTGGTCGAACTCCGGCTCTGCCGCGAGCTCCAGTTTAGCGGTTTCGAGCCGGACCCGCTGTTCCTCGGGCGTCTCGGTGCCCCGGCCGACCAGCCGGGCGACCATCTCGTCCCAGCTGGGCGGGGCCAGGAAGACGAAGTTCGCCTCCGGCATGGTGCTGCGGATCTGGCGCGCCCCCTGCAGGTCGATCTCCAGCAGCACGCAGCGCCCGCCCGCCAGCGCCTGCTCCACGGTGGAGCGCAGCGTGCCGTAGCGGTGGGAGTTGTGCACCACCGCCCACTCCAGCAGCTGCCCGTCCCGGGCCAGGGCGTCGAACTGCTCGTCGGAGACGAAGAAGTAGTGCACCCCGTCGACCTCTCCCGGGCGCGGGGCGCGGGTGGTCGCCGACACGGACAGCCACACCTGCGGATAGTGGTCCCGGACGTAGGTCGAGACCGTGCCCTTGCCCACGGCCGTGGGTCCGGCGAGCACGGTCAGGGACGGGCGCGCGGGGCGGGGCGCGTCGGGAGTCACGGGCAACCTCCTGGGAACGGGGTGGGGAACACCCCAATCTACCGGATCGCGCCCGCTCCCCCGGCGCCCGCTCCCCCGGCGCCCGCCGGGCCGGCTCAGCGGTCGAGGTACTCGATGAGCGCCTTGCGCTGGTGCACGCCGAGCCCGCGCAGCCGCCGCGTGCGGGCGATGCCGATCTCCTCCATGATGGCGGCCGAGCGGACCTTCCCGATCCCCGGGGTGGACTCGAGCAGGTCGGAGACCTTCAGCCGGCTCACGGCCTCCTCCTGGTCGGCCCGCTCGAGGATCTCGGCCACCGTCATCCGGCGTTCGCGCAGGCCCTTCTTCACGTCGGCGCGCGCCGTCCGTGCTTGGGTGGCCTTCTCCCGCGCGGCGGCTCGCTCGTCGTCGGTCAGCGGACGCAGTGCCATGGGGTTCCTCCTCGTCGCCACGGACTGCAGCCTCCGTCCCGCAGCAGGACGGCCAGCCCGTTTGCTAAAGAAACTACATGATTAACCATGCACTGCAAGGCGACACGACCGTGGCGTGACCAGGGGTGTCGTCCTCTCCGCCCCCGTCGGGAGTCCGCCGGGGGCCGGAGGGACCGCTGCCGCTCAGCCCAGGGCCGCCGCCAGCTCCCCCGCCGAGCGCTCGACGGCCTCCCGCAGGGCGGGCACGGCCGGGCCGCGGCGCAGGATCGCCCGGCTCGAGGTGGCCAGCACCTGACCGGCGGCGGCACCGAAGACGGCCGGGAGGTCCTCGGCACGGGCGCCCTGGGCCCCGTAGCCGGGGGCCAGCAGCGGGCCGCGGACCCCGGCCAGGTCGATGCCCAGCTCGGTCAGGGCGTCACCGACCGTGGCGCCCACGACCAGCCCGCACGGGCCCAGGCCGCTCCGGTCCCCCGCGGAGGTGCCCGCACCGGGTCCGTCCGCCGCGGTGCCGGCGCCGCCGAGCACCCGAGCGTTCTCCGCCGCGGCGGCCGAGCACACGGTGCGGGCCACCGACCCGCCGCCCCCGACGTGCTGCACGGAGCGGCCCTCCGGGTTGGAGGTGAGCGCGAGCACGAACGTGCCGCGGCCCGTGCGCGCGGCCAGGTCCAGGGCCGGGCGCAGCGACTCGAAGCCGAGGTAGGGGCTCAGGGTCACGGCGTCCGCCGCGAGCGGGGACCCCTCCTCCAGCCACGCGGCGGCGTAGGCCTCCATCGTGGAGCCGATGTCCCCGCGCTTGGCGTCGGCCACCGTGAGCAGCCCCGCGGCGCGGGCCCCGCCGAGCAGCTCCTCGAGCACGGCGAAGCCCGCGGACCCGTAGGACTCGTAGAGGGCCACCTGCGGCTTCACGGCCGCAGCCCGGCCGGCGGCGGCCTCGAGCACCGTCAGGGAGAAGCGACGCAGCCCCTCCGCGGTGCGGGGCAGCCCCCACGCGTCGAGCAGCCCCGGGTGCGGGTCGATGCCCACGCACAGCGGGCCGTGGGCGTCCATCGCCCGGGCCAGCCGCGCCCCGAAGGGGGCGCGGCCGGACGCCGGGAGCTGCGCGCCCGGGTGCTCAGGCACCGACGACCTCGGGCTGGGCCGGGGCGGTGAGGGCGTGCAGGCGCTGCTCGTGCTCCTGCAGGCTGGTCACGTCCCACGTGTAGGCCCGCAGCGCGGTGACCGCCTGGAGGGCGGCCCCGAGCACGGAGACGGTCGTCATCAGCGGCACGCCCACGCTCGTGGCCGCCGCCCGGATCTCGTAGCCGTCCCCGCGCGCGGCGCCGCCGGCGGGGGTGTTGAAGATCAGGTCGATCTCCCCGTCCCCGATGAGGTCCACGATGGTCCGCTCCCCGGGGGCCGTCTCGCTGATCTTGCGGACCACGGTGGACTCGATGCCGTTGCGCCGCAGCACCTGCGCCGTGCCGCTGGTGGCCAGGATCTCGAAGCCGAGGTCGCGGAACATCCGCACGTAGGCGATCGAGGACCGCTTGTCCTTGTTCGCCACGGAGACGAACATCCGCCCCGACGTCGGCAGCGACACGTTGGCCGCGGCCTGGGCCTTGGCGAAGGCCGTGTCGAAGTACTTGTCCAGGCCCATGACCTCGCCGGTGGAGCGCATCTCCGGGCCGAGCAGGGAGTCCACCACGGCGCCCTCGGCGGTGCGGAACCGGGCGAAGGGCAGCACGGCCTCCTTCACGGCCACCGGAGCCGAGGCGGGCAGCGTGGACCCGTCCAGCCGCTCGGGCAGGTGCCCGTGGGCGCGCAGCTCGGCGATGGTCGTGCCGGTGCCGATCAGGGCGGCGGCCTTGGCCAGCTGCACGCCCGTGGCCTTGGAGACGAACGGGACCGTGCGGGAGGCGCGCGGGTTGGCCTCGATGACGTAGAGGACGTCGGAGGCCACGGCGAACTGGATGTTGATGAGCCCGCGCACGCCCACGCCCCGGGCGATGGCCAGGGTGGCCTCGCGCACCCGCGCGACGACGTCCGGGCCCAGCGTGATCGAGGGCAGGGTGCACGCGGAGTCCCCGGAGTGGATCCCGGCCTCCTCGATGTGCTCCATGACGCCGCCGACGTAGAGCTCCTCGCCGTCGTAGAGGGCGTCCACGTCGATCTCGATCGCGTCCTCGAGAAACTTGTCGATCAGCGCCGGCCGGGAGGAGGAGACCTCCGTGGCGTTCTGCAGGTACCGGGCCAGGGCCGGCTCGTCGTAGACGATCTCCATGCCGCGCCCGCCGAGCACGTAGGAGGGGCGCACCAGCACCGGGTAGCCGATCTCGTCGGCGATCCGCTTGGCGTCCTCGAAGGTCGAGGCGGTGCCGTTCTTCGGCTGGCGCAGCCCGGCCTCCCCGAGCACCCGGGCGAACTCGCCGCGGTCCTCGGCCAGGTCGATGGCCTCCGGGGTGGTGCCCAGGATCGGCACGCCCGCGGCCTTGAGCTGGGCGGCCAGCTTGAGCGGGGTCTGCCCGCCCAGCTGCACGAACACCCCGAGCAGTCCGCCGGTGCGCCGCTCGGTCTCCACGACCTCCATGACGTCCTCGAAGGTCAGCGGCTCGAAGTACAGCCGGGTGGAGACGTCGTAGTCGGTGGAGACGGTCTCCGGGTTGCAGTTGACCATCACCGTCTCGTGCCCGGCCGCGCGCAGGGCCATCGAGGCGTGCACGCAGGAGTAGTCGAACTCGATGCCCTGCCCGATCCGGTTCGGGCCCGAGCCCAGGATCATGATCGAGGGTTGCTCGTGCCGGCCGACCTCCGACTCCTCGTCGTAGGAGGAGTAGTGGTACGGGGTGAAGGCCTCGAACTCCGCCGCGCAGGTGTCCACGGTCTTGAACACCGGGCGGATGCCCAGGGCGTGGCGCACCCCGCGGACCACGGCCTCGTCCAGGTGGGCCAGCTCGCCGATCTGCCCGTCGGAGAAGCCGTGCCGCTTGGCCAGGCGCAGGGTCCGCTCGCTCAGGTCGCCGTCCTCGACCACCGCGGCGGCGACCTCGTTGAGCAGCACCAGCTGGTCGAGGAACCACGGGTCGATGCCGGTGGCCTCGTAGAGCCGCTCCACGGACGCCCCGGCCAGCAGGGCCTGCTGGACCTGCCGGATCCGCTCCGTGGTCGGGGTGCGGGCGGCCTCGACCAGGCGGTCCAGGCCGGCGGCGTCGAGCTCGGGGCGCACGAAGGAGAACGAGGAGCCCTTCTGCTCCAGGGAGCGCATGGCCTTCTGCAGGGCCTCGGTGAAGTTGCGCCCGATCGCCATCGCCTCCCCCACCGACTTCATGGTGGTCGTCAGCGTGGGGTCCGCCGCGGGGAACTTCTCGAACGCGAAGCGGGGGACCTTCACGACGACGTAGTCCAGCGTCGGCTCGAAGGACGCCGGGGTCTTGCGGGTGATGTCGTTGGGGATCTCGTCCAGGGTGTAGCCCAGCGACAGCTTCGTGGCGATCTTGGCGATCGGGAAGCCGGTGGCCTTGGAGGCCAGGGCGGAGGAGCGGGAGACCCGCGGGTTCATCTCGATGACCACCACGCGGCCGGTGTCCGGCTCGATCGCGAACTGGATGTTGCACCCGCCGGTGTCCACCCCGACCTCGCGGATCACGGCGATCGCGATGTCGCGCAGGTTCTGGTACTCGCGGTCGGTCAGCGTCATGGCCGGGGCCACCGTGATGGAGTCGCCGGTGTGCACGCCCACGGGGTCGAAGTTCTCGATGGAGCACACGACCACGACGTTGTCGTGCTTGTCGCGCATCATCTCCAGCTCGTACTCCTTCCAGCCGAGGATGGACTCCTCCAGGAGCACCTCGGAGGTCGGGCTGTACTGGATGCCGGCGCCGGCGATGCGGTGCAGGTCCTCCTCGTCGTAGGCCATGCCGGACCCGAGCCCGCCCATGGTGAAGGACGGGCGCACGACCATGGGGTAGCCGAGCTCGTCGGCCGCGGCGAGGGCCTCGGCCATGGAGTGCACGATGATCGAGCGGGCCGACTCGGCGCCGCAGCGCTCCACGACGCCCTTGAACTTCTCGCGGTCCTCGCCGAGGTTGATCGCCTCGACGTTGGCGCCGATCAGCTCGACCCCGTACTTGTCGAGCACGCCGTTGGCGTCGAGGGCGATCGCGGTGTTCAGCGCGGTCTGCCCGCCGAGGGTGGGCAGCAGCGCGTCCGGGCGCTCCTTGGCGATGATCTTCTCGACCACCTCCGGGGTGATGGGCTCCACGTAGGTCGCGTCGGCGAACTCGGGGTCGGTCATGATGGTCGCCGGGTTGGAGTTGACGAGGATGACCCGCAGCCCCTCCTCCCGGAGCACCCGCAGCGCCTGGGTGCCCGAGTAGTCGAACTCCGCGGCCTGGCCGATGACGATCGGCCCGGAGCCGATGACCAGAACGCTGTTCAGATCTGTCCTGCGCGGCATGTCAGTGCTGCCCTTCCGTGCTGGCGTCCCGGTCCGGCCGCGCGCCCTGCGCGCCGCCGGGGACGGCGTTGTCGATGGTCGGGTCGGCGCTGCCGTCCCGGTGGCTGTCCATGAGCTCGATGAACCGGCCGAAGAGGTAGGAGGCGTCGTGCGGTCCGGCGGCGGCCTCGGGGTGGTACTGCACCGAGAACGCCGGCAGGTCGCGGCAGTTGAGGCCCTCGACCACGTCGTCGTTGAGGCACACGTGGCTGACCTCCACGCGCCCGAACTCCTCCAGCGGCGCCGTGACCGGCCCCTCGAGCGGGGCGTCCACGGCGAAGCCGTGGTTGTGCGCGGTGATCTCCACGCGCCCGGTCCGGCGGTCGAGCACCGGCTGGTTGATCCCCCGGTGGCCGAAGACGAGCTTGTAGGTGCCGAAGCCCAGGGCCCGGCCCAGCAGCTGGTTGCCGAAGCAGATGCCGAAGAACGGGATCCCGGCGCGCAGCACCTGGCGCAGGGTCTCCACCTGCCGCTCGGCGGTGGCCGGGTCGCCGGGGCCGTTGGAGAAGAACACCCCGCGCGGGCGCAGGGCCCGGATCTGCTCGAAGGTCGTGTCCGCCGGCACCACGTGCACGCGCACGCCGCGCTCGGCGAACCGGTGCGGGGTCATCGACTTGATGCCGAGGTCCACGGCCACGAGCTCGTGCCGGACCTCCCCCTCCCAGCCGTGCTCGGCGGGCTCCACCACGTAGGCCTCGGTCACCGAGACGGTCTCGGCGAGCCGGCGCCCCTCCATCCGCTCGGCCGCGGCGACCGCGGCCACGAGCTCGGCCTCCGGCCGGCGGGCGGCGTCGCCGGAGAAGATGCCGCCGCGCATCGCGCCGCGGTCGCGCAGGTGGCGGGTGACCGCCCGGGTGTCGACGTCCTGGATGCCGACGACGCCCTGCGCGGCGAGCTGCTCGTCGAGGGAGCCCTCGGAGCGCCAGTTGGAGGGGCGGCGGGCGGCGTCGCGCACCACGTAGCCGGACACCCAGATCCGGCGGGACTCGGCGTCGGCGGCGTTGACGCCGGTGTTGCCGATGTGCGGGGCGGTCTGCACGACCAGCTGGCCGGCGTAGGAGGGGTCGGTGATGGTCTCCTGGTAGCCGGTCATGCCGGTGGAGAAGACCGCCTCGCCGAGGGCGGTGCCGAGGGCGCCGTAGGCGCGGCCGCGGAAGACGCGGCCGTCCTCCAGCACCAGCACGGCGGGTTCGGTGGTGATCGAGCTCAAGGTCGTCCTCACGTTCGTGTCTGCGGGTCGGGAAGTGTCGGGCGGCTGCGGGCAGCCGCGGGGAGGTCAGGAGCGTGCTGCGGGGGCGATCGCCTCCACCTCGGCGAGCAGGCGCCGCTTGTCCTCGGCGCGCTGGGTGCGGAAGCCGGTGTCCACCACGGTGCCGCCCAGGGACCAGGTCAGCACGGCCAGTCCGTCCTTCTCGACGAACTTCCCGACCATGCCGGAGGAGGTGCCCACGGCCACGACGTCCGCGGCCGGCACGAACAGCGGGGCCGCGCCCTGCCGCTCGAAGAGCACGCCCTCGTCCAGGACGAGGGCCCGCGCCCGGGCGCGGACGCCCAGCCCGTGGGCGGCGATCCGCTCGAGCGGGGCGCCGGTCTCGGTGGTGGCCACGTACATGCCCGGCACGGCCAGCCGGGGCTCGCGCTCCTCGGCGCCGGCCGGCGGGGCCGGCGGGGCCGCGATCCCGGCCTGGCGTCGCACGCGCCCGGCCCAGCCCCGGCGGATCAGGGCGAAGAGCACGGCGAGCAGGAGCAGCGTGCCGAGCACGGTGGTGAGCTGGTCCATGGGGCGGGGGCCTCCGGGCGGTGGAAGGGGCGGGCGGGGCGGGTGCGGTGGCTCAGGCGCGCGGCGAGGGGCTGTTCAGCGCGCCGTCCAGCACCGTGGGGTGGCCGCGGAAGAACGTGGCGCGCACCGCGCCGGGCAGCTCCATCCCGCGGTAGGGGCTGTTGCGGCCCTTCGAGGCGTGCCGGGCCGGGTCGACCACGGTGGTCGCCGCCGGGTCCCACAGCACGATGTTCGCCGGCTCGCCCTCCGCGAGGGGCCGGCCCTGATCGGTCAGTCGGCCGATCCGGGCCGGGGTCGCGGAGGTGATCCGGGCGACGTCGCGCCAGGTCAGCAGGCCCGTGTCCACGAGGGTGTGCTGCACCACGGACAGGGCGGTCTCCAGCCCGGTCATGCCGTTGGCCGCGCACGACCACTCGCACTCCTTGTCCTCGGCGGGGTGCGGGGCGTGGTCGGTGCCGATGACGTCGATGGTGCCGTCGGCCACGGCCGCCCGCAGGGCGTGCACGTCCTCGTCGGTGCGCAGCGGCGGGTTGACCTTGAACACGGGGTCGAAGCTGCGGACCCGCTCGTCGGTGAGCAGCAGGTGGTGGGGGGTGGCCTCGGCGGTGACGTCGATGCCGCGCTGCTTGGCCCAGCGCACGATGTCCACGGAGCCCTTGGTGGAGAGGTGGCAGATGTGCACCCGGGAACCCACGTGCTCGGCGAGCAGCACGTCGCGGGCGATGATGGCCTCCTCGGCCACCGCCGGCCAGCCGGTCAGCCCCAGCTCGGCGGACACGGCGCCCTCGTTCATCTGGGCGCCCTCCGTGAGCCGCGGCTCCTGCGCGTGCTGGGCCACGACGCCGTCGAAGCCTTTGACGTACTCCAGGGCCCGGCGCATCAGCACCGGGTCGTGCACGCACATGCCGTCGTCGGAGAAGACCCGCACCGCGGCGCGGGAGTCGGCCATCGCCTTGATCTCCGACAGCCGCTCGCCCTGCAGGCCCACGGTCACGGCGCCGACCGGGCGCACGTCCACCCAGCCGGCGGCCCGGCCCAGCTCGTGGACCTGCTCGACGACCCCGGCGGTGTCGGCCACGGGGTCGGAGTTGGCCATGGCGAACACGGCGGTGTAGCCCCCCAGCGCGGCGGCCCGGGTGCCCGTCTGCACCGTCTCGGCGTCCTCGCGGCCGGGCTCGCGCAGGTGGGTGTGGATGTCCACGAGCCCGGGCAGGGCCACCAGCCCGGTGCCGTCGACGACCTGCAGGCCGTCCGGGGCGGCGGCGCCGGGGCCCACGCGCCGGATCAGGCCGTCCTCGACGAGGAGGTCGGCCGGCTGCTCGCCGTACGGCCGGGCGCCCTGGATGAGGTACGAGGTCATGGGATGAGAACTCCTGGGGATGCGGGGGTGGAGGGGGCGTCGAGGTCGTCGCCGGCCAGCAGCAGGTAGAGCACCGACATCCGCACGGAGACGCCGTTGCGGACCTGGTCCAGGACCGTGGAGCGCGGGGAGTCGGCCGCGGCGGAGGAGATCTCCAGGCCGCGGTTCATCGGCCCCGGGTGCATGATCGCCGTGGGCGCCCCGGCGGCGTCCAGCGCCGCGACGCGCTCGGGGGTCAGGCCCCACTCGCGGGCGTACTCCTGGGTGGTGGGGAAGAAGGCGGCGTGCATCCGCTCGCGCTGCACGCGCAGCATCATCACCGCGTCCGGGGCCGGGTCCAGCGCCTGGTCGAGGGAGTAGACGACCTCGCACGGCCAGTCGGCGATGCCCACCGGCAGCAGCGTGGGCGGGGCCACGAACGTGACCCGGGCGCCGAGGGTGGTGAACAGCCAGAGGTCGGAGCGGGCGACGCGGGAGTGCAGGACGTCGCCGACGATCACCACGTGCATGCCCTCGAGGTCGAGCCCGCGGGTGCTCTCCCGGCCCTCGGTGCGGGCCCGGTGCTGGCGCAGCGTCATGGCGTCGAGCAAGGCCTGGGTGGGGTGCTCGTGCGTGCCGTCGCCGGCGTTGACCACCGCGGCGTCGATCCAGTCCGAGGCGGCCAGCTGCTGCGGGGAGCCCGAGGCCGAGTGCCGGATGACCACCGCGTCGGCGCTCATCGCCGCCAGCGTCTGGGCGGTGTCCTTCAGCGACTCGCCCTTGGAGACGGAGGAGCCCTTGGCGGAGAAGTTGATGACGTCCGCGGAGAGCCGCTTGGCGGCCGTCTCGAAGGAGATCCGGGTGCGGGTCGAGTCCTCGAAGAAGAGGTTGACCACGGTGCGTCCGCGCAGCGCCGGCAGCTTCTTCACCGACCGGTGGCCCACCTCGGCCATCTGGTCGGCGGTGTCGAGCACGGTCAGGGCGGCGGCGCGGGAGAGGTCCCGGGTGGACAGCAGGTGCCTCATGCGCGGACCGCCGGCACGGAGGTCTCGATGACCACGCAGTCGGCGTGCTCGGCCGGCCGCGGGTCGGGGTCGGTCTCGGCGAGGCGGACCCGGACCTTCTCCTGGGAGGAGGTGGGCAGGTTCTTGCCCACGTGGTCGGCGCGGATGGGCAGCTCCCGGTGGCCGCGGTCCACCAGCACGGCGAGGCGGACCACGCGGGGCCGGCCGACGTCGACGAGGGCGTCGAGGGCGGCGCGCACGGTGCGCCCGGAGTACAGGACGTCGTCGACGAGCACGACGGTGCGCCCGTCGATGCCCTGCACCGGGATGCGGGTGGGCTGCGGGGCGCGGGCGGGGTTCTTGCGCAGGTCGTCGCGGAACATCGTCACGTCGAGCTGGCCGAGGCTGGCGGCGGCGTCGAAGCCGGGGTCGGTCGCGGCGATCTTGGCGGCGATCCGCTGGGCCAGCGGATAGCCGCGGCGCGGGATGCCGAGCAGGACGAGGTCCGAGCTGCCCTTGTTGGCCTCGAGGATCTCGTGGGCGATGCGCGTGAGCGCGCGGTCGATGTCGGCTGCCGAGAGGATGACGCGCGCGGGCGAGGGTCCCGTCGAGGGACCTGCCGCGGGGTTGTCGTCGATCATGGTGCCGCCTCCTTCCCCGCCTCACAGGACGGACTTAAAGGTTGCTTGCTCGCCCCAAACTAGCACAGCGCACCGGGGCCGGCGGGCCGCCTGCCCCCGCGCACCGGCCCTGACGTGGGCCGTCTCACAGGCGGGCCGACCACCGGTAGCACCGCCCCTCGACACCGAGGGGCGGTGCTACCGGTGGTCGGCCCGCTCCCACCAGAGCGCGGTGGCGGCGGCCGAGCCGAGGCCCACGAGCCCGACGCCCAGGAGGCCGACCCAGCCGACACCGGCCTGAGCAGGCCCGGCAGCCCCCGCCAGCAGGGCCGGGACCGCCCACGGGAACCACCTGCCGTGCCCGACGGCAGCCAGCACCTGGGCCAGCAGGACGGTCAGGAACAGCACGCCGACGGCGGGCAGGTAGCCGCGTCCCACACTGGCCGCGAGACCGTAGCCGGCCGCCAGCCCCGCGGTCAGCAGGCCGGTGCCCAGCACCGTCCCGGCGCCGCGGGCCGCCGTCTCCGAGGACCAGCCGGGCAGCCCGAGCAGCGCGCCCAGGACCAGGACGAGCGCGACGAGGAGCAGCGTGAGCAGCGCGCACCAGACGAGGCCCAGGGTCAGCTTGGCCAGCACCACGGCCGTGCGGGAGGTGGGCACGGCCAGCAGGTCGGTGACGGTCCGGTCCGAGAACTCCCGGCCGAAGAGCCAGATGGCCGCGGTGCCGAAGATCAGCAGCCCGCCCACGGCGACCGTCTGGGCGGCCAGGGAGAAGTAGCCGGGCCAGTCGGCGGTGCCGCCCGCCAGCTGGGCCTTGGCCCCGAGCAGTCCCAGCGTCCGGGCCCGTTCCGGGTCCTCGAGCACGTACATGAAGAAGGCCCCGACCAGTCCGATCAGCACTGTGGCTCCCGCGGTGGCCCAGGGCACCCGGGAGCGGCGCAGCTTGAGGGCCTCCGCGTGCACGGCCGCGGCCAGGTCACCGCGCACGGGGTCCCTCCCCGGCTCCGGGCGCCCCGGGGGGCGCCTGCACCAGGCGCAGGAAGTGGCTCTCGAGGTCCTCCCGGACCTCCGTGAGCCCGGTGAGGGCCACCCCGCCGTGCACGAGCGCGGCCGCCACGTCCTCCGGTCGGCTCGTCGCCCGGTCCCCGGCGAGCACGACCGTTCCCGCCCGGCGCCGGGCGGGGAAGCCGGCGGCGGCCAGGACGTCCACGGCCCGGTCGTCGTCGCGCGTGGTGAGCTCCAGGTGGCGGTGCACCCGCTCGGGCAGGGAGCCGGTGGGGAACTCCTCCAGCAACCTGCCCCGGTGCAGCACCCCCACCCGGGTGGCCAGGCGGGCGACCTCGCCCAGCAGGTGGCTGGAGAGCAGGACCGTGGTCCCGTGCCGGCGGGCCAGGTCCGTCAGGAGGGTGCGGACCTCCACCACCCCGGCCGGGTCCAGGCCGTTCACCGGCTCGTCGAGCACCAGCACGGACGGCCGGTGCAGCACCGCCCGGGCCAGGGCCAGTCGCTGCCGGTTGCCCTGGGAGAGCTCGCGGGCGCGGCGGTCGGCGTGCTCTCCGAGGCCGAGGAGCTCCACCGCGTCCCCGACCGCGTGCGTGGCCCGCACCCGGTGCAGCCGCCGGGCGACCTCCAGGTTCTCGCGCACGGTCAGCTCCGGATAGGCGGTGGCCGCCTCCACCAGGTAGCCCGTCCCCGCCCGGGCCGGGCGCTCCCGGGGCCCGCGGCCCAGGACGGTGACCGAGCCGGCACCGGGACGCACCATGCCCAGGACCATCCGCATCAGCGTGGTCTTCCCCGCGCCGTTGAGCCCCAGCAGCGCGTAGATCTCCCCTGCCCGCACCTCGAGGTCGACCTCCTGCACGGCCGCGACAGGACCGTAGTGCTTCGACAGGCCCCGCAGGCGGAGCGCCGGAGCCGTCATGGCAGCCCTCCCTGCTCGTCCTGCCAGGATCGTAGCGCGCCGGGGCGACCCGGTCAGGGCCCGCGACGACGGACACCCCGCCCGGCCCGGGGATCCGGGCGGGGCGGGGTGCCGGTCGGCGGCGGGGCCGGGCTCAGCCGAGCAGGGTCGGCTTCATCTTCTGCAGCCGGCCGAGCAGGCCGTTGACGAAGCGCGGGGAGTCGTCCCCGCCGAGGTCCTTGGCCAGGCTCACGGACTCGGCCACGGCCACGCCGTCGGGGACGTCGTCGTTGAACAGCAGCTCCCAGGCCCCCACGCGCAGGACGTTGCGGTCCACGGCGGGCATCCGCTCCAGCGTCCAGCCCTGGGAGTAGGTCTCGAGGTACTCGTCGAGCTCGCCGCGGCGCATGGTCACGCCGAGCACCAGCTCCTCGGCGTACGGGGAGACGAGTGCGTCGCTGTGCAGCCGGCGCCGCTCCATGACCTCACGGGCGTCCTCCCCGCGCTGCTCGGCCTCGAAGAGGATCTCCACGGCGCGGCGGCGCGCCTTGCCCCGGGCGCTCACTCGTTGACGCGGCCCAGGTAGTCACCCGTGCGGGTGTCGACCTTGACCTTCGTGCCCTGCTCGAGGAACAGGGGCACCTGGATCTGGTAGCCGGTCTCCACGGTGGCGGGCTTGGTGCCGCCGGTGGAGCGGTCGCCCTGCAGGCCCGGCTCGGTGTAGGTGATCTCCAGGACCACGGACGCGGGCAGCTCGATGTAGAGCGGGGCGCCCTCGTACATGGCAATCGTCGCGTTGAGGTTCTCGAGCATGAAGTTGGCGGCGTCGCCGACGACCTCACCGGGGACGGTGATCTGGTCGTAGGTCTTGTTGTCCATGAAGACGTAGTCGGCGCCGTCCTGGTACAGGTACTGGTACTCGCTGCGGTCCACGGTGGCCGTCTCGACCTTGGCGCCGGCGTTGAAGGTCTTGTCGACCACCTTGCCGGAGGTCACGTTACGCAGCTTGGTGCGCACGAACGCCCCGCCCTTGCCCGGCTTGACGTGCTGGAACTCGATGACGTTCCACAGGTTGCCCTCGAGCTTGAGCACGGTGCCGTTCTTGATGTCGTTGGTGGTAGCCACAGGTTCTCTCTCTAGTCAGTCCGCGTCGGTCGGTGCGCGTCGGTCGGTCCGCGCGGTCGGCAGGTCGGTGGGGCCGGAGGGTGTCGCCCCGGACCGCCGACCAGTCTAGCTGGGCGCGCCCTCGGCGATCTCCTGGTAGGTCGCGAAGAGGATCGCCTGGTCGGGGACCTCGAGGATCCGCGGCCGGCCCACGGCGTCCAGCACCACGAACCGGAGCAGGCTGCCCCGGGTCTTCTTGTCCCGCTTCATGACCTCCAGCAGCCGCGGCCACTGGTCCCAGCGGTAGGTGGTGGGCAGGCCCAGGGCCGCCAGGATGCTGCGGTGGCGCTCGACGACGTCGTCGGCGAGGGTGCCGGCGGTCCGGGCGAGCTCGGCGGCGAAGACCATCCCGACCGCCACGGCCGCGCCGTGGCGCCACTGGTAGCGCTCGTTGTGCTCGATGGCGTGGCCGAGCGTGTGCCCGTAGTTGAGCATCTCGCGGCGTCCGGCCTCGCGCAGGTCCCCGGAGACGACCTCCGCCTTCACCCGGACGGCGCGCTCCACGAGCTCGCGGACCACCGCGGACTGCCCGTCGCGCACCGCCTCCGGGTTCGCCTCGATCAGCTCCAGGATCCGCTCGTCGGCGATGAAGCCGCACTTGACCACCTCGGCCATGCCGGTGAGCAGCTCGTTCTCCGGCAGCGTCCGGAGCGTGTCGAGGTCGCACAGCACGGCCGCGGGCGGGTGGAAGGCGCCCACGAGGTTCTTGCCCTCGGCGGTGTTGATGCCGGTCTTGCCCCCGACGGCGGCGTCGACCATGCCGAGCAGGGTCGTGGGCACGTGCACCACGCGCACGCCGCGCAGCCAGGTCGCTGCCACGAAGCCGGCGAGGTCGGAGACCGCTCCCCCGCCCACGGAGACGATCGCGTCGGAGCGGGTGAAGTCGTTCTGGCCCAGAACCTGCCAGCAGAAGGACGCCACCTGGATGTGCTTGCCCTCCTCGGCGTCGGGGATCTCGGCGGTGAAGGCCTGGTAGCCCTGGGCGCGCAGCTCCTCCATCACCACGTCGCCGGTGCTGCGCAGCGCCCGCGGGTGGATGACGAGCACCCGCTGGACCCGGTCCCCCAGCACCCGGGGGACCTCCCCGAGCAGGCCGTGCCCCACGAGGACGTCGTAGGCGTCGGCCGGTCCGGTGCCGGTGACGGAAATGGTCGTGACGGTGCCGGGAGCGGGCTCGCTCATGCCTGGGCCTCCTGGTCGGTGGCGGGTCGGTCGGTGGCGGGTCGGTCGGTGGCGGGTCGGTCGGTCGCGGGGGCGCCCCGGCCGGTGCGCTGGGCGCGCAGCCGGACAAGGGCCTCCTCGAGGTCCGCGCCGATCTCGGCGACGGGGCGGTTGCGGGTCCCGTCGAGCCGGATGTCGGCGAGCTCCTCGTAGCAGGCGCGCCGGGACTCGTAGAGCTCCTGCCAGCGCCGCTCCGGGTCGGGCTGGAGCATGGGGCGGGTGCGGCTGCCGCTGATCCGGGGCAGCACCGTCTCGGCGTCCACCTCGAGGTAGGCCACGAGCTCGGCGCGCAGCATCTGCCGCACCGACGGGGTCATGGGGGCGCCGCCGCCCACGGAGAAGATCGCGTTGGCGTGGTCGGGGTCGCGCAGGACCTCCGCGACGGTGTCCGCCTCGAGGTCGCGGAAGTACTTCTCACCGTGCTCGCGGAAGATCGTCGAGATCACCCCGTGGCGGGAGACGATCAGCTGGTCCGCGTCCACGAAGTCGTAGCCGTAGAACTTGGACATGTGCAGGGCCAGGAACGACTTGCCGGCGGCCATGGGCCCGATCAGGACCACGGGCCGCTGCGGCGCCGGCGCGGCGTCGGCGGGGGCCGGGAACTGCGCGTTCACGCGCGCCCTCCCTCGGCGCCCGCCGGGGGGTCGGCGGGCGTCTCGGCCGGAGCGACCAGGGGATCGCCCATGTGGTCCCCGGCGGTCGCGGCCACGTCGTCGTCGAGGACGCCGAGCTCGCCCGCGGAGGCGAGGGATCCGGGGATCGCCGCGAGGTAGGCGTCCTTGTTGCGGACCAGCTCGGCGACGGAGTCCCCGCCGAACTTCTCCGTCACGGCGTCGGCGAGCACGAGGGCGACCATCGCCTCGGCCACGACGCCGGCGGCGGGCACGGCGCAGACGTCGGAGCGCTGGTGGTGGGCGCGGGCCGCCTCGCCGGTGGCGACGTCGACGGTGCGCAGGGCCTTGGGGACGGTGGCGATGGGCTTCATGGCCGCCCGGACCCGCAGCACGTCGCCGATCGACATGCCGCCCTCGATCCCGCCCGCCCGGTTGCTCGCCCGGCGCACGAGGCCGTCCGCGCCGCGGGCGATCTCGTCGTGGGCCGCGGAGCCCGGCCGCGCGGCGGTCAGGAAGCCGTCCCCTACCTCCACGCCCTTGATGGCCTGGATGCCCATGAGCGCCCCGGCCAGGCGCGAGTCCAGCCGGCGGTCCCAGTGCACGTAGGAGCCCAGTCCGGGCGGCAGGCCGTAGGCGAGGACCTCCACGACGCCGCCGAGGGTCTCGCCCTGCTTGTGCGCGGCGTCCACGGCCGCCATCATCGCCTCCGCGGTGGCGGGGTCGTGGCAGCGCAGCGGATCGGCGTCGAGGGCGGCGACGTCCCCGGGCAGCGGGCGCGGGGCGTCCACCGGGGCGCTCACCGCCCCGACCGCGGTCGTGTGGGAGACGAGACGCACCCCGAGGGCCTCGAGCAGCTTCGCGGCCACCGCGCCCAGGGCCACCCGGGTGGCGGTCTCGCGGGCGCTGGCCCGCTCCAGGACGGGACGGGCCTCGTCGAAGCCGTACTTCTGCATCCCGGTGAGGTCGGCGTGGCCGGGACGGGGGCGGGTCAGGGGGGCGTTGCGGGCGCGCCCGTCCAGCACCGCCGGGTCCACCGGGTCGGCCGACATGACCTCGCGCCACTTGGGCCACTCGGTGTTGGCGATCTCGATGGCCACCGGCCCGCCCTGGGTCACGCCGTGGCGCACCCCGGCGAGCAGGCGCACCTCGTCCTGCTCGAACTTCATCCGGGCCCCGCGCCCGTAGCCGAGCCGGCGCCGGGCCAGGGCGTCGCGGATGTCCTGACTGGTCAGGGACACTCCCGCCGGCACGCCCTCGATGATCCCGACGAGCGCCTCGCCGTGGGACTCGCCGGCCGTGAGCCAACGCAACATAGCAACTCTTTTCCGTTCGTGGTCTCGGCGGCGGACCGCACCCGGAGGGCGCGTCCTGCCGCCAGGGGTCAGGAGGCCGGCAGGGGCGGGACGCCGCGGACGGGCCGGCCCACCGCCGTGCACAGCGCCGCGATCACGTCCTGCTCGCGGGGCAGGGGTGTGCCCGGGTCGCGGCCGGTGAACAGGCGGATCTGGTCCACCGCCTGGAAGATCAGCATATCGATCCCCGGGGCCACCGCTCCCCCGGCCTGCGCCCAGGTGCGTGCGATCGCCGACGGCCACGGGTCGTAGGCGGCGTCCAGGAGGACGCCCGTGGTGACCGGGGACAGCCGGGCCGCGTCCCGGGCGAGCTCGTCCGCCCCGTGCGGGGGCAGGGTGGAGACGACGACGTCGTAGCCGGGCAGGGCCGCGGGGGCCTCGTCCCACTCCCGCAGCCGCACCGGGACCCCGAGCCGGCGTCCGGCCTCCACCGCGCGCCCGGCCCGGGCGGCGGAGCGCACGAAGACGTCGACGGCGGGGGCGCCCAGGCGTCCGGCGGCGGCCACGGCGGCCGTGGCGGTCCCGCCGCCGCCGAGGACCGCGGCCCGGGGCGCCGCGGGCACGGGCCCGGCGGAGCGCACCGCGTCCACGATCCCGGCGACGTCCGTGTTGTGCCCCAGGACCGTGCCGTCGGGGCGGAAGACCAGGGTGTTGACCACACCGACGGCCTCGCCCAGCTCCGTGAGCTCGTCGGCGCACGCGGCGGCCGCCGACTTCAGGGGCATGGTCACCGACAGCCCGCGCCAGGCGGGGTCGCCCCGGCGGGCGTCGACGAACGCCGGCAGCTGTTCCTCGACGAGGTCGTGGGCACCGTAGTCGACGGCCTCGCCGAGCACCGCGTACGCGGCCCGGTGCAGGTCCGGGGAGCGCGAGTGCCCGATGGGGTGGCCCACCACGGCGGCGCGGGCGGGGATCACCCGCACCGGCCCTCGTTCTCGCTGCACCACTGGTTGTACTCCTCGACGTTCTCCAGGTGCTCCGCGTAGGTCTCGGCGAACTTGGTCTCGCCGGTCTCCAGGTCGACGGTCACCCAGAAGTAGTAGCCGGTCTCCTCGGGGTCGGCGGCCGCCTTGATCGCGGCGTCCCCCGGGGAGCCGATCGGCCCGACCGGCAGCCCCGGGTTGGCGAAGGTGTTGTACCGGTTGGACTCGTCGCGGCGCTCCTCCTCGGAGAAGTCGTAGCTCTTCCGGCCGAGGCCGTAGGTCACCGAGGCGTCGGACTGGATGAACCCGGAGGTCTCCCCGTCGGGGTTCTGCAGGCGGTTCTCGATGGCCCCGGCCACGACGTCGTAGTGCTCGGGTTGGACCTCGAACTCGATGATCGAGCCGATGGTGAGCACCTCGAAGATCTCGTCGTCCTCGGTGATCCCGTTGTCGTCGAGCGTCGCGCGGGTGCGGTCCACCATCGAGCGCAGGACCTCCTCGGCGCTGGCGTCGAGCGGGAACCGGTACTCCCCCGGGTGCAGCCAGCCCTCGAGGGTCGGGAAGCGGGCGGGGATGCCGAAGGTCTCGGTGTCCTCCTCGTAGGCCTCGAACTCCTCGACCGGGATGCCGGTGGACTCGCTGAGGACGCCGAAGACGTCGGACATGCGCTGGGTCTGGTCGATGGCCGCGTAGTGGGTGGCCTCGTCCTCCTCCATGAGCGCGCCGACGACGGACTCCGAGCTCATCTCGGTGCGCAGCTCGTACTCGCCCGGCTGGATGAACTCCCCGGAGTGCTCCTCCTGGAAGCTCTCCAGGAAGGTCTCGGCGTCGGCGACGATGCCCTGCTGCTCGAGGGCCACGGCGACCTGGCCCGTGGTGGCGCCCTCGCTGACCGCGAAGGTCACCGGGTCCTTGCCGTCGCCGCGGTAGTCGCGCACCTCGAACCAGCCGAAGGTGGAGGCCAGCACGGACACGGTGATCAGCCCGGCCAGCAGGAACAGGGCGATGGCGGTGGTCAGCGAGACCCGGCCGCGGCGGCGCCGGCGCTTGACCTGCTCGGGGGTGAGCTCCTCGTGCTCGAAGACGCCGCGCAGGCCCGTGGAGGGCTCCCGCGACGACGGGGCGTCCAACAGGCTGCCCAGGCCGCCCGAGCCGGAGGACTCGCGGGCGGTCTCGGGGCGGCGGGGCGCCGACTGGTCGTACGGGTCGTCGCTCACGAATGCTCTCCGTCCGGATCGGTGGTCGTCAACGGTTCCGTCCGCGCCCGGTGGGGCGGTCCGGCGGTGTCCTCGGCGGTGCCCCGGGGGTGGGTGGAGGCGCGCCCGGGGTGCTCCGCGACAGGACCGTCCGCGTCGAGGTCTCCACCATTATGCGCGACATCTTCCGTCACAGTGGCCCGCACCGGGCCGGGCCCGGGCGGATCCACCGGCGCGCCGGGCTCGACGCCGGTGGACCGGGCCCGGTCCACCGCGCTCTGCAGGATGGTGGCGGCGGCCACCTGGTCGACCTTGTCCTTGTGCTCCCGGCGCGAGACCCCGGCCTCGAGCAGGGCCCGGTGGGCGTCCACGGTGCTCAGCCGCTCGTCGACCAGCCGCACCGGCACCTCCCAGCCCTTGGCCCGCAGGCGCCGCACGAGCGCGGCGGCGTAGTCGCGGGCCATCGCGGTCGAGGCGTTCTCCCCGCCGTCCAGGCTGCGCGGCAGGCCCACGTAGACGCCCACCGCCCCGTGTTCCTGCACCAGCCCGGCCAGGAGCTTCACGTCGAAGCCCTTCCGGGGGTCCCGCTGCAGCGTGGTCAGCGGGGTCGCGAGGATGCCGTCGGGGTCGCTGAGGGCGACCCCGACGCGGATCAGGCCGACGTCGACCCCGATCCTGCGGCCCCGCACGTAGTCGTCGCTCACGCGGCGGCGCCGCCTGTCGCGCGGGTGACCTCGGCCAGCACCGCGTCGAGCGCCGCCCCGATCTGCGAGGCGTCCTGCCCGCCGCCCTGGGCGATGTCGTCCTTGCCGCCGCCGCCGCCGCCGAGGACCTGCGCGGCGGTGCGCACCAGACGGCCGGCCTTGACCCCGGCCTCGCGCGCCTCCTCGGTGGTGGCGACCAGGACCAGCGGGCGGCCCTTGGCCACACCGGCCACCGCGACGACCGCGGCGGTCCGGCCGAGGCGGCCGCGCAGGTCCAGGGCGAGGGCGCGGACGTCGTCGGCGCCGGCCACCTCACCGGCGTCGTGCACGAGCGCGGTGACCGGGCCGATCCGCCGGGCGTCGTCCAGCAGCGCGCCGGCCTGGGCCTGGAGCTTCTCGCGGCGCAGGCCGGCCAGCTCCTTCTCCGCGGCCTTGAGCTTGTCGAGGGTCGCGGCGAGCCGCTCCGGCAGCTCGGCGGAGCTCTGCACCTTCAGCATGTCGGTGAGCTGGTGCACCAGGGTGCGCTCGGCGGCCAGGTGCCGGAAGGAGTCCAGGCCCACCAGCGCCTCCACGCGGCGGTTGCCCGAGCCCACCGACTGCTCGGTGAGCAGGGTGAGCGAGCCGATCTGGGCGGTGCTGCCCACGTGGGTGCCGCCGCAGAGCTCGCGGGACCACGGTCCGTTCATCTCGACCACCCGCACGCGGTCCCCGTACTTCTCCCCGAACAGGGAGGTGGCGCCCATGGCCTTGGCCTCGGCGAGGGCCATCTCCTGGGTCACGACCTCGTAGTTCTCGTGGATCGCGGCGTTGGACACCTCCTCGATCTCCTGGCGCTGGGCCTCCTGCAGGCCCTCGCCCCAGGCGAAGTCGAAGCGCAGGTAGCCCTCCTTGTTGAAGGACCCGCGCTGCACCGCCTCCGGGCCGAGGATGTCGTGCAGGGCGGCGTGGACGATGTGGGTGCCGGAGTGGGCGGCCTCGGCGGCGCGCCGGCGGGCCACGTCCACCTGCGCGAGCACCGTGCTGCCGGAGACCACCTCGCCCTCGCGCACGACGGCCTTGTGCACGGACAGGCCCTTCACCGGCTGCTGCACGTCGGTGACGTCGAGCACGAACCCGTCGCCGGTGATCGTGCCCCGGTCGGCGGCCTGGCCGCCCGCCTCCGCGTAGAACGGGGTCTCGTCGAGGACGACCTCGACGGCGGCGCCCGCCGAGGCGGCGGGCACGGTCACCCCGTCCTGCAGGAGGGCGCGCAGGACCGTCTCGCCGCGGAGCCGGTCGTAGCCGGTGAAGACGGAGCCCCCCTCGTCGACCAGCCGGCGGAACACCGAGAGGTCGGCGTGGGCGCCCTTCTTGGCGCGCGCGTCCTGCTGGGCGCGGCGGCGCTGCTCCTCCATGAGCCCGCGGAAGGCGGTCTCGTCGACGGCGACCCCGGCCTCGGCGGCCATCTCGAGGGTCAGGTCGATCGGGAAGCCGTAGGTGTCGTGCAGGGCGAAGGCCTCGGCCCCGGAGACCGCCTGGCCCTGCCGCTTGGCCCCGGCCACGGCCTCGTTCAGGCGCGTGGTGCCGGACTCGATGGTCTTCAGGAACGCCTTCTCCTCGGCGTAGGCGATCCGGGAGATGCGCTCGAAGTCCTCGCCCACGTAGGGGTACACGCCCTGCATGGCGTCCCGGGAGGCGGGCAGCAGCACGGGCAGGCAGGGCTCGGTGACGCCCATCAGGCGCATCGCGCGGATCGCCCGGCGCAGCAGGCGGCGCAGGATGTAGCCGCGGCCCTCGTTGGACGGGGTGACGCCGTCGGCGATGAGCATCAGCGAGGACCGGACGTGGTCGGCGACCACGCGCATCCGCACGTCGTCGTCGTAGCCCTCCTCCCCCGGCTTCTCGGACCCGTGGTACCGCTTCCCGGACAGCTCGGCGGCCTTGTCGAGCACCGGGCGGACCTGGTCGGTCTCGTAGAAGTTCTCCACGCCCTGCAGCAGCATGGCCAGGCGCTCGACGCCCAGTCCGGTGTCGATGTTCTGCTCCGGCAGGTCGCCGAGGATCTCGTAGTCCTTGCCGGTCCCCTCGCCGCGCTGGTACTGCATGAACACGAGGTTCCAGATCTCGATGTAGCGGTCGTCGTCGACCGCCGGGCCGCCCTCCTTGCCGTAGCGGGGGCCGCGGTCGTAGAAGATCTCGGAGTCCGGGCCCGCGGGGCCGGGCTGGCCGGTGTCCCAGTAGTTCTCGTCGCGGCCCATCCGCTGGATCCGCTCGGCGGGCACGCCCACGGTGTCCTTCCACAGGGCGTAGGACTCCTCGTCGCCCTCGTAGACGGTCACCCACAGCCGCTCGGGGTCGAGGCCGAAGCCGCCCTTCTCGAGCGGGCTGGTGAGCAGCTCCCACGCCATGGGGATGGCGCGCTCCTTGAAGTAGTCGCCGAAGGAGAAGTTGCCGGCCATCTGGAAGAACGTGCCGTGGCGGGCGGTCTTGCCGACCTCGTCGATGTCGAGGGTGCGGATGCACTTCTGGATGGACGTGGCCCGCCGGTAGGGGGCCGTCTCCTGGCCGAGGAAGTACGGGATGAACGGCACCATGCCGGCGATCGTGAACATGGCACCGGGCTGGGTGGAGATCAGCGAGGCGGAGGGCACCACGGTGTGGCCCTGGCCTTCGAAGTAGTCCAGCCAGCGCTTGGTGATTTCCTGAGAGAGCATTACCGGTGCTTTCCTTCGCGGTGGGTCGAGGGGGGTGTCGAGGGGGCGGTGGGCTCCGCCGGGGCGCGGCCCTCCTGCGGGGCCGCGGTGCCGTCGAGCACCTGCGGGGCCGCCGTGCCGCCGGTCAGGCGGGAGGGCCGCGGCCCGGGGGCGCGCACGCCGAAGGACTCGCGCAGCTCGGCCTCCCGCTCGTCCATCCCCGCCCGGACGGCGGCGGCGAAGCGGTAGAGCCGGGAGCGCCAGTCGCCGGACCGCGGGGTGCGTCCCGCCCCGGGCGCCCCGGGGACCGAGAGGTCCCGGCCGGGGGTGCGGGGGATCCGCGTGGCGGCGGCCCCGAGCAGGCCGCCGGCGGCCACGAGGGCGATCTTGCCCCAGAAGCTCATGGCCGGTCCTCCCCCGGCGCGTCGGTCCCCGCGGCGCGGCCGGCCCCGTCGGCGGGGCCGAAGCGCTCGGCCCGGTGCGCGCCCTGGGGGGCGGCGTCGCCGGTGAACGCGCGGCGCACGCCGTGGGAGAACGCCGCGACCTTGATCAGCGGCTGGCCCACGGTGGAGGCCACCAGGGAGGACAGCGCCGAGACGTTGGCGGAGGCGTCGGAGACGTTGGTCGTGATGCCGTCGACCTTCTCGAGCTGGGAGTTCGTGGTCGACACGGTGCGGGTGACCTCGTCGATCAGCGGGACGGTCTCGTTGTTGAGCGAGCGGATCGTCAGCCGCAGCTCGTCGAAGACCCTGCCGAGCTTGAGGATCGGCACGGCCAGCAGGAGCACCAGCACGGCGAACACCCCCGCGGCGAGCAGTCCTGCGATTTCTCCACCGGTCATGGGGCGGCGCTCTCCTTGCTGGTCGGGTCCGAGGGGGACGGGGCGGCGGGACCGCCCCGGGCGTGCGGCGCGGGCACCGGTGCGGTGCCCGGGGATCAACTGTACCGAACGGAAGAGCCCGCGGCGCTGGCGCCGCGGGCTCTCCGCCGGTGAGGCCCTGTCCCGGCGGTGCCGGGGCAGGAGCCCGCAGGGATCAGGCCATGCGGGCGTAGTACTCCACCACGAGCTGCTCCTCGCAGGTCACGGGGACCTCGGCGCGCTTGGGCTTGCGCACCAGCTTGGCCTGCAGCTTCTCGATCGAGACGTCGAGGTAGCCCGGGGTGTCGGGCAGCACGGCCTGGTGCGCGCCGGCGGCAGCGACCTGGAAGGGCGCCATCTTCTCGGACTTGGGGTGCACGTGGATGAGCTGGCCCTCCTTCACGCTGTAGGAGGGGCGGTCCACCCGCTGGCCGTCCACCATGATGTGGCGGTGCACGACCATCTGGCGGGCCTGGGCCATGGTCCGGGCGAAGCCGGAGCGCAGCACCAGGGCGTCGAGGCGGGACTCCAGCAGGGCGACCAGGTTCTCACCGGTCTGCCCCTCCTGGCGCTTGGCCTCCACGTAGGCGATGTGCATCTGCTTCTCGCGGATGTTGTACTGCGCGCGGAGACGCTGCTTCTCGCGCAGACGGACGGCGTAGTCCGAGTCGGCCTTGCGACGGGCACGGCCGTGCTCACCGGGGCCGTAGGGACGGCGCTCGAAGTACTTCTCGGCCTTCGGGGTCAGGGCGATCCCGAGGGCGCGGGACTTGCGCACCTGACGGCGCGCACGCGTGTTGTTAGCCACGTTTACCTTTCACAATGCGGTGCTCTCCCCCGTCCGGGGTGCGGTGCGGGGGAAGCGTGTTCTGTTCGGTCCGGCCTCCGAGGACGGGATCGGTCCCGCCGGAGAGGTGAGGATCAGCCGCAATCCTCCGGTCCTACAAGCGCCGTGGCCGCGCGCCGCGCACCGTGGTTGAAGCGGTGCGCCGGACGTTCGGGGGCACGGGCCTTGCCGGCCGACGGTCCAGTATAGCGTGCACGGGCCCGCGGCGCGCCCGCCGTGGCGGCGGGGCTCAGTCGACGTCCTCGTCCACCCAGTCGAAGGTCTTGGTCACGGCCTTCTGCCAGTTGCGGAACAGCCGCCCGCGCTCGGCGTCGTCCACCTGCGGCTCCCAGCGCTTGTCCTCGGCCCAGTTCGCGGTGACCTCCTCCGTCCCGGACCAGAAGCCCACCGCGATGCCGGCGGCGTAGGCGGCGCCGAGCGCCGTGGTCTCGGTGACCTGGGGGCGGATCACGGGCACCCCGAGCTGGTCCGCCTGGAACTGCATGAGCAGCTCGTTGGCGGTCATCCCGCCGTCCACCTTGAGCTCGGTGATGTCCACCCCGGCGTCGGCGTTCATCGCCTCGACCACCTCGCGGGACTGGTAGGCCGTGGCCTCCAGGGCGGCCCGGGCGATGTGGCCCTTGTTCACGTAGCGGGTCAGCCCCACGAGGGCGCCGCGGGCGTCCGGGCGCCAGTACGGGGCGAACAGCCCGCTGAAGGCCGGGACGAAGTAGGCCCCGCCGTTGTCCTCGACCGACGCGGCCAGGGACTCGACCTGCGGCGCGGAGGAGATGATCCCCAGGTTGTCGCGCAGCCACTGGACCAGGGACCCGGTCACCGCGATCGAGCCCTCCAGGGCGTAGACGGCGTCCTGGTCGCCGATCTTGTAGCACACGGTGCTCAGCAGGCCGTTCTGGGAGTGCACCACCTCGGTGCCCACGTTCATCAGCACGAAGCTGCCCGTGCCGTAGGTGTTCTTGCCCATGCCCTTCTCGAAGCAGGCCTGCCCGAACATCGCGGCCTGCTGGTCGCCCAGGATGCCGGCGATGGGCACGTCCTTGAGGAAGCCGCGGGTGCGGCCCTTGCCGTAGACCTCGGAGGAGGAGCGGATCTGGGGCAGCATCGACAGGGGGATGCCCATGTCGGCGCAGATCTCCTCGTTCCAGTCGAGGGTCTCCAGGTTCATCAGCATGGTGCGCGAGGCGTTGGTGACGTCGGTGACGTGCACCCCGCCGTCCACGCCGCCGGTCATGTTCCACACCAGCCAGGCGTCGGTGTTGCCCATCAGCAGGTCCCCGCGCTCGGCACGCTCCCGGGCACCGTCCACGTTGTCCAGGATCCACTTGACCTTCGGACCCGAGAAGTAGCTGGCCAGCGGCAGCCCCACCCGGTCCTTATAGCGGTCGGGGCCGGCGTCCCCGCCGAGCTCCTCGACGATCTTCTGGGTCCGGGTGTCCTGCCAGACGATGGCGTTGTAGACGGGCTCGCCGGTGGTGCGGTCCCAGACCACGGTGGTCTCGCGCTGGTTGGTGATGCCCACCGCGGCCAGGTCCCGGGCGCCGATCTCGGCGGAGGCCTCGGCGTCGGCGACGACCTTGCGGACGTTGCGCCAGATCTCCATCGGGTCGTGCTCCACCCAGCCGGCCCGCGGGAAGATCTGCTCGTGCTCGAGCTGGCCGGTGCTGACGATGGTGCCCCGGTGGTCGAAGATGATCGCGCGGGTGCTGGTGGTGCCCTGGTCGATGGCCATGACGTGCTGCGGTTCGGTGCTCACGGGTCGTACCTCACTTCGTTGTGGTGTGCTGCGGGTCGGTCGGGTGCGGTGGCCGGATCAGGCCGGCGGGTTCGAGTAGAGCTGGTAGAACCCACCGGCGAGCAGGGCGCCGAGGATCGGCCCCAGGACCGGGACCCAGGCGTAGCCCCAGTCGCTTCCGCCCTTGCCGCGGATCGGCAGGAGTGCGTGGGCGATGCGCGGGCCGAGGTCACGGGCGGGGTTGATGGCGTAGCCCGTGGGCCCGCCGAGGCTGGCGCCGATGCCGACCACGAGCAGGGCCACGGCCAGCGGGCCGAGCTCCGAGGGGGTGTTGCCGAAGAGCAGGATCACCGCGACGAGGACGAAGGTGCCGATGATCTCGGTGACCAGGTTCCAGCCGTAGGAGCGCACCGCGGGTCCGGTGGAGAACACGGCGAGCTTGGTCTCCCCGAGGACCTCGTCGTCGATGTCCTCGTCGAAGTGCTTCTTGTAGGCCAGGAACGCCAGGACAGCGCCCAGGATGCCGCCGAGCAGCTCGGCGGCGAAGTAGACGAGCGTGCTGACCGCGGTGACGGCCACGCCGGGGGCGTACTCCTCGGCGCCGCTGGCCCACAGGCCCACGGTCACGGCGGGGTTGAGGTGGGCCCCGGACTGGTAGGCCACGAACACACCGGCGAACACGGCCAGGCCCCAGCCGAAGTTGATCATCAGGAACCCGCCGCCGAGGCCCTTGGTCCTCGGCAGCACGGCGTTGGCGACGACACCGCAGCCGAGCAGCAGCAGCATCGCGGTGCCGGCGACCTCGGACCAGAAGACGGTGGAGAGCGGGATGGGAACGGATGGCACCACGGTCTGGGCCAGGACGTTGGACATGGACAGCACTGCGACTCCTCGGTGGGTGGGACGGACCGGCCCGCCCGTCGGGCGGGCCGGGGTGGAGAGGTGGTGTCTGGTGGAGCGGTCTCAGTCGCCGGACGGGCGCACGAGCTCGAGCACGTCGGGTGCGGCGGCCCGGGCCGCCGCGGCGGTGGACTCGTCGGGGGCGGCCGCGGCCGCGTCCTCCGCCTGGCAGCGGGCCCGGTAGGCCTCGACCTCCGCCGCGCGCCGGCGTTCGTCCCAGCCGAGGGCCTCGGCCGCGAGGTCGGCGATCTCCTCGACCGCGTCCAGCCCGTGGCGCGCCTGCTCCCAGGTGAGCCGGGTGCGGGTGTCGTAGAGGTCCTCCAGGTGCAGCGCGCCCTCGTGGGTGCAGGCGTGGACGATCTCCGCCCGGAGGTAGGCCGGGGCGCCCTCCAGCGGGCGGCCGAGGTCGGGGCGGTCCTCCACGAGCTCGGTGATCTCGGTGATCGCCGACCCGTAGCGGCCGAGCAGGTGCTGCACCCGTTCCTCGTTCCAGTCGTACCGCGCGCCCAGGTTCCCTGCCTGGCGGCTCAGCGCCAGGTAGCCCTCGGCGCCCAGCAGGGGCGTGCGGTCCGTGACCGAGGGCACGGCCTTGGCCCGCTCCTGGCCCAGGGCCAGGTCCACGGCGTCCTCGGCCATCACCCGGTAGGTGGTGAGCTTGCCGCCGGCGATCGTGATCAGCCCGGGGGCGACCTCCGTGACGGTGTGCTCGCGGGAGATCTTCGTGGACTGCTCGTCCCCGCCGCCCTTCTTCGTGCCCGGCTGCAGCAGCGGCCGCAGCCCGGCGTAGGTGCCGATGACGTCCTCGCGGGTGAGCGGGCGGTCCAGGACCACGTTGGCGTGGTCGATGACGTAGTCGATGTCCTCCGCGGTGGCCACCGGGTTCACGAGGTCCTGGTGGTAGGGGGTGTCGGTCGTGCCGATGATCCAGTACCGCGCCCACGGGATGATGAACAGCACGGACTTCTCGGTCTGCAGGATCAGCCCGCTCTCGCCGCGGATCCGCTCCCGCGGCACGATGATGTGGATGCCCTTGGAGGCGAGCACCTTCAGCCCGCCCTCGGCGTGGGCCAGGTCCTGGGTCTGCTCCGTCCACACCCCGGTGGCGGCGATGACGGTCTTCGCCCGGACGGTGCGCTCCTCACCCGTCTCGAGGTCCTGGACGGTGGCCCCGATCACGCGGCCGGACTCGTCCTTCGGGAACGCCACCGCCCGGGTCCGGTTGGCGGCCAGCGCGCCGTAGCGCACGGCGGTGCGCACGATGGTCACGACGAGGCGGGCGTCGTCCACCTGGCCGTCCCAGTACTTCACGGCACCGACCATGGACCCGGGCTTGACGTCGGGGAAGACCCGCTGGACGCCCTTGAAGCCGTAGTGCCGCTGGTAGGGCAGGGTCGCGACCTTGGCGCCGATGTGGGCCAGGGCGTCGTAGAGGCCGATCCCGGCGGTCACGTAGGGCCGCTCCCAGAAGCGGTGGGTCAGCGGGTACAGGAAGGGCACGGGCTTCACGAGGTGGGGCGCGAGGAAGTCCAGCAGCAGCTCGCGCTCCCGCAGCGCCTCGGAGACGAGCTTGAAGTCGAGCTGCTGGAGATAGCGCAGCCCGCCGTGGACGAGCTTGGAGGACCACTGGGACGTGCCGCCGGCCCAGTCCTGGGCCTCGACGATGCCGGTGCGCAGGCCGCGGGTCACGGCGTCGAGGGCGATGCCGGCGCCGGTGATGCCGCCGCCCACGACCAGGACGTCCAGCTCGGGGCCGTCCGCGAACTCGGCGAGCGCGTGGTCCCGTGCGGCGGGGGACAGGGTGGGATGGGCCATGGTGGAGAGCCTTTCGGACGGATCGTGGGGCTGTGCTGTGGTCTGCTTCACACTCTGCGGGGTAGTGCACCTATGCTCAAATGGAATGAACGTACGTGCAGGGAAGGGACGTAACAGTGCACGGTGATGCCGAGCTCCACCACGCGGCCGAGCTGTACTACGTGCAAGGCATGACCATGGAGGCGGTGGCGGACCGCTTCGGCGTCTCCCGCCCCACGGTCTCGCGGATGCTGCAGGCGGCGCGGGACCGGGGCATCGTGCGGATCAGCCTCTCCGCTCCCCCGGACGCCGGACACGACCTGTCCCACCGGCTGCGGGAGGCCTTCGGGGTCACGGTGCACGTGACGGGCACCCCGCGGGGGGCCACGGATCCGCAGCGGCTGGAGTCGGTGGCGCGCTCGGCCGCGGGGCTGCTCGGGGAGTGGTTCGGGGACGGGATGACGCTGGCGGTCGCGTGGGGCACGACGACCTCCGCGATCGCCGGCCACCTGCACCCCAAGACGACGCGCGACACCCTCGTGGTGCAGATGAACGGCGCGTTCAGCGCCCGCTCCCCGGGGGCGGCGCAGTCCTCGGCGCTGCTGGGCCGGATGTCGACGGCGTTCGGGGCGGCGCTGCTGCCCTTCCCCACTCCCGCGTTCTTCGACAACGTGCAGACCCGGATGCTGATGTGGCAGGAGTCCTCGGTGCGCCGGGTCCTGACGGCGCGCAACGGCGCGGACCTGGCGGTGTTCAGCGTGGGGGCGTTCCGCGGGCCGATGATCTCCCAGGTGTACAGCAACGGCTATCTCTCGGACGAGGACTTCCGGGAGCTGGCGGCGCAGCGGGTGGTCGGGGACGTGTGCACGGTCTTCCTGCGCGAGGACGGGACCTACGCCGACCTGGACCTCAACCGCCGGGCCAGCGGGCCCACGCCGATGGAGCTGCGGCGGATCCCGCGCCGGCTGTGCGTGGTGGCCGGGGACCACAAGGTGCCGGGCGTGGTGGGGGCCCTGCGGGCCGGGGTGGTCACGGACCTGGTCATCGACGAGCGCACGGCGGCCTCGGTGGTGCGCCACCTGTTCGGCCGGTGAGGGGCCGCCGGTGGGCGGTCACCGGCCCCGGACGATGCTGCGCAGCACCTCCAGCTGCTGGGCGATCTGACGCTCCCGCCCCCGGTCGACGGGCCGGTAGTAGTCGGTGCCCACGAGCTCGTCGGGCGGGTACTGCTGGGCGGCCACGCCGTTGGGCTCGTCATGGGAGTACACGTAGTCCCGGCCGTGGCCCAGCTGACCGGCTCCCGGGTAGTGGGCGTCGCGCAGGTGCAGCGGCACCGGACCGGCCCGGCCGGCGCGGACGTCGGCGACCGCCTCGTTGATCGCGGTGTAGGCGGCGTTGGACTTCGGCGCCGTGGCGAGGTGGGCGACGGCCTGGGCCAGCGGGATCCGTCCCTCCGGCATGCCGATGAGCTGGACGGCGTCGGCGGCGGCCACCGCGGTCTGCAGGGCGGTGGGGTCGGCGGTGCCGATGTCCTCCGAGGCGGAGATGATGAGCCGGCGGGCGATGAACCGCGGGTCCTCCCCGGCCTCGAGCATCCGGGCGAGGTAGTGCATGGCGGCGTCGACGTCGGAGCCGCGGATCGACTTGATGAAGGCGCTGACCACGTCGTAGTGCTGGTCCCCGTTCTTGTCGTAGCGCACGGCCGCGCGGTCCAGGGCCTCCTCCGCGTGCTCGCGGGTGATCACGGGGACCGTGGTGCCGTCCGCGTGCTCCCGGCCCGGCTCCCCGCCCGGCTCCCGGTCCGGCTCCCGGTCCAGCTCCGAGAAGGCCACGCCCGCGGCGGCCTCCAGGGAGGTCAGGGCCTTGCGGGCGTCCCCGCCGCACAGGTCCAGCAGGTGCTCGCGCGCCTCCGCGGACAGCTCCACCTCCCCGTTGAGCCCCCGGGGGTCGGCGACGGCGCGCTCCAGCAGCCCGGCGATGTCGGCCCGCTGCAGCGGCTGCAGGGTCAGCAGCAGCGAGCGCGAGAGCAGGGGGGAGATCACGGAGAACGACGGGTTCTCCGTGGTGGCCGCGACCAGCACCACCCACTGGTTCTCCACCCCGGGCAGCAGGGCGTCCTGCTGGGCCTTGGTGAAGCGGTGGATCTCGTCCAGGAACAGCACGGTGGTGCGCCCGTGCAGGTCCCGGTCGGTCAGCGCCTCGTCCATCACCCGGCGCACGTCCTTGACCCCGGCGGTGATGGCGGACAGCTCCACGAACTTCCGGGACACCCCGCGGGCGATCACGTGGGCCAGGGTGGTCTTGCCGGTGCCCGGAGGGCCCCAGAGGATGATCGACGACGGCCCGGCCGGGCCGCGGTCCTCCCCCGCCAGCACCCGCAGCGGGGACCCGGGGCGGAGCAGGTGCTGCTGGCCGACGATCTCGTCGAGGCTGCGCGGGCGCATCCGCACCGCCAGCGGGGAGCGGCCGCGGGACCGCCGTGCCCGGCCGGGAGGGGCCTCCTCGTGGGGCCCGCTCGCGCCGGAGCCGGTGGGGTCGAGGTCGTCGAAGAGGGAGCCGGTCACGCCGTCCAGCGTAGCCCCCGTCCCCGACGGCCGGGCCTGCCCCCTGCCCACGCCGCGCTCGGCCGCGCCCGGTGGGAACGCGCTCCTCCGGACCCGTCCGCGGTGCCCCCGGTCGCTCCGGACCCGGCCGGCGCGGGACTCAGTGCTCAGGCCCGCCGCGGCCGGTCCAGCTCGGCGCTGTCCAGGACCAGGGTGACCGGGCCGTCGTTGACCAGCTCCACCTGCATCCGCGCCCCGAACCGGCCGGTCTCCACGTGCGCGCCGAGCTCGCGCAGCGCGTGCACGTAGGCGTCGAACAGCGGCTCCGAGACCGCTCCGGGCGCGGCGGCCGACCACGAGGGGCGCCGGCCCCGGCGGGCGTCGCCGTAGAGGGTGAACTGGCTGATCGCCAGCACCGGGGCCCCGCGCTCCGCGCAGGAGCGCTCGCCCTCCAGCAGCCGCAGGTGCCAGGTGCGCTCGGCCAGCCTCGCCGCGGTGGCGGCGTCGTCGTCGTGGGTGACGCCCACCAGGGCGACCAGCCCGGGCTCCTCGATCCGGCCCACCACCGAGCCCTCGACGGTCACGGCGGCCCGGGTCACCCGTTGCAGAACGATGCGCATGGGCCCAGTCCACCACAGGCGCGGGACGGCGCGGGGTGCCGGATACCCTCGTGCCATGACGTTCCCCGCGGCCCCCGCACCCGTGCGGGTGCGACCCGCCACCCTGGTGGCGGAGGTGTTCGCGCCCGCCCCGCTGGTGCTGTGCCTCCTGGTGGTCGCCGGGTGGCGGGCCGCCGGGTGGACGGGGGCCCTGTGGGGGCTCGGCACGGCGGCGCTCGTCGCGTCGCTGCCGATGCTCGTGCTGCGCGTCCTCGCCCGCCGCGGGCGGGTGGACGGGCACTTCGTGCGCTCCCGGGCGCAGCGGCTGCCCGTCTACGCCGCCACGGGCGTGCTCACCGCCCTGGTGGTGGCGGCTCAGCTGCGGCTGGGGGCCCCGGTGCTCGTGCCCGTGACCACCGCGTTCGTGCTGCTGGGCCTGCTGGTGCTGCTGGCCGTGACGCTGCGCTGGAAGGTCTCCGCCCACGTGGCGATGGCGGCGTGCTGGGCCGTGGGCCTGGGCGCCCTGACCGCCCCGTGGGCCGTGCCGCTCGCCGCCCCGGTCCCGGTCCTGGTGGCCCTGTCCCGGGTGCGCACCGGCGACCACACCGTGGCGCAGACGGCGGTCGGGGCGCTGATCGGCGTGCTGATCGGCGTGGCCTACACCGCCGCCGCCGCCTCGCTGCCCTGAGTCGGCGTCCCGGGCCGGCGTCCCGGGACGGCGCCGCGCCCGGCCCGTTCCGCCGCCCGCACCGGGTGCGCACCAGGACCCGCACCCGGGCCCGCACCGACGGCAGCGGCGCGGCCGCGCGACAGCGGGGGCCCGCGTGCCCGAGGATGGGAGGGTGGACGGCTCCCGGCCGCCCCGACGACCCGAGACCCGAGGACCTGCCGTGTCACCACGCCCCACGACCCGCATCATGAGCGCCGCCTCGATCGGTGCCCTCGTCGTCACGCTCACCGGCTGCGGCGAGGACGCGCAGGAGGTCGACGCCGACTACGCCCAGATCTGCGTGCAGCAGGACCCGGAGACGGGTGAGGACGTGCGCGTGGACGACGACGAGTGCGACGACGACGGGCGCCCGCGCGGCTCGTTCGTCCCCATGTTCCTGTTCCTCAACGCCGGCCGCTCCTTCGCCGTGCCGCCGGTGGGCTCCCCGGTGCCGCGCTCCTCCGGGTTCACGACCACCCGCCCACCGGCCTCCGCCACCGTGGCCCGGGGCTTCGCCCCGTCCGGGACCTCCGTGGGCCGGTCCGGGGTGTCGAAGGGCTTCGGCGGCTCCTCGAGCGGCTGGGGCTCCTGATGCGGCGCGTCGACGGGCTCCCGCCCCGGCCCGGGTGGGAGCGGACCGTGCACGAGGAGGGCCTCACCTACGCCTTCACCGAGCGCCCGGACGGCACCCGGTTCTCCTACTGGAACGAGACCGCCGCCTACGTCCTGTCCCCGGACGAGGTGGTGGAGCTGGAGTCCGCCACCGACGAGCTGTACCGGATGACGCTGGAGGCCGCCCGCTACATGGCCACCGGCGCACTGGGCACCCTCGGGCTCTCCGAAGCCGCGTTCGAGCTCGCCCAGCACTCCCTGAGCCTGCGCGAGCCCTCGATCTACGGCCGCTTCGACCTGGCCTGGGACGGCACCGGCCCGGCGAAGATGCTCGAGTTCAACGGCGACACCCCCACCGGCCTGGTGGAGGGCGCCGTGTGCCAGTGGTCCCGCGTGGAGGCGCTGCACCCGGGGCTCGGCGAGGAGCACGCGCAGTTCGACCAGCTCAACGGCCTGTGGCCGATGCTCGTGCAGCGCTGGCGGCAGCGGCTGCCGTCGTCGGCCTCCAAGACCCTGCACGTGGCCTACACCCGGGCGGAGGAGAGCGGGGAGGACGCCGCGAACGCGGCGGTGCTCGCCGCGACCGCCGCGGAGGCCGGGTACCGCACGGTCCTGCTGCCCGTGGAGGACGTGCGCTTCGACACCCGCTCCCACTCCTGGGTGCACGCCTCCGGGGACGTCGACGACCCCACGGTGGTCTCCGCCATCGAGGAGCTCTTCGCCCTGCACCCGTGGGAGGTGATGGTCGACGACGAGCCGGGCGGCTTCGTGCTGCACGACCCGCTGCTGATGCACCACTGGTACGAGCCGGCCTGGAAGATGTTCTGCTCCACCAAGCTGCTGCTCGTGGCGCTGTGGCGGTGCTTCCCGGACCACCCCCTGCTGCTGCCCGCCTACACGGACGGGCCCCAGGGACTGGCGGAGTGGGTGCGCAAGCCCATCTTCGGCCGCGAGGGCGACGGGATCGAGATCCGCGCCCGGGACGTGCACGTGCGTTCCGCGCGCCCCCACGACTCCCCGATGGACGTGTGGCAGGCCTACGTGCCGCTGCGGAACTTCCCCGGCTCGGACGGGGCGCCCAACCACCCGGTGGTGGGCTCCTGGGTGGTCGGCGACGACGGGGCCGCCGGCATCGGCATCCGCGAGTCCGACGGCCCGCTCACCGACTACTGGTGCCGCTTCGTGCCCAACATCATCGACAAGAAGGGCCTGCTGTGACCGCCCACCTGCTCCCCCGGTCCATCTCCACGGCCACCTCCGCCGTGATCGGCGCGACCTCGATCGCCCCGCTGTACTCCGTGGTGGTGACCCTCGGGCTCATGCACGCCCTGGTGGGCCGGTGGACCCCGGTGGTGCTGGTGGCCGCGGTGGTCCCGATGGCCGTCGTCTCCGTCTGCTTCGCCCGGCTGGACGAGCTCTACGAGGACCAGGGCACCGTCTACCGCTGGGCCCGGGAGGCCTACGGGGCGTTCGTGGGCTTCCTGGGCGGGTGGGGACTGTGGCTCTCCGCGACCCTCGTGCTCGCCTCCCTGGCCTGGGTCACGGCCGACTCGGCGCTCTTCGTCCTGGGCGCCGAGCCGGGCCCCTGGGTCGTCACCGCGGTGGCCGCGGCGCTCATGGCGGTCTTCGCGGCGATCTCCTCGACCGGGATCCGTGTCTCCGCCGCGGTGCAGGCCGTCTTCGCCGCCCTGCAGCTGGCCGGCGTGGGGGTCCTGGTGTGGGCCACGCGCACGGCGCCCGTCGTCGAGGGCGCGGCCGAGGGCGGGGGCGAGTGGAGCGGGTTCTACACCGCCGCCCTGGCCGGTGGGGAGCTCACGGCGGGCAACGTGGCCGCCGCCCTGCTCCTGGCCCTGTTCCTGTACTGGGGCTGGGACTCGACGTTCTCCCTCACCGAGGAGTCCACCACCCAGCGCGCGCCGCGCGTCTCGGCGTGGATCGCGCTGACGGTGGTGGCCGCCGTCTACGCCGTCATCGGCTGGTCCTACGTGCCCGGGGCCTCGGTGGGCTCGCCGCTGCTGGCCGGGCTCGTGGCGGTCTCGGCGGCCGCCTCGATCGGGACCACCATGATCCCCACCTCGCGCGGTCTGATGTCGATGGCGCGCGGCGGGCACCTGCCCCGGCGGTTCCTGTCCCTGTCCTTCGCGACGTGGACCACCGCGGCCGTGGCCGCGGCCTGGATGACGTTCTCGGGCCCGCTCTTCGACGACACGGTCGGGGTGATCTCGGTGCTCGTGGCGCTGTACTACGGGCTGGCCTGCGCGGCCACCGCCAAGCTCGCGCGCACGACGGGCGCCCGCCTCCTCGGAGCGGCCGGGGCCGCGCTGATGGCCGTGGCCCTGGTGCTGACCGGCCTGGAGTACGTGCTCTCGGCCGCCTGGGTCTGGGCGGGCGCGGTCCTCGTGCTGCTGGTGGTGCCGCTGTGGTTCCTCCTGGGCCGTGGCCGCGCGCCGCTGCCCGGCGCGCACGAGCGCGCCCCGCACCTGGAGAGCCTGCGCAACTGACCGGCACGGCGCAGCAGCAGGCTCGGCGCAGCAGCAGGCTCGGCGCAGCACCGGGCTCGGCGCAGCACCGGGTTCAGGGCAGCACGGTGAAGCCCCGCGGCAGCCCCCGTCGGCCCGTGAGCGCCACCAGCACCTCGGGCAGCCGTCCGGCCGGTGCCGCGATCTCGATCGCGGTGTGCCCGGCGTCGGCCAGCACGGCCTCCGGGGGCCGGCGGTCCAGGCCGCAGGCCGCGGCGACGTCCAGGCCGTGGACGGCCAGTTCGAAGGTGCGCGTGGGCACGTAGGCGCCGAGCCGTGTGCCGCCGACCACGGTGCGGATCACCGGGTCCTGCTCCACGGGCACCCGGGCCAGCGCCTGGCGGGCCCGCTCCAGGGACGCCCGGACCGTGGACCCCGGGTGCCGGCCCAGCTCCTGGCCGGCGGCCGTGCCCCGCGCGGCGACCGCCGCGGGATCCGTGGCCGCGGCGGACAGGGCGTAGTACTGCCCGGTCGTGGTGCACACCGCCTCCTCGGCCGGGGTGCCCAGGTAGTCGGCGAGGGTGACCAGGGCCCGGTGGGTGTGGCCCACGAGGCCGCGGACGTCCCAGGTGCCCAGCGCGGGCCGGGTCCAGTGGTGCGGTCGCAGCTCCTGGACGAGCTCGGCGAACCACGTCCCGGCCTCGAGGAAGGCGGCGCGGGCGGCGGCAGGGTCTCGGGTCACGGCATCCCCCTCGGTCGCAGCGGCGGGGTCCGGGCCGCACGGCGAGGGCCGGGCCCCGTCCGGAAGGACGGGGTCCGGCCCTCCGGTGAGCCGTAGCCTACTGCGCGGACGTGGCCGCGGAGCCGAATCCGCCGCCGGTGGCCTGCTCCGTGACGTCCTGTGCCGCCCGCACGTCCTCGACCGGCCGCGTGCCGGACACGCGGCCGTCGGCCTGCTCGGCCCCCGCCTGCTTGCCCTCGGCCTGCTTGCCCTCGGCCTGCCTGCCCTGGGGCGCGGCCTTGGGCTCGGGCTTGGCGTCGACCCCGGCCTCCTTGCGCTGCTGCGCGGTGATTGGCGCCGGGGCGGCCGTCAGCGGGTCGTAGCCGTTGCCGGTCTTCGGGAACGCGATGACCTCGCGAATGGAGTCGGTGCCGGCCAGCAGGGCGACCACGCGGTCCCAGCCGAAGGCGATGCCGCCGTGCGGGGGCGCGCCGTACTTGAAGCCCTCGAGCAGGAAGCCGAACTTCTCGTCCGCCTCCTCGCGGCCGATGCCCATGACCTCGAAGACCCGCCGCTGGACGTCCTGCCGGTGGATGCGGATCGAACCGCCGCCGATCTCGTTGCCGTTGCACACGATGTCGTAGGCGTAGGCCAGGGCGTGCTCCGGGTCCTGGTCGAAGGTCTCCAGGAACTCGGGCTTGGGCGAGGTGAACGCGTGGTGCACGGCGGTCCACTGGCCGGCGCCCACGGCGACGTCGCCGGACTCCACGGCCTCGGCGGCCGACTCGAACAGGGGTGCGTCCACGATCCACACGAACGCCCAGGCGTCCTCGTCGATCAGCCCGGTGCGGTGGCCGATCTCCACGCGCGCCGCACCCAGCAGGGCCCGGGAGGACTTCTTCTCGCCGGCGGCGAAGAAGATGCAGTCCCCGGGCTGCGCGCCGGTCGCGGCGGCCAGGCCCTCCCGCTCGGCCTCGGTGATGTTCTTGGCCACGGGACCGGTCAGCGTGCCGTCCTCCCCGACGAGCACGTAGGCCAGGCCCTTGGCGCCGCGCTGCTTGGCCCACTCCTGCCAGGCGTCCAGGGTGCGGCGCGGCTGGGAGGCCCCGCCGGGCATGACCACCGCGCCCACGTAGGGAGCCTTGAAGACGCGGAAGGTGGTGTCCTGGAAGTACTCGGTGAGTTCGGTGAGCTCCAGGCCGAAGCGCAGGTCCGGCTTGTCCGAGCCGTACTTCGCCATCGCCTCGGCGTAGGTCATCCGGCGGATCGGGGTGGGGATCTCCACCCCGATGAGCCGCCACAGGGCGGCCACGATGCGCTCGCCCAGGGCGATGACGTCGTCCTGCTCCACGAAGGAGGCCTCGATGTCGAGCTGGGTGAACTCGGGCTGACGGTCGGCGCGGAAGTCCTCGTCCCGGTAGCAGCGGGCGATCTGGTAGTACTTCTCGATCCCGCCGACCTGCAGCAGCTGCTTGAACAGCTGCGGGGACTGCGGCAGGGCGTACCAGGAGCCGGGGGCCAGCCGGGCCGGCACCAGGAAGTCGCGGGCGCCCTCGGGGGTGGAGCGGGTCAGCGTGGGCGTCTCCACCTCCGTGAACCCGTCCTCGTGCAGCAGCTCGCGGGCCACCCGGTTGGCGTCGGAGCGCAGCCGCATGATGCGGGCCGGCTCGGGCCGGCGCAGGTCCAGGTAGCGGTGCCGCAGGCGGGCGTCCTCACCGACCTCCACGTGCTCGTCGATCTGGAAGGGCAGCGCGGCGGCGGTGTTGAGCACGGTCACGGTCTCGGCGATGACCTCGACCTCGCCGGTGGCCAGGGCCGGGTTCTCGTTGCCCTCGGGGCGGCGCTCCACGGCGCCGGTGATCTGGAGGACGAACTCGTTGCGCAGGTGGTGGAAGTCCGCCTCGTCGCGCACCACGATCTGCGCGACCCCGGAGGCGTCGCGTAGATCCAGGAAGGCCACCCCTCCGTGGTCGCGGCGCCGGCCGACCCAGCCGGCCAACGTGACGGTCTCTCCGATGTGCTCGGCGCGCAGCTCGCCGAGGTTGTGTGTGCGCAGCACTCAAAAACCCTTCGTTGTTCGGGAGGTCCGGACGGGGCAGCGCGGATCGCGCGTTTCCCCGGGATTCACCCGGTGCCCCTACTCTCGTTCGGGAACGAGTTTACAGCCCGCCCTCCGGGCCCCAGGACGACGACAGGACCACCCATGAGCAGCGCCCCCGGCCACCCGGCCCTCGCCCGCCGGCTGGGCACCTTCGACGCCACCGTGATCGGGGTGGGCTCCATGGTCGGGGCGGGGGTGTTCGTGGCCTTCGCCCCGGCCGCCGCCCACGCCGGGCCGTGGCTGCCCGCGGCCCTGCTGCTCGCGGCGGTGGTCGCCTGGTGCAACGCGACGTCCACCGCCCAGCTGGCGGCCGTGCACCCCGCCTCGGGCGGGACCTACCTCTACGCGAACCGGCAGCTCGGTCCCTGGCCGGGCTTCGTGGCCGGGTGGGGCTTCGTCACCGGCAAGACCGCCTCCGCGGCGGCCATGTCCCTGACCTTCGGCCTGTACGCCGCCGAGCTGCTGGGGGCCGGCGACGCCGGGGCGCGGCTGCTCGCCGTCGTCGCCGTCCTGGGCCTCACGGCGGTGAACCTCGGCGGGGTGAGCCGCACCGCCCGGCTGACGAAACTGCTGGTCGTCCCCGTCCTGGCCGTGCTGCTGGCCGTGACGGTGCTGCTGTACACCGTGCCGGGCCCGGCGGCCGGCGCGGCGCCCGGGTGGGAGGGCAGCGGGTGGGGCGTGCTGCCCGCGGCGGGGACCCTCTTCTTCGCCTTCGCCGGCTACGCCCGCGTGGCGACCCTGGGCGAGGAGGTCCGGGACCCGGCCCGGACCATCCCCCGGGCGGTGCTCGGCGCCCTGGCGCTCACCCTGCTGCTCTACGCGGCGCTGGGGCTGGGCCTGCTCCGGTTCCTCGGGGTGGACCGGCTCGCTGCGGCGACCGCGCCGCTGCTCACGGTGGTCGAGCACGCGGGATGGTCCGAAGGGGCCACGACCGCCGGCGCCGTGCTGGTCACCGCCGCCGCGGCCCTGGCCACGCTGGGGGCGCTGCTGGCCCTGGTCGCCGGGATCTCGCGCACGGTGCTGGCCATGGCCCGGCAGCGGGACCTGCCTGGCCGGCTGGGCGCGGTGTCCCAGCGGCACCGGGCGCCGTGGGCCGCGGAGCTGGCCGTGGCCGGGGTCGTGGTGGTGCTCGTGCTCGCCGGGGACGTGCGCACCGTGATCGGGTTCTCCAGCTTCGGGGTGCTCGTCTACTACGCCCTGGCGAACCTCTCCGCGCTCACGCTGACCGAGCGCCCCGGCTGGGCCCCGCGGGCCGTCAACGCCCTGGGCCTGGCCGGCTGCCTGCTGCTGGCCTTCACGCTCCCGGCGACCTCGGTGCTGACGATGCTCGGGGTGTTCGCGGTGGGTCTGACAGGCCGCGCCCTGGCCGTGTCCCGGCGGCACTGACCCCGCCCCTGACACGCGCCCCCGCGACCCAGGACCCGCACCGCCCCTGTCCCGCCCGGTCCTGTCCCGCTCTGCCCCGCCCGGTCCTGTCCCGCCCGGTCCTGTCCCGCTCTGCCCCGCCCGGTCCTGTCCCGCCCGGTCCTGTCCCGATCTGTCCCGCCCGGTCCTGTCCTGCCCCGTCCTGCCCACAGCCTCCCACCACCGCCCCACGTCTCACCCACGGCCCGTTCACTGCCCGCCACCGCCGCCGAGTCCCCAATCCCACGGCGTTTCCCCAGGGTAATGACTGGGGAAACGAGACAAGATTGGGGACTCGGCGGCCCAAACAACTCGCAGATGGGGACTCAGCGACCCCGACAACCGGGACGTGGGGACTCGGCGGGAGCCGGACGGACCGGGGGCGGTCAGGCTCCGGCGGAGCGCACCACCGGGCGCAGGTCCTCGGCCGGCGGGGTCCAGGTGGCGGGGTCGGCGCTGAACTGCTCACCGGAGCGGATGTCCTTGACCTCGTGGCTGAGGGTCCCGTCCTCGGCGCGGACCGTGAACCACACGAAGGGGATGCCGCGGCGCTCGGCGTAGCGGATCTGCTTGCCGAACTTCGCGGCGCTGGCCGAGACCTCGCACGCGACACCGCGGGCGCGCAGCTGCCCGGCCACGTCCTGGGCCTGCGACCAGGACTCCTCGTCCACGAGCGAGACCAGCACCGCGGTGGGGACCTTCCGGGAGGCCTCGGCCATGCCCTGGGAGAGGATGCGGGAGACCAGGCGGGTGACGCCCACGGACAGGCCCACCCCGGGATAGGTCTTCTTGCCCGTGGACGCCAGGGACTCGTAGCGCCCGCCGGAGCAGACGGAGCCCAGCTGCTCGTGGCCCACCAGCACGGTCTCGTAGACGGTGCCCGTGTAGTAGTCCAGGCCGCGGGCGATGGACAGGTCGGCCACCACCGTCCCGGGGGCCCGGCGGGAGGCCTCGCCCACCACCTCCGCGAGCTCCTGCAGCCCCTCCTCGAGCAGCTGCGTGTTCACCCCGAGAGCGCGGACCTGCTCCACGAAGGAGGTGTCCTCGGTGCGGATGGACGCCAGCTGCAGCGCGGCCCGGGCCTGCTCGGGGGACGCCCCGAGCTCGTCGCAGAGGGCCTGGGCGACCTTCTCGGGCCCGATCTTCTCGAGCTTGTCGATGTTGCGCAGCACGCCGGCCGTGTCCTGCAGGCCGATGCCGCGGTAGAACCCCTCGGCCAGCTTGCGGTTGTTGACCCGCAGCACGAACGGCGGGATCGGCAGCTTCGACAGCGCGTCGATCATCACCAGCGCCAGCTCCACGTCGTAGCGGAACGGCAGGGCGCCGTCGCCGACCACGTCGATGTCCGCCTGGGTGAACTCCCGGGCGCGGCCCTCCTGCGGGCGCTCGCCGCGCCAGACCTTCTGCATCTGGTAGCGGCGGAAGGGGAAGGTGAGGTGCCCGCCGTTCTCCACCACGTACCGGGCGAAGGGCACGGTGAGGTCGAAGTGCAGGGCCAGGCGGGCGTCGTCCTTCTCCGGGGCGTCCTCGTCCTCCTGCAGGCGCGAGACGACGTAGACCTCCTTGTCGATCTCCCCCTTGCGCAGCAGCTGCCCGACCGTCTCCACCGCCCGGGTCTCGATGGAGGAGAAGCCGTGCAGCTCGAAGGTCTCCCGCAGCACGTCCAGGACGTGCAGCTCGACCAGACGCTCCTCCGGCAGCCATTCGGGGAAACCGGACAGGGAGGTCTTGCGGGCCATGGGGAGGTGCTCCTCGGGTGGGACGGTGGTGGGCGGCGGACCGTGCAGGCCGTGCGGGCCGGACGAGTTCCGCCCTCATCCTAGAGAGCCGCCCCCGCACGGCCCAAAGCACGGCCCAAAGCACGGCCCAAAGCACCGCCCGGCGCACCGGCCCCGCACGGCCCCCGGGTCGGGCGGCGCGGCGGGTCCCGGGACGGGTTCCCGGGCCGCCGTGGGGAGGGCGCCGCCTCGGTAGTATGGACAGGACGATTGTCCGAGGCCGGGCGACGGCGCCGGACCCGATCCCGGTGCCGGTCCGGCGAGAGCGAAAGAGTTGTAGCGGTGACAGAACGTCTCGAATCCGACGACCAGCCCACCCCCCGCCCCGTTCCCGGCCCGGGAGCCGCGCCGAGGCCCGGCGTGCCGAAGCCCGGTGCTGCGAAGCCCGGCGCCCCGAAGCCCGGAGCGTCCCGCCCCGCGGTCCCGGCGGCCCCCGCCGCCGGCCCGGCGGCCGTCCAGCCGAGCGCCGCGCAGCCCGTGGCCGCCCAGCCGGCGGCGGCTCCCGCCCTGGCCTCGCCGGAGTCCGTGGCCCGGGCCCGCGCCTACGGGCGGGTGACCGAGGACGGGCACGTCTACGTCGTCGTGGACGGCGAGGAGGTGCTGTGCGGACAGTTCCCCGACGCCACGGAGGACGAGGCGCTGGGCTACTTCGCCCGCAAGTACGACGACGTCGAGGCGCAGGTCGCCCTGCTCGAGCAGCGGGTCTCCGCCGGCGCCCCGTCGGCGGACATGCAGACCACGGTCGACCACCTCGCCGAGCAGGTGGGCCAGCGCAACATGCTCGGGGACATCCGCGGCCTCGAGGGCCGGCTCGAGGCCCTGCGCCCGGCGATCCGCGAGCTCGAGGCGGCCGAGCGGGCCGCCCACGAGGCCCAGCGCGCGCAGAACGTCGCGGCGCGCGAGGCGATCGTCGCGGAGGCGGAGCAGATCGCCGCCCAGGACCCGCAGCGCACCCAGTGGAAGCAGTCCTCCGCCCGGATGGCCGAGCTGTTCGACCAGTGGAAGGCCCACCAGAAGTCCGGCATCCGGCTGGGCCGGGCCGCGGAGGACGCCCTGTGGAAGCGGTTCCGCACCGCCCGCACCACCTTCGACCGCCACCGCCGCGCGTTCTTCTCGCAGCTCGACGCCGACAACGCCGAGGCCAAGAAGGCCAAGGAGGCCCTCATCGCCGAGGCCGAGGCCCTCTCCGGCTCCACAGACTGGGGCGCCACGGCCGCGGAGTACCGCCGGCTCATGGACCGGTGGAAGGAGTCCAAGCGGGCGTCGAAGAAGGACGACGACGCCCTGTGGGCCCGCTTCCGCGCCGCCCAGGACAAGTTCTTCGAGGCGCGCAAGGCCGACAACGACCGGATCGACGAGGAGTTCGAGGGCAACCTGGTGGTGAAGGAGCAGCTGCTCGCCGAGGCCAAGGCCCTGCTGCCCGTCACGGACCTCAAGGCCGCCAAGCGCGCCCTCGGCGACATCCTGGACCGGTGGGAGCAGGCCGGGAAGGTCCCGCGCGCCCACATGCGCCGGGTGGAGGCCGAGCTGCGCACCGTCGAGGACGCCGTGCGCCAGGCCGAGGACGAGAAGTGGCAGCGCTCCAACCCCGAGACGAAGGCCCGCTCCAACTCGATGCTCACCCAGCTCGAGACCAAGATCGAGGACCAGGAGGCCGCCCTGGCCAGGGCGCAGGCCGCCGGGGACACCCGGCGCGCGGCCAAGCTGGAGGGCGAGCTCGCCACCAGCCGGCAGTGGCTGGAGACCCTGCGCCGCTCCGCCGCCGAACTGCGCTGACCCCACCGGCGCTGGGACCACGGGCGCCGAAACGCCCGCGCCGGTCGCCGGCGGCACCCGGGAGGCCCCGGGCCCGTGCTGTCCACAGCACCGGCCCGGGGCCTTCCCCGTGCCCGGGCCGTCGGCGAGGCTGGCCCCATGCACGACCCGCCCTGGACCCCCGACACCCTGCTGCTGCCGGGCCGGCCCTTCTCCCGCGCCGAGCTCTCCGCCCTCGTGACCGACGGGGTGCTCGTGCCCGTGGTGCTGGAGGCCCACGTGCTGCGCGGGCGCCCGGTGACGCGGGCGGTGAAGCTCGCGGCCCTGGAGGCGCAGCTGCCCCCGCACCTGCTGGGCCGCGGGGTGCTCGGTCGGCTCTCCGCGGCGTGGTTCTACGACTGCGCCCCGCGCCCCACCGTGCTCCCGGTGCTGCTGGACAAGCTGCGGCGCACCACGATGTCCCCGGTGCCGGACGGAATGGCGCTGCACCAGGTCACCCTGGGCGGCTACGACGTGCACGACGCCGGGCCCGTGCGGGTCACCACGCCGCTGCGCACGGCCGTGGACCTCGCCCTGCACGTCCCCGGGCGGGAGGGGCTGGCGGCCCTGGAACGGCTGATGCACGCCCCGCACCTGCACTGCCCGCCGCCGCTGGTGCAGGCCGCGCTCGAGAGCTTCGAGCGGATGCCCGGACGGCAGGCGGCGCTGCTGCGGGTACGCCGCGCCGCCCGCGCGATCGGCCGGCCCGTGCAGTGACCCCGCCCCGGCACCGCCCGCGCCCGGCCCGCCGAGTCCGGCCCGAGCCACCGCGCCGGCGCCCTGCCCCCCGGTGCACCGCCCGGGGCCCGGACGCCGGCGGCGGCGCCGGTGCCACCGGCTCAGCGGGAGGACGGCTCCGAGATGGGCCGGTTGCCGGAAGTGCGGTAGACGTCGTAGACCCCGTCGATCCGGCGGACCTGGTTGAGCACGTGGTCCAGATAGCGCGGGTCGCCCATCTCGAAGGCGAAGCGGGAGATGGCCAGCCGGGCCTTGGAGGTGTGCACCGAGGCGGCGAGGATGTTGACGTGGTTCTCCGAGAGCACCCGGGTGACGTCCGAGAGCAGGGACTTCCGGTCGAGGGCCTCCACCTGGATCTCCACCAGGAACACGCTGGACTGCGTCGGGGCCCACTCCACCTCCACCACCCGCTCGGTGGAGGTCAGCGCCAGCATGTTGACGCAGTCCTTGCGGTGCACCGAGATGCCGGCGCCCCGGGTGACGAAGCCCATGATCTCGTCCGGCGGCACGGGCGTGCAGCAGCGGGCGAGCTTGACGTAGACGTCCGTGGCGCCCTTGACCACGACCCCGGAGTCGGACACGCGCGGGCGCACCGGCTGGGTGGCGATGGTCGTCTCCGCGAAGTCCTCCTCCGCGCCGTCGGCCCCGCCCAGGTTGCCGACGATCTTCTCCACCACGTCCTGGGCACTGACCACGTCCGAGCCGATGGCCTCGTAGAGGGAGCTGATGTCGGTGCGGTGGAAGTCCTGGGCCACCGCCAGCAGGGACTCCTGGGTCAGGGTGCGCTGCAGCGGCAGGTGGTGCTTGCGCAGGGCGCGGGTGAGGGCGTCCTTGCCCTTCTCGATGGCCTCCTCGCGGCGCTCCTTGGAGAACCACTGCCGGATCTTGTTGCGCGCCCGCGGGGACTTCACGAACTTCAGCCAGTCCTGGGAGGGCCCGGCGTGCTCCGACTTGGAGGTGAGCACCTCCACCCAGTCCCCGTGCTGCAGCTCCGAGGACAGCGGCACGAGCTTGCCGTTGACCCGGGCGCCGATGGTCTTGTGCCCCACCTCGGTGTGCACCGCGTAGGCGAAGTCCACCGGCGTGGAGCCCGCCGGCAGGGCCATGACCTCGCCCTTGGGCGTGAAGACGTACACCTCGGAGGTGTTGATCTGGTAGCGCAGGGAGTCGAGGAACTCGGAGGAGTCCTGCGTCTCCTCCTGCCAGGAGACCAGGGAGCTCAGCCACGCGAGGTCCCCCTCCTGCGCCTTGGGCGTGGCGGAGTTCGCCTGGTTGGCCTGGTCCTTGTACTTCCAGTGGGCGGCCACGCCGTACTCCGCGCGCCGGTGCATCTCGTGGGTGCGGATCTGGATCTCCACCGGCCGCCCGTCCGGGCCGATCACCGTGGTGTGCAGGGACTGGTACATGTTGAACTTCGGCATGGCGATGTAGTCCTTGAACCGCCCCGGCAGCGGCCGCCACCGCGCGTGCAGCGCGCCCAGCGCCGCGTAGCACTCCCGCACCGTGTTCACGAGCACCCGGACCGCCTGCAGGTCCTGGATCTCGTCGAAGTCCTTCCCGCGCACGATCATCTTCTGGTAGATCGAGTAGTAGTGCTTGGGACGGCCCGTGATGGTCGCCTCGATCCCCGCCTCGGAGAGGTCCAGGGCGATCCGCTCCCGGATCTTGGCCAGGGAGCGCTCGCGCTGGGGCTGGCGCTCCCCCACCATCCGCACGATCTCCTCGTAGACCTTGGGGTACAGCGCCGCGAAGGCCAGGTCCTCGAGCTCCCACTTGATGGTGTTCATGCCCAGCCGGTGGGCCAGCGGGGCGAAGATCTCCAGGGTCTCCCGCGCCTTCTTCGAGGAGGAGGACTGGGAGACGAAGCGCCACGTGCGGGCGTTGTGCAACCGGTCGGCGAGCTTGATGACGAGCACGCGGATGTCCTTGGCCATCGCCACGATCATCTTGCGCACCGTCTCGGCCTGCGCGGCGTCCCCGTACTGGACCTTGTCCAGCTTCGTCACGCCGTCGACGAGCGCGGCCACCTCGTCGCCGAACTCCGCGCGCAGCTGCTCGAGCGTGTAGTCGGTGTCCTCGACCGTGTCGTGCAGCAGCGCGGCGACCAGGGTGGCCCCCGTCATGCCCAGCTCGGCGAGGATCGTGGTCACGGCCACGGGGTGGGTGATGTAGGGGTCCCCGCTCTTGCGCTTCTGCCCCTCGTGGCACTTCTCCGCGACCTTGAACGCGCGCGCCAGGACCTCGATGTCCTCCTCCGGGTGGGTGGCGCGCACGGTGTGCAGCAGCGGCTCCAGGATCGGCGAGTGGTCCATCGGCCGGCCGGAGAGGTAGGACAGGCTGGAGCGGGTGCGGTCGCTGCGGCCCGGGAACACGGCCCGGCCCTGCAGCGGCCGGGAGGCGGGCACGACGTAGTGCGTGCCGGCCATGTCCGAGCGGCGCGGCGGTGTCGGGGCGGTGCCCTGGCCGGCGGGGACGACCCCGTCGTCGGACGAGCTCATGACCGTAGCTCCCTTCCCATCGATGCGACCGGGGCGGCGGCCGTGCGGCCGCCGCCCCGGTCGTCGAGCTGACGTGTGCTGCTGTGCGGCGGGTCGCGGCTGCGCGGTCCGCCCTGCGGTGGACCTCAGTCTAGTGCGCCGCGGCCTCCTCGGCGGCACGTTCGGCCCGGGCGCCCACCCGCGCCTCCTGCTGGCGCACGTCCGCGTCCCGGGAGCGCAGCAGGGCGTACATCGGCGAGGCCACGAACAGGGTCGCGACGGTGCCCACGATGATGCCGACGAACAGCGACAGCGACAGGTCCTTGAGGGTGCCCGCGCCGAGCACGAGCCAGCCGATGAACAGGATCGAGCCGACGGGCAGGATGCCCACCACCGAGGTGTTGATGGAGCGCACCAGGGTCTGGTTCACGGCGAGGTTCACCTGGTCGGAGAACCGCCGCCCCGACCGTTCGGGCGGGGCCGTGCCGTCGAGCAGGCCCTCGGTGTTCTCCCGGACCTTGTCGAAGACCACCACGGAGTCGTAGAGGGAGTAGCTGAGCACCGTGAGGAAGCCGATGACCGCGGAGGGGGTGACCTCGAAGCCCACGAGGGAGTAGACCCCGGCGGTGATCGCCACGGTCGCGATCATCCCCGCGATCGCCGAGACGGACATCTTCCAGGTGCGGAAGTACAGGGCCATCAGCACGGTCGCCAGCACCACGAACGCGACGAGCCCCTGCAGCGCCTGCTGGGTCACGCCGGCGCCCCACGTCGGTCCCACGAACGTGGAGGTGACCTCGTCCTCGCTCACGCCGTAGGCCTCGACCAGGGCGTCCTTGACCGCGAGGGTCTCGTCGTCGTCGAGCTGCTCGGTCTGCACCCGGACGGTGCCGGGGGCGATGTTGGTGACCTCGACCTCCGCGGCGTCCGAGGACGCCGCGACGGCCTCGCGGCCGGTCGCCACCTCCGGGTCGGCCACCGCGGAGACGGTGAACTCGGAGCCGCCGGTGAAGTCGATGCCGAGGTTGAACCCACCCTTGGCCACGGGCACCAGCAGGGAGAGCCCCACGAGGGCGGCGGCGATCGCCAGCCACAGCTTCGCCCGCCCCACGAAGGGGTAGGAGGTGCGCCCGCTGTGCAGGGCGTTGCCGAAATCAGCGAACCGGGACATCAGGCGTTCTCCTCGGGGGTGCGGGCCGACGACGACGCGCCGACCGGGGCGTCCTGCGGTGCGGGCTCGCCGGGCCGGTCCGGCGGGACCTCCTCCGCCGCGCGGCGGCGCCGCTCGGCGATGGTCAGCCCGTCGCCGGTGCCCGGCTCGCGCAGCCGCCCGGCGCCGCGGTACAGGGGCACCGCGTCGAGGGCCTCCGGGTTCAGCCCCGAGTGCCTGCCGCCGCCGCCGAAGTAGCGGGTGCGCGCGAGCAGCACCATCACGGGGTGGGTGAACAGGAAGACCACGAGCAGGTCCGCGATCGCGGTCAGCCCGAGGGTGAAGGCGAAGCCGCGCACGTTGCCCACCGCCACGAAGTACAGCACCACGGCGGCCAGCAGGTTCACGGCCTTCGACGCGAGCACGGTCTGCCGGGCCCGCCGCCAGCCGTGGTCGACCGCCGCGGGGATGGAGCGGCCGCTGCGGATCTCGTCGCGGATGCGCTCGAAGTAGACGATGAAGGAGTCGGCGGTCTGGCCGATCGCCACGATCAGGCCCGCGACGCCGGCCAGGGAGAGCCGGTAGTTCGCCGACCAGCCCAGCAGGGTGATGGCCAGCCAGGTGAGCACGCCCGCGACCACGAGCGAGCTGATGGTCACGAGCCCCAGCAGCCGGTACTGGAAGAGGGAGTACACGCACACCAGCACCAGACCGATGATCCCGGCGATGATGCCCATCCGCAGCTGGTCGGCGCCCAGGGTCGCGGAGATCTGCTGCTCGGACTGGATCTCGAAGCTCATCGGCAGCGCCCCGTACTTCAGCTGCTCGGCGAGGAAGCGGGCCTGGTCCTCGGTGAAGCTGCCCGTGATCTGCGCCTGTCCGTCCGAGATCACCGCGTTCATCTGGGGGGCGGAGACCACCTGGCCGTCCAGCAGGATGGCGAACTGGCTGCGAGGGTCCTCGGGGGTGGACTGGCCGATGCCGTAGAGGCGCTCCGAGAGCTGCTGGAAGCGCTCGGTGGCGTCCGGTCCGAACTGCAGGTTCACGGCGAACTGGTTCAGGGACGCCCCCTGGGAGTTCTGCGCGGTCCCGTAGGAGGCGTCCTCGATCCCGGTGCCCTGGATCTCCACCGGGCCCAGGAGGTACTTGGTCCCGGTCTCGGGCTCGCAGGCGACCACGGGCGCGTCGGCGTCCTGGGCCTCACGCTCCTCGGGGGACTGCGGGGCGGTGCAGTCGGTCTCCTCGAACTGCCGGTACAGCTCCGGGGTGATCCAGCTGGGGTCGGAGGAGTCGGCGGGCTCGGCGGCGGGCTCGGGCAGCTCGTCCTCGGGCACGCGCTGGTCCTCGGGCACGGGCTCGGCGGCCGCGGTGGTGAGCACGGGACGGAAGTTCATCTGCGCCGAGGTCTGGATCAGCTCGCGGGTCTCGGCCGAAGGCACCCCGGGCATGGAGACCACGATGGTGCTGCCGGACTGGGTGGCGATCTCGGCCTCGGCGACGCCGGAGCCGTCCACGCGCTGGCGGATGATCTCCACGGCCTGGTCCAGCTGCTCCGGGGTGACCTCCTGGCCGGCATCCTCCCCCTGCAGGGACGGGGAGAGGATCATCTGGGTGCCGCCCTCGAGGTCGAGGGCGAGCTTGGGCCCCCACCCGGTGCGGTCGGTGCCCGCGCCCCAGGCGAGGAGCCCGCCCAGCAGCGCCAGCAGCACGAGCAGCCCGATCAGGGAGCGGCGCGCGCCCGAGAGGGCGGCCCGCACGCCGGAGCGCGCCGGCGCGGTGCTCCCCCCGCCCCGTCCGGGAGCGGGGGGAGCACCGGAGGTCTTGCGTGTGGTCAGTGCCATGGTCTTCCTTACGCACCACGGCCCGGTCGTCCCGGGCCTGCTCATGGGAACGGGCCGACCAGCGGTCGGCCCGTCGCCCCGAAGGGGGGATCAGTCGTTGCGCGGTCCGGGATCGCGCCGGGAGTCGTCGTCCAGCGGATCGACCGGACCGGACCCGGTGCCGTCGGTGTCGCGCACCTCCGGCTCGGCCGGTGCCGCGGTGCCGGCGGCGGGGGCCGCCTCCTCGACGACGGTGGTGACGGTCTGCAGGTGCACGGTCACGGCGGTGCCCGGGGCGATCTCCAGGACGACCTTGTTCGCGTCCCGGTCGATCGAGCGGACGGTGCCGTAGAGGCCGTAGTTCGTCATCACCTCGGTGCCGGGGGCCATGGCCGCCTGCTTCTCCTTGACCTGGGCCATCGCCTTCTTCTGCCGGCGCATGGGCAGCCAGACCAGCAGCACGAGGGCCACGAGCATGAGCGGCAACAGCCAGGAGGTGCCGCCTCCGGTGGGCTGGGCGGCCTGGGCGGAGAGGGACTGGGTGAGGAGGAGCGAGCTCACGGACTTCCGTTCGATCGATGGTGGGTGTCCGTCCCATGGTAGGTGATGGAACCCGGAGCGTCCCGGACGTCCACCGGCGGATCCGCGCGGCGGCCGCGGATCAGTCCTCGAACAGGGGCGGGGCGTCCTCGTCCGCGGACGGGCTCGCCGCCGCGCCGAAGGCCGCCCGCAGACCGGGATCCTGGAACGCCGCGTGCTCCGGCACGGCCAGGCCCAGGTGGTCCCAGGCGGCCGCCATGGCGATCCGCCCCCGGGGGGTGCGCCCGAGCAGGCCCTCGCGCACCAGGTAGGGCTCGGCCACGGTCTCGACCGTCTCGGTCTCCTCCCCCACCGCGATCGCCAGCGTGGACAGGCCCACCGGCCCCCCGCCGAACTTCGTCACGAGCGCCTCGAGCACCGACCGGTCCAGGCGGTCGAGGCCGCGGGCGTCCACCTCGTACATGTCCAGGGCGGCGGAGGAGGTGCGGGCGTCGATCCGGTCGATGCCGTGCACGAGCGCCCAGTCCCGCACCCGGCGCAGCAGCCGGTTGGCGATGCGGGGGGTGCCCCGGGACCGGGAGGCCACCTCGGCGAAGCCCTCGGCGGTCATCGCCAGGTCCATCAGCCCCGCCGAGCGGCGCAGCACCAGCTCGAGCTCCTCCACGGAGTAGAACTCCAGGTGGCCGGTGAAGCCGAAGCGGTCGCGCAGGGGGCCGGGGAGCAGGCCCGCCCGGGTGGTGGCGCCCACCAGGGTGAAGGGCGGCAGGTCCAGCGGGATGGAGGTGGCACCGGCGCCCTTGCCGACCACGATGTCCACCCGGAAGTCCTCCATGGCCATGTACAGCATCTCCTCGGCGGGCCGGGACATGCGGTGGATTTCGTCGAGGAACAGCACCTCCCCCTCGGTGAGGGAGGACAGGATCGCCGCGAGGTCGCCGGCGTGCTGGATGGCCGGGCCGGAGGAGATCCGCAGGGGCGCGCCCATCTCCTCGGCGATGATCATCGCGAGGGTCGTCTTGCCCAGCCCGGGCGGGCCCGAGAGCAGGACGTGGTCGGCGGAGCGGCCCCGCAGCCGGGAGGCCTCCAGCACCAGGGACAGCTGCTGGCGCACCCGCTTCTGCCCCACGAACTCGTCCAGGTTGGCCGGGCGCAGGGCCGACTCCAGCTGCTTCTCGTCGGGCTCGTCGACCGGGGAGACCAGCCGGTCGCGGGCATTCACGGCGGCGCCGTCCTCGCGGGCCATGCTCAGGCCCCCCGCTCCGCGCCGGTGCGGGCACCGGCCTTGGCGGCGCCCAGCCACGCGAGCACGGTGCGCAGGATGGCGGACACGTCACCGGAGGCGCTCAGCTCCTCGCGGCCGGCGAGGGCGTCGGCGATGCCGCGGGCGGCGTCCTTCTCGTTCCAGCCCAGCCCCACGAGGGCCTCCAGCACCTGCTCCCGCCAGGGCTCCACGGGCGCGGCGGCGGCCGGGGCGGGGCGGTCGGGGACGATCAGCTTGTCGGCCAGCTCCAGCATGATCCGGCGGGCGCCCTTGGGGCCGATGCCGGGAACGGTCGTGAACGCCTTGGCGTCACCCTGCGCGATGGCGCGGTGGACATCGTCCGGGCCGAGCACGGAGAGCACGGCCAGGGCGGTGCGGGGGCCGACGCCGCTGACCCCGAGCATGATCTCGAAGACCTCGCGCTCGGCGGGGCTGCGGAAGCCGAACAGCAACGGGGACTCGTCCTTGCGCGCCACGTACGCCGTGTCGAGCCGGACCTCTCCCCCGATCCGCAGCCCGGACAGCGTCTCGGGGGTCGCCTGGACCTGGACGCCGAAGCCGCCCACCGCCACGACGGCGGTGGTGAGGCCGACGTGCTCGACCTGTCCCGTGATGGACGCGATCACCGCGCAACTCCTTCCCGTGCCCGGCGAGGGCCGAGGACGGTCGATCGAACAGGTCTACGAATGACGACCACTCTAGCAGTGGACACCGACTCAGCGGCGCCCGCCTCGCTTGGCACGATGCTCCGCCTCGGCCCAGGCGCGCTGGGCCGGTGTCATCCCGGAGCGGGCGTCGGCCAGGGGACGGGCGCCCTGGTGCGTCTCGGTCCGGGCCGTCGCGTCCAGGCCCGTGCCGCCACCGCGCCAGCCGTGGCAGATGGCGATGGCCAGGGCGTCGGCGGCGTCGGCGGGCCGGGGCGCCTCCTCGAGTCGCAGGATCCGCACCACCATGCGGGCCACCGAGGCCTTGTCGGCCCGCCCCTCGCCGGTGACCGCGGCCTTGACCTCGGACGGGGTGTGCCAGGCCACCGGCACGCCGTGGCGGGCGGCCGAGGCGATGACGGCCCCGGAGGCGTGGGCGGTGCCGATCACCGTGTTCACGCTGGTCTGGGCGAACACCCGCTCCAGGGCCAGGGCGTCGGGGCGGTAGCGCTCGATCCACCGTTCGGTGGCCTCCCAGATCCGCAGCACGCGCACGTCGAGCGGGTCGGCGGCGTCCGTACCGGCCACGCCGACGTCCACGAAGGACGCGGTGCGGTTGCCGGCCATGTCGATCAGGCCGAACCCGCACCGCGTCAGTCCGGGGTCCACCCCGAGGATCCGCTGCGTGGCCGTGGTCAGTCCTCGGCGTCGAGCTGGGCGAGGACCTCGGCGGGGATGTCCGCGTTGGAGTAGACGTTCTGCACGTCGTCGAGCTCCTCCACGGCCTCGACGAGGCGCACGAACTTCCGGGCGCCCTCGGCGTCCAGCTCGACCAGCATGCTCGGGCGGAACTGGGGGTCGTCGTTGTTGTACTCGAGCCCGGCCTCGTCGAGGGCGGCGCGGATCGCGGGCAGGTCGGTGGCCTCGGAGACGACCTCGAAGACCTCCTCCTGCTCCACGACCTCGTCGGCGCCCGCGTCCAGGACGGCCATGAGGACGTCGTCCTCCGTGAGCCCGTCGGTGCGGGTGACCTCCACGACGCCCTTGCGCTCGAAGAGGAAGGCCACGGACCCGGAGTCGGCCATCGTGCCGCCGTTGCGGGTCACGGCCACGCGCACCTCGGAGGCGGCGCGGTTCTTGTTGTCCGTGAGGCACTCGATGTACAGGGCCGTGCCCTGCGGGCCGCGGGCCTCGTAGAGGATCTCGGTGTAGTCGACGACCTCGCCGGTCAGCCCGGCGCCGCGCTTGATCGCCCGGTCGATGTTGGCCACCGGCACCGAGTTCTTCTTGGCCTTGGACACGGCGAGGTCCAGCGCCGGGTTGCCCGCGGTGTCGGGCCCGCCCATGCGAGCGGCCACCTCGATGCCCTTGATGTACTTGGCGAAGGCCTTGGCGCGCTTGGCGTCGATCGCGGCCTTCTTGTGCTTGGTGGTGGCCCACTTGGAGTGACCTGACATGCGTTCCTCCTCGGAAGTCGTGACGGGACGTGGTGCTCGGGGCTCGAGAACCGCCGGCCGCGTCCCGGAGCGGCCCGTCCGGGCGGCAGGCCGGGACGGACCGGAAAAGTCCTGCTCCATCCTACCGGGTGCGGCGCCGCCCGCTCCCGGCGGCCTGCGGAAACCGGCCTGCGGACACGGGCCTGCGGAAACCGGCCAAGGGGAACGGGTCGGCGGAAACGGGCCGGCCCGAGCGGTGCAGGGCGGACGGATCAGCGCGGACGGGCCGCGGCGACCTCCCGGGCGCGCTCGGCGAGCGTGTCGTCCAGCGGCTCGGCGTCGAAGGTCCCGAACCGGCGCTCCACCGCGGCCCGGATGAGGTGGTCGGCCACGGCGGGGTTCTTCGGCAGCATCGACCCGTGCAGGTAGGAGGCCACCACGTGGTGCACGCGTGCGCCCTCCGTGCCGTCCTCGCCGTTGTTGCCGGCGCCCTTGCGCACCGTGCCGAGCGGGGCCTGCCCGGGGCCCAGCCGGGTGATCCCCGAGTGGTTCTCGTAGCCCACCACGGTGCCGAACTCCGGGGACTCCAGGACGATGTTGCCGATCAGGCGCGTCGGCCCGCCCACCGTGGTGACGTCCAGGATCCCGATCCCGGGCAGGGTCTCCCCGGCGCCGGTGCGGAACTCGTGGCCGAAGAGCTGGTAGAGCCCGCAGATCGCCAGCATCGGCACGCCGTCGGCGGCCATCGCGCGCAGCTCCGGGGCGATCCGTTGCAGGTCCTCCTGGACGCGGAACTGCCCGGAGTCCTGGCCGCCGCCGCCCACGAGGAGGTCGGCGTCGGCGGGGAAGGGGTCCCCTGGGTCGTGGTCGGACAGCCGCACGGCGTAGCCGTACTTCTCCAGCCGGCGCTTGAGGGTCAGCGTGTTGCCCCAGTCGCCGTAGATGTTCATGTCCCGGGGATAGAGCTGGACGAGGTGGACGGTGCGGTCGGTCATGGGGGGGGGGCTCCGCTCAGATCTCGGCGACCTCGGCCACGCGGGACAGCTCCCGGCGCAGCTCGAGCATGGACGTGTAGGTGCAGAAGACGCGCATGGGCCGGTCGCCGGCGGCGGCCACGAAGCGCCGCAGCGCGTCGCCGAGGTCGGGGACGACGTCGTGCACGGGGACCTCGTCGTAGTCCAGGCGCAGGGCCATGTCCCACGCGCGGGTGCCGCCGACGACGTCCACCCCGGCGTCGCGCAGGGAGTGGAAGTCGACGTCCCACAGCCAGGACACGTCCCGGCCGTCGGCGTACTCGTCATTGATGGTGACCATGGTGGCGTAGTCGCCGGGACGGGCCGAGGCCAGGGACAGGCGGAACCCGGCGGGGTTCTTCACGAGCAGCAGCTGCAGCGGCCGGCCGTCGACGTGGATGGTCTCGCCGCGCCCGAACGCCGGGGTGACGCGGGACAGCTCGTCCACCAGCGCGGGGCGGTCCGCGTCCGGTCCGGCGACGGCGAGCACCAGCGCCAGGGCCGCGGCCGCGTTGTAGATGTTGTAGACGCCGTAGAGCTCCACGGTGGCCTCGACGTCCTCGCCGCCCACCGTGAGGTGCACCCGGTTCGCCGCGAAGGAGGTCAGCTCCACCTCGGCGGCCGGGCGCGGGGCGAGCTCGCGCTCGTGGTCCTCCTCGGCCTCGGGCCCGCCGGCGGAGCGCATGTCGTCGTCGGAGGGGAACATGCGGCGCAGCTGCGGCGCGAGGCCGAACCAGCGCACGTCGGTGCCGTCCGGGACGTGCTCGGCCAGCGACACGATCCGGGGGTCCTCCCGGTTGAGCACCACGGTGCCCGTGGTGGCCGCGGCGATCTGGGCGAGCATCCGGCGGGTCGTGTCGATCTCCCCGAAGCGGTCGAGCTGGTCGCGCATGACGTTGAGCAGCAGCGCGTGGCGGGGCTTGACCTGCTTGACGAAGTGCACCGCGTGGGCCTCGTCGAGCTCGAGCACGGCGATGTCGGCGTCGAGCCGGCCGGTGAGGCTCATCTCCCCCAGCAGGGCCGCCGCCACGCCCCGCACGAAGTTGGAGCCGGTGCGGTTCGTGAAGACCTTGTACCCCTGCGAGCGCAGCAGCTGGACGGCCATCTTGGTGGTGGTGGTCTTGCCGTTGGTGCCGCTGACGACCACGACCCCGTGCGGCAGCCGCCCGAGCTGCTCCGCCACGAACCCGGGGTGCAGCTTCTCCATCACGAGGCCGGGGAAGGCGGAGCCTCCCCCGCGCAGGGTCGTCAGGTACCGGATGCCTTGGCCGAGCAGGCGCACGTGGGGTCTGGACATGCGCTCCATCCTAGGGCGTGCGGACGGCCCGCTCGTGGCGCGGCGGCCGGACGGGCGATCGGGTGCGCCCTGTGGGACGTGCGCGTACGCTGGACGCACCAGGACCGGAGCCGGTGGCCGCGGTGGTTTCCCCGGCGCCGGTCGGATCCTGCGGACGGAGGGAACGGGTGGAGACCGACAGCCCCATGGCCGAGCTGAGCATGGTCTTCGCCCGGCTGAGCGGCATGCTGCTGAGCGAGGACGGCGCCGCGGGTGCGGCGCGGCGGCTCGCGGAGGCGGCGTGCGTGCTGGTCGACGGGGCGACGGGGGCGGGGGTCTCGCTCCTGGACGAGGCCGGCCGGCGGAGGACGACCGGGTCCACCGGCGGGTCCGTGGACGCAGCCGACGCCCTGCAGTACGAGCTCGGGGAGGGACCCTGTCTCAGCGCCTGGGCCACCGGGGTGGCCCAGCGGGTCGAGGACACCACCGAGGACCGGCGCTGGCCGGCCTGGTCCGCGGCCGCCGCCGGCGCGGGGATCCGCGCGGTGCTCAGCGTGCCGCTGGTGCGCCAGGACCGCGCCCTGGGGGCGATGAAGGTCTACGCGGCCGCCCCGCACGCCTTCACCGCCCAGGAGGAGCAGGTGCTGAGCCTGCTGGCCGAGGCCGCGGCCGTGCTGCTGGGCTCGGCCCTGGCCCCGGAGGCGCCGAACCGGCTCAGCGCCTCGCTCCGGGCCGCCCTGGCCGACCGCCGGGCCATCGACCTCGCCACCGGGATGCTGATGGAGCGCCACGGCACGGACGCGCAGAGCGCCCGCGTCACCCTGCTGCACGCCTCCCGCGCCCTGGACCTGCCCATGACCCGCATCGCCTCCCGGGTGCTCGAGCGCGCCCCGGACCCCGAGCTCTGATGGGCGCCCCCGTGGACGACGACGGAGCCGCGCAGCAGGCCCGCCTGCTGCGCCTGGCCGTCGAGGGTGCCGGGGTCGGTCTGGGCCGGCTGTGGATGGACTACTTCAGCCTGGGCGGTGACGCCGGGACGGTGGAGGTCGACGCCTACCTGCACGAGTGCCTCGGGCTGCCGGCCTTCCAGCGCGATCTCCTGGCCCACGCGGCCAACGGGCTGCTCCGGCCGGGGGCGCCGCGCGCCCCGTACTCCGTGGACCTGCCCGGCGCCCCCCGGGACCCGGGCGCGGCCCCCGACTGACCGGGGACGACGGCACTGCCCCGGCGCCGCCCCGGCCCGGTAGGGTGGCTCAGCGAACGTGCCCGCCCATCGAGCCCGACAGGGACTGAGCCTTGGACAACCCCCTCCTGCGCCCCAGCGAGCTGCCCTACGAGCTGCCGGACTTCCGGAGCATCCGGGAGGAGCACTTCCTGCCGGCCTTCGAGGCGGCGATGGCCCAGGACCTGGAGTGCGTACGGGCCGTCCTGGCCGACCCCGCGCCTCCCACGTTCGCGAACACCGTCGAGGCCCTCGAGCGCGGCGGGCTGGCCCTGGACCGGGTCGAGTCGGTCTTCTTCACCCTCACCGCCGCGCACAACACCGCCGGCATCCAGCAGATCTACCAGGAGCTCGCGCCGCGACTGTCCGAGCACAGGGCGGACTTCACGCTCGACAAGGAGCTCTACTCCCGGGTCCGGCGGGTGGACCGCACGGACCTGCAGCCCTGGCAGCTGCGGGTGCTGGACGAGTACGTCTCCTGGTTCCAGAACTCCGGGGCGGAGCTGGGCCTGGACGACCAGCAGCGGCTGCGGGAGGTCAACGACGAGCTCTCCGCGCTGAGCATCCGGTACGGCAACGACCTGCTCCGGGAGGTCAGCGCCTCCGCCGTCGTGGTGGACGACCCCGAGGCGCTGGACGGGATGGACCCTGCGGACATCGAGGCCGCCGCCTCCGCGGCCGCCGAGAACGGCCACCGGGGACGCTATCTGCTCACGCCCGCGCTGTTCACCGTCCAGCCGGTGCTGTCGGTGCTCACGGACCGTGCGCTGCGCCGGCGGATCCACCTGGCCGCCGTCCACCGGGGCACCGGCGAGCTCGACGCCGAGGGCTCGCAGAGCCGCACGGACCTGCGCCCCCTGGCCGCGCGGATCGCCCGCCTGCGCGCGGAGCAGGCGCGGCTGCTGGGCTACCGCAGCCACGGCGACCACGTCATGGCCGGCAGCACCGCCCCCTCCCCCGAGGCGGTGCAGGAGATGCTCGAGCGGATCACCGGGCCCGCGGTGCGCAACGCGCTCGAGGAGCGCGCCGAGCTGGAACGGCTCGCGGGCCACCCGATCGAGGCGTGGGACTGGCCGTTCTGGGCCGAGCGGCTGCGCCGGGAGCGCTTCCGCGTGGACGCCTCCGCGCTGCGGGAGTACTTCGAGCTGGAGTCGGTGCTCGAGCACGGGATCTTCCGCACCGCCCGCGAGCTCTACGGGCTGGTTTTCACCGAGCGCCCCGATCTGCACGGCTACCTGCCGCAGGTGCGGGTGTGGGAGGTCACCGACGAGCACGGGCAGGGGGTGGGCCTGTTCCTGGGCGACTGGTTCACCCGGCCCACCAAGCAGGGCGGGGCCTGGATGGGCTCGCTCGTGCACCAGAACCGGCTCACCGGGCAGCGGCCCGTCGTCGTCAACAACGCGAACTTCACCCGCCCGCCCGCCGGGCGGCCGAAGCTGCTCACCCTGGACGAGGTGGTCACGGTCTTCCACGAGTTCGGCCACGCCCTGCACGGGCTGCTCTCGGACGTGCACCTGCCCTCGTTCTCCGGCACGAAGGTCCCCCGCGACTTCGTCGAGTACCCCTCCCAGGTCCACGAGATGTGGGTGCTGCACCCGGACGTCGCCCCGCACTACGCCCGGCACCACCGCACCGGGGAGCCGGTCCCGGAGGCCGCCCTGGCCGCCCTGCGGCAGGCCGCCGCGCACGGGCAGGGCTTCCGGACCGTGGAGTACCTGGCCTCCACGTGGCTGGACCTCGCCTGGCACGGCATCGAGGACCCGGCCCGGCTGCCCGACCCGCGCACCGTGGAGCAGGAGGCCCTGGAGCGGGCCGGGATCGACGTGCCCGGCATCGCCCCGCGCTACCGGACCGGGTACTTCAAGCACATCTTCGCCGGTGGCTACTCCGCCGGGTACTACGCCTACATCTGGTCCGAGATCCTCGACGCGGACACCGCCCGGTGGTTCACCGCCCACGGCGGGCTCACCCGGGAGAACGGACGCCGCTTCGCGGAGGAGGTGCTCTCCCGCGGCAACGAGACGGCCCCCCTCGAGGCGGTGGAGGCGCTGCTGGGCCGGCGCCCGCACCTCAGCGCCCTGCTGCAGCGGCGCGGGCTGCTGCCCCGCGAGGAGTTCGTGCACCGGCGGCGGGGCGCCCCGGCACCGGAGGCCGCGGACCCGGACCGGGCCTGAGCAGCCCACGACCGAGCGCCCCGGGACCGATCGGGTCCTGACCGGTCGGTCCGGGCACCCGGCGGGGCCGCGGCCCGGTGCGGGCCCGGGGTCAGGCCTCCGGCCAGGCGTCGGCGATGTCCTGCCGGGTGTCCCCGAGGGTCTGCATGATCGCCTTGGTCCCGGCGAGCACGGGCATGAAGTTCGCGTCCCCGTTCCAGCGGGGCACCACGTGCTGGTGCAGGTGCCCGGAGAGCGATCCGCCCGCCGCGGCCCCCAGGTTGATCCCCACGTTGAAGGCGTGCGGGGAGGCCACCCGGCGGATCGTCGACACGGCGGTGCGGGTCAGGTCCGTGAGCTCGCGCAGCTCCTCCTCCCCCAGCTCCGTCAGGTCGGCCACGTGCCGGTACGGGCAGACCATGAGGTGCCCGGGGTTGTACGGGAAGAGGTTGAGGATCACGAAGCAGTGCTCGCCGCGGTGGACGATCAGGGACTCCTCGTCCGCGCGCTGCGGGCCGTGGCAGAACGGGCACCCGGGGTCCTCCCGCACGGACGGATCCTCCCCGCGCACGTAGGCGAGCCGGTGCGGGGTCCACAGCCGCTGGAAGCTGTCGGGCACCCCCGGGATCTCGAACTCGTCCTGGCGGATCCAGTGGTGCGGAGGCCCGCCCTCGGGCGCCCGGCCGCTCACTGCCCGACCCCGGCCGTCTCCGCGGCGGCGTGCGGGTCCTCGGGCAGGGCGGCCGTCGGCTCCTCGTTCACCCGGCGCTGGATGTGCGCCACGATCCGCTCGACGGCCTCGCCGACCGGCACGCCGTTGTCCTGGGAGCCGTCGCGGAACCGGAAGGACACCGCGTTGGCCTCGGCGTCCTCCCCGCCGGCGATGAGCACGAACGGCACCTTCTCCTTGGAGGCGGTGCGGATCTTCTTGGGGAACCGGTCCGAGCCGGCGTCGAGCTCCACGCGCACCCCGCGGGCCCGGAGAGTGTCCACCACGCCCTGCAGGTAGTCGTTGAACGCCTCGGCCACCGGGATCGCCACCACCTGGACGGGGGCCAGCCATGCCGGGAACGCCCCGGCGTAGTGCTCCACGAGCACGCCCATGAAGCGCTCCACGGAGCCGAACAGCGCACGGTGGATCATCACCGGGCGCTGCCGCGTGCCGTCCGCGGCCTGGTACTCGAGGTCGAAGCGCTCCGGGAGGTTGAAGTCCAGCTGGATGGTCGACATCTGCCAGGTCCGCCCGATGGCGTCCTTGGCCTGGACCGAGATCTTCGGGCCGTAGAAGGCCGCGCCCCCGGGGTCCGGCACCAGGTGCAGCCCGGACTCCGCCGCGACCTCGGCCAGGGTCGCCGTGGCCTCCTCCCACAGCTCGTCCGAGCCCACGAACTTCTCCGGGTCCTTGGTGGAGAGCTCCAGGTAGAAGTCGTCGAGCCCGTAGTCCTTGAGCAGGTCGAGGACGAACGTGAGGGTGGTGGTCAGCTCCGCCTTCATCTGCTCACGGGTGCAGTAGATGTGGGCGTCGTCCTGGGTCATGCCCCGCACCCGGGTCAGGCCGTGCACCACGCCGGACTTCTCGTAGCGGTAGACCTGCCCGAACTCGAACAGCCGCAGGGGCAGCTCGCGGTAGGACCGGCCGCGCGAGCGGAAGATGAGGTTGTGCATGGGGCAGTTCATGGGCTTGAGGTAGTAGTCCTGGCCCTGCTTGGTGAGCTGGCCGGTCTCGGCGTCGCGCTCCTCGTCCACGTGCATGGCCGGGAACATGCCCTCCCGGTACCAGTCCAGGTGCCCCGAGACCTCGTAGAGGTGGCCCTTGGTGATGTGCGGGGTGTAGACGAACTCGTAGCCGGCCTCGGTGTGGCGGCTGCGGGAGTAGTCCTCCATGGTCTTGCGGATGATCCCGCCCTTCGGGTGGAACACCGGCAGGCCGGAGCCCAGCTCGTCCGGGAAGGAGAACAGGTCCATCTCCGAGCCGAGCCGGCGGTGGTCGCGCCGCTCGGCCTCGGCGAGGCGGTCCTTGTAGGCCTTCAGCTCCTCCTTGGAGGGCCACGCCGTGCCGTAGATGCGCTGCAGCTGCTTGTTCTTCTCGGAGCCGCGCCAGTAGGCGGCGGCCGAGCGCATGAGGGCGTAGCCGTTGCCGATCAGCTTGGTGTCCGGCAGGTGCGGGCCGCGGCACAGGTCCTTCCAGACCGTCTCCCCGGTCTTGCGGTCCACGTTGTCGTAGATCGTCAGCTCGCCGGCGGCGACCTCCACGGACGCGCCCTCGGCGGCGGCGTCCACGTCCCCGCCGGAGCCGGGGCCCTGGGACAGGCCGATGAGCTCGAGCTTGTACGGCTCGTCCGCCATCTCGGCCCGGGCCTCCTCCTCGCTCACGGCGCGGCGGCGGAAGGACTGGGTGGAGTTGACGATCCGCTGCATCCGCTTCTCGATCGCCTTGAGGTCCTCCGGGGTGAACGCCTGCTCGACGTCGAAGTCGAAGTAGAAGCCGTCGGTGATGTACGGGCCGATGCCGAGCTTCGCGTCCTCGTGCAGCTGCTGCACGGCCTGGGCCATCACGTGGGCCGTGGAGTGGCGCAGCACCTCGAGCCCCTCCGGCTCCGAGATCAGCACCCGCTCCACGGCGTCGCCGTCGGCGAGCGCGGTGGCGAGGTCCCGGAGCACGCCGTTGACGCGGGCGACCACCACGGAGCGCTCCTCGCGGTACAGCTCCGCGGCGGAGGTGCCGGCCCCCACCGTGCGCTGCTCGCCGTCGACGGTGATCGTGAGGGGTGCGGACTCGGGCTGGTGCTCCGGCGCGGTGGTCATGGGGAGGGGTCTCCTTCGGTCGGCAACGGCACGCACCCGTACGGGGGGCACGCGGCAGCGGCACCGGCGGGCGGCGCGCACTGCATCGATGGTACCCGTCCGGTGCGGTGCCGACCGGTGGGAGCGGTGAGGCCGGGCCCGGGCGGCCGCGCCCGGCACCCCGGGCCCGACAGGACCCCGCCCCGGGCCCGGCGGGGTCCGGCACGACGACGGGCCCGGCACGACGACGGGCCCCCGTCACCTCGCGGTGACGGGGGCCCGGAACGATCGGTGCGATCAGATGCGGTCGCGGCGATCGCGGTCGGTGAGGCCGGCGCCGCGCTCGGCGTCGGTCTCGACCTCGACCTGCTCCTTGCGGACGTCGGCCTCGACGCGCTCGGTGTCGCGGACGGTGTCCTTCTCGATCCCGACCTTCTCGACGCCCACGGTCTCCTTGGCGACGACGGGGCGCTCCTCGTGGAGGGTCACCTCGACGTCCTCCTCGCCGATGGTGCCGGCGGTGGCCTCGGTGCCGCTGAGCGGAGTGCGCTCGACCCGGACCTCCTCGCGCTCGACGGGGACGTCGACGGTCTCGCGCTCGGTCACCACGTACTTGCGCAGGCGGGCGCGGCCCGTCTCCTGCTGCTCCTTGCCGACGTGCAGCCGCTCCTCGTGGCGGACCACGCCGTTGTCGGCGCGGTCGGTGAGGTCCCGGTCGCGGTCGGTGAGGTCGCGGTCGGTGACGCTGCGGTCCACGTCGGCGATCCCGGCGGTGCTGTTGCGGTCGGTGACGTCGCGGTCGGCGGTGCCGCGGTCGACCTCGGCGTAGCCGGCGGTGCCTGCGGTGCCCGCGCCGGGCACGGCGTTGCGGTCGGTGCCGAGCGTGTCGCCGGCGTCACGGCCGGTGGTGCCGGTGCCGGTGTAGTCGGTCGTGGCGTAGTCCGTCCGGCCGTCGCGGTCACGGTCACGGTCGCCGCCGGTGCCGGTGCCGGAGTAGTTCATCTTGTAGTAGCGGTAGATCTCCTCCTCCTCGGTCGGGGAGAGGTGCTGGTCCGCGTCCACGTTCGGGGCGTCCTTGACCACGCCCTTGGCGTAGGGGAGCACGAGGCGGTCGCCGTCCTGCCGGGCGCCCTCGACCGGGACGAAGCTCTCCTTGGTGCCAAACAGACCGGTGTTGACGGTCACGAAGGTGACCTCTTCGGTGTTGTCGTCCAGGAAGACCTGCTCGATCTTGCCGATCTTGTCGCCGTCCGAGTCGTAGGCGGTGGCCGAGAGCAGTGCGTTGACGTCGTACGTAGCCATGAGAACTCCTTCTCTTGATCTGCTGGAGAACGGGCACCCGGGAGGGGCCCGTCGCGGACGGATCCCGCCGGGGGGCGGGGTGCAGTTCGTCCGCTGTTATTAGTAACCATACTGGCTATCAGCCCGCTGGCCAATGGATTCTCCGAGAGTGAAACTGCTGGATCCGCGCCGGTCCTGCGCGCATGATGTTCCGCCCACGGGCCGCTCACCGGGCGGGTGCGCGATCCGGCGAGCGGGCCGAGGAGCGGACGGCCGCCGGGGTCGCCGGGTCGGCGAGGTCCCAGGCCTGCTCCGCGCTGAGACTGATCCCGCGGGGGCCCGTGCGCCGGGTGCGCCCGCGCACCAGCAGCAGCCGCGTGCCGAACAGGTGCTGCCCCGAGCGCTCCTGGGCGTCGGGGAAGAAGGCGCAGTCCACCGCGCCCGTCCCGTCGTCGAGACTGACGAAGACCACCCGCCGGCCGCTGCGCATGGGCGGGGTCATGGTCGAGACCCGCACGCCCGCCACGAGCACCTCGGACCGGTTGCGCAGCTCCAGCAGCCGCTCGGCGGGCACGACCCCCAGCTCCCGCAGCAGGGGGGACCAGCTGTCCAGGAGGTGCGCCGAGACGTCGACCGCGAGCAGGTCCAGCTCGGTGCGCACCTTCTCCTCGACGGTGGGCTCGGGCCGCTCCGCGGGCAGGCCCCGCAGCTCCAGGTCCCCCAGGTCCAGGGCCAGCTGCCCCTGGACCTCCCGGCTCCCGGGGTCCCGGGGCGGGCGGGCACTGTCCGCCCGGACGCGCAGGGCGTGCACCAGGTCGGCGCGGGAGGCGGCTCCCCCGGAGCGGCGCAGCAGGCCGTCGAAGGCGCCGACGGCGGCGAGGCGCTCGAGGGTGCGCCGGGCGGGGCGGGCCCGCTGCCGCAGGTCCGCGAGCGAGGCGTAGGGCTGCCCGGCCACGATCCGGCGCACCTCGGCCTGCGAGACCCCGTGGATGCCCGTCAGGGCCAGACGCACCCCCAGGCGCCCGGGATCCTCCGCCAGCCGCTCCACCCGGTAGTGCTCGTCGGAGCGGTTGACGTCCACCGGCAGGACGGGGATGCCCATCCGCCGTGCCTCCCCCACGAGCAGGCGCTTGGGGTACATCCCGGGGTCGTGCTCCCAGAGCCCGGCCAGGAACGCCTCCGGGTGGTGGGCCTTCAGCCACGCGGACTGGTAGGTGGGCACCGCGAAGGCCGCGCCGTGGGCCTTGCAGAAGCCGAACGAGCCGAAGGCCGCCAGGATCCCCCACACCCGGTCCACGACGTCCAGCGGGTACTCCCGCTCCCGCGCCCGTTCCCGGAAGTACGTCTCCACCTCGAGCTGCCGGTCGGAGCCGAGCCGGCGGCGCAGCTCGTCGGCCCGGGCGAGACCGCAGCCGGTGAAGGCGTCGAGGATGCGCAGGACCTGTTCGTGGAAGACGGTCACCCCGTGGGTCTCGGCGAGGATCGGGTCGAGGCGCGGATGGACGGAGGCGGGCCGGGACCAGCCGTGGCGGTGCTCCAGATAGGGCCGGACCATGTCCGAGTGCATGGGGCCGGGGCGGAAGAGGGAGATGTCCACGATGAGGTCGCCGAAGCTCGTCGGCGCCATCTTGCCGATGAGCTCGCGCTGGCCCGGGGACTCGATCTGGAAGCAGCCCAGGGTGTGGGTCGAGCGGATGAGCTCGAACGTGGCCTCGTCGTCGACGGGGACGGACTCCAGGTCCAGGCGGGGCCGTCCCGGGTGGATGCGGGCCACCTCCTCGACGGCGTGGGCGAGGGCGGACTGCATGCGCACGCCGAGGACGTCGAGCTTGAGCATGCCCATGGGGTCCATGTCGTGCTTGTCGAACTGGCTCATCGGCATCCCGGCCCCGCCGGTCTGCACCGGGGTGCGGTCCAGAAGGGAGCGGTCCCCCAGGATCACCCCGCACGGGTGCATGGAGATGTGCCGGGGCAGGCGGTCCAGGCGCTCGGTGAGGTCCACGAGCAGGTCCAGCTGCTTCTCCCGGGACACCTGCTCGGCGAACTCCCGCAGCTCCGGCTGGCGGGCGAGGGTCTCGCGCAGGGCCGAGGCCGGCAGGTGCCACAGCTGCTTGGCCACCGTGTCCACGGTCTCGGGGTCCAGCCCGAGGGCCAGCCCCGCGTCCCGGACGGCGCCGCGGGCCCGGTAGGCGTTCTGCATGCTCATGAGGCTCACCCGCTCCGCGCCGAAGCGGTCGAAGATCCCCCGGTAGACGCGGTGGCGCTGGGCGGACTCGACGTCGATGTCGATGTCCGGCAGGGTCGAGCGGTCGGGTGAGAGGAAGCGCTCGAAGAGCAGGTCGTGCTCCAGGGGGTCGACCTGGGAGACGTCGAGCAGGTAGTTGACGAGCGAGGAGACCCCCGAGCCGCGGGCGGCGTGCCGGACGCCCATCGCCCCGATCATCGCGGAGACCTCGGCCACGGTGAGGAAGTAGGAGGCGAAGCCCAGCTCCCCGATCACCCCCAGCTCCCGGTCCAGCCGGGACCGCACCGCCGGGCTCGCCCGGCGGCCCGGGTAGCGCCGCGCCAGGCCGGCCTCGCAGCGGGTCCGCAGCTCCGCGGGCGCCGGGCGCCGCAGGCCCAGCACGGAGGCCTCGGGCACCACCGGGCGCCCCCAGCCGCAGTCGGACACCGGGTCCAGGCGGCTCCGGTCGGCGATCCGCTGGGTGCCCGCCAGCAGGGCCGTGGCACCCGCGGTCCCGAGGTCGGCGGCCCGGGCGATCTCCTCGGCCAGCGAGCGCATCTGCCGGGTGGACTTGAGCCAGCCCTGGCCGTTGGGCTGCAGCGGCTCCGCCGGGGGCGCCCGCCGGTCGGGCGCGCCCCCGCCGCCGGGCGGGCCGGTGCGGCCGAGGGCCTCGAGCGGGGTGAGGGCGCGGGCGGCGTCGAGGACGTCGGCGGTCGCCGCCTCGGCGGGGGTGGCGTAGCGCACCGCGTTGGTCAGCACGGGGGTCAGTCCCGCCTCCACGGCGGCGCGCAGCAGCCGGGCCGCGTGGGAGGTGCTGCACGCGGTGCCGGGGGCGGCCAGGTGGGTGACCACCTCCACGGCGAGCGCCTCCGCCGGCAGCCGGGCCCGCCAGCGGGCCAGGGCGGCGCGGCCGGCGCGGTAGCGGCGGGCGGCGAGCTCCTGCCCGACGTCGGAGGCCGGCCCGAGCAGCACGGTCAGCAGGGGGCCCGGGCGCCCGGGGCGGACGGCGTGGGCGGCGATCTGGTCCGGGTCCACCCCGGGCGGGCCGCCGCCGGCGTGGGCGGCGGAGACGAGCCGGCACAGGGCCGCGTAGCCGGCGCCGGCGGTCCCGCCGGCGGCGAGGACCAGCACGCGGCCCAGGACGCGCTCGCGCCCGGGGCCGTACAGGGCGAGGTCGGCGCCCAGGACGGGGTCGATGCCGTGCTCCCGGCACGCGCCCAGGTGCTTGACCGCGCCGTAGAGCCCGTCCCGGTCGGTGCAGGCGAGCACCCCCGCGCCGTCCGCGGCGGCCGCGGCAGCGAGGGCGGAGGGCCGGCTCACCCCGTAGTGGGCGCTGAAGGCGGTGGCGACGTGCAGGTGCGGAAAGCTCACACCGGTATTCGAATATGTGTTCGAACTTAAGTCAATTGCAAACGCCGGGGCGGGGCGAGGGGATCACGCCCCGGCGAGCTGGGGCAGCACGGCGCCCCCGAAGGCGTCGAGGAAGGCCGTCTGCTCCTGTCCCACGTGGTGCAGGTGGATCTCGTCGAAGCCGAGCTCGGCGTACTCGTGCAGCCACTGCGCGTGCCGGCCGAGGTCGGCGGAGACGTTGACCGCCCCGGCGATCTGCTCGTCCCCGACGTCCTGCTGGACCGCCTTGCGCTGGTAGTCCTGCGGGGAGGCGAGCTCGGCCATGGTGACGGGGTCGAAGACGTTGGTGCGCCACTGGTCGAAGGCGATCGCCCGGGCCTGCTCCTGGGTGGGCGCCCAGCTCAGGTGCACCTGCAGGGCGGCCCGCCCGGTGCCGCCGGCCTCGCGCCAGGTCCCGAGCATCCGGCGCAGGTCCTCGAGGGGCTGGTTGACGGTGATGAACCCGTCGGCCACGGGGGCGAAGCGGCGGACGGTGGTCGGGGTGAGGGCGGCCACCAGCAGGGGCGGCGCGACCTCCGGGGGGTCCCAGACCCGGGCGCGGTCGGCGTGCAGCGGTGCGCGGTGGCTGACCTCCTCCCCCGCGTGCAGGCGGCGGACGACGTCGAAGCTCGCCTCGAGGAACTGCTGGCGCTGCTCCTTCTCCGGCCACTCGGGGCTGACCGGGCGCTCGTTGAGTCGCTGCCCGCTGCCCAGGGCGGCCCAGAGCCGGCCGGGGAACATGCGGGCGAGCGTGGCCGTGGCCTGGGCGGTGACCACGGGGTGGTAGCGCCGGCCCGGGGCGTGCACGAACCCGAACGGCAGCTCCGTGGTGGCCAGCGCCGCGCCCAGCCAGGACAGGGCGAAGCCGGAGTGGCCCTGGTGCGGGGACCACGGCTCCAGGTGGTCGGAGCACATGGCGGCGCCGAAACCGGCCAGCTCGGCGTGCCGGACGTCGCGCAGCAGCTGCTCGGGCGGGATCTGCTCGTGGGAGGCGTGGAAGCCGATGGTCGCCATGGGGCCCTCCGGTCGGGGTCGGGTGCGGGGTGGGTGCCGTCGGCCGGCCCGGTCGGCGCGGCCCGGCTCGGGAGGTCCGGTTCGGGAGGTCCGGGTCAGGGGGTCCGGGCCAGGAGCTCCTCGGCGGGGGTGCAGACGTTGCGCAGCTGTCCGATGCCCTCGATCTCGGTGACGACCTCCTGGCCGTCGCGCAGCCAGATCCGGCGGGGCTTCTGGGCCAGGCCCACCCCGGCGGGGGTGCCGCAGGCCACGAGGTCCCCGGGCTCGAGGGTCAGGAACCGGCTGAGGTACTCGACCAGCGCCACGGCGGAGAAGATCATCCGGTTGGTGCCGGAGTCCTGGTGGAGCACGCCGTCGACGCTGCACCGGATGGCCAGCCCCGCCTCGGGGTCGACCTCGTCCGGGGTCACGACCACGGGCCCCACCGGGGTGGTGCGGTCGAAGTTCTTGCCCTGGAACCACTCGGAGGTCCGGCCCTGCCAGTCCCGCACCGAGATGTCGTTCATGATCGTGTACCCGGCGATGGCGGCGCGGGCCTGCTCCGGTGTGGCGTGGCGCAGGGGCGAGCCGATCACCACGGTCAGCTCCGCCTCCCAGTCGATCTTCTCGGACTCCTCCGGCATGGCGATGGGGTCGGTGGGGCCGATGAGCGCGGTGGCGTACTTGGCGAAGATCGTGGGGTGCTCCGGGATCTCCTGGCCGACCTCCTCCGCGTGGTCGTAGTAGTTGAGCCCCGCGCACAGGATCTTGCCGGGGCGCAGCACGGGCGGCGCCAGCTCCTCCGGGGCGGGCGCGGAGCCCGGCTCCCCGGCCAGCCGCAGGTCGCCCCCGGCGAGGAGGGCCCCGACGTCGGGGACGGGCAGGTAGACGGTCTCCCCCGCCTCCTGGCGGAAGGCCTGGGTGGTGCCGTTCCGTCGCACGGTGCCGAGTCTCACGGGTGCCGCCTTTCTGTGCCGCGGGTGCTGCGCCTCCAGGGCTCCCCCGCGCGCGGCGGGCGGGCCCTGCCCTCCGATCCTATGCGCCCCGGGCGCGGTGGCCGGCGCCCCTAGGCGCAGCGCACCACCTGGGTCCCCGAGGCGCTGGTGGCCGCCAGCAGCCGCCAGCGACCGGTGTCGAGGGTGTGGACGAGCTCGAGGGTCAGCAGCTCCGAGCGGACGGTGAGCTGGACCTGGACCCGCCACATCTGCTGGTCCACCGCCCCGATCCCGCGGTCCTTGGGCAGCCGGGCGTCCTCGGCCCACCACGCCCGGCGCTCGTACCAGCGCACGGGGTCCTGCGCCACCCGGTAGCCCCGTCCGCGCCAGCGCACGGTCACCGGCACGCCGCCGGCGTCGCAGTCCACCTCGACACCCTCCGTCAGAAAGCCCACGACGGCCCCTCCCTTCCTCGGTCCCGGCGCCCGCCGCGCGGCGCGCCCTGTCCCCTGGAAGCTAGAACACCTGTACGACAGGCTAACCCTCCGGACCGCCCCGACGGAACACGTGTTCCCCGCCGGTGACCGCGGCGGCACGGGCCGGTCACCGCCCTGCTCCGTGCTCCGGGAAGGGCCGGGGAAGCATGGACAAGACCAGCGAAATGGATACGCTGAAAGCACGGAGGGCTTGCCCCGCGAGACCCCCCGGGTCGTCCCCTGTCCCCTCGCCCGACCCGCGCCGGAGCACCCGGCGCCGACATCACGGAGGCCTCCATGACCGGAACCATCACGCTGATCGCCCGCACGGCGGAGAACACCAGGACTCCGGCCGTGTCCCTGCGTCCGGCCACCCCGGAGGACGCCGAGAGTCTCGCCCAGCTCTACTACTCCTCCTACGAGCAGGGCGGGGTCTCCAGCCTCGAGGAGGCGCGCACGGTGATCCGGGGCGTCTTCGACGGCGAGTACGGGCCCTTCCTGCCCGAGGCCTCGCCGGTGGTGGTGGACGACGACGGGACCATCGTGGCCGCGGCCCTGGTCCTGGCCCGGCGCGTCGGCGACGACCTGCCCGACGCCCCCTACATCTTCGAGCTGTTCACGGCGGCCTCCCGCCGCCGGCAGGGCCTGGCCGAGCAGCTGGTGCGCTGCGCCATGAGCACCCTCTACGACCAGGGCTACGACCAGGTGAGCCTGCGCATCGCGGAGGACAACGCGGCGGCCCTCGCGCTGTACCTGACGCTGGACTTCAACCGTTGGGTCCCCGAGACCGACTACGAGACGGACTACGTCTGAGCCCCGGCGGGGCCGGGCTCACAGCGTGAGGTCCTCCCGGACCGGGGGCTCGGCCGCGACGTCCACGAACCGGGCCCAGTGCAGGCGCACGGCCACGAGCCGGGTGCTGTCCTTGCCCGTGGCGCCCGGGTGACGGGACTCCAGCAGCTCGCCGGCGTCCTGCGCCGCGGGACCCGCGAGCACCGCCGCGCGCCCCTCGAGCTGGAACTCCTGGCCGTCCCCCGAGACCACCACCAGGGAGACCCTCGGGTCGGCCCGCAGGTTCGCGTACTTGCGGCTGCGCTCGTTCGTGCCGAAGACCAGCCGCCCGTCCTCGTGGGCCGCGAGGTTGATCCACGCGGACTCGGGGCAGCCGGTGCCGCTGTTGGTCGCCACGACCCCGCCGCCGTGGGTCCGCACGAAGTCGCGGACCCGGCGGAGGGCCTCCCCGGCGCTCAGAACAGGCTCCGCTGCGGGAGGACGAGCTCCGGGGAGTTGTTGCGCACGTTGCCGACGGCCGGGTCCACCGGGTCGAGCATCCACCGGGCGGCCGTCCGGTGCGCCTCGGCCCGGACCAGGTCCACCAGCTGCGGGGCGTCGTCCTCCCCCGGGCGCAGCCAGTCGTCGACGTGCTCGGGGGCCAGCGGGATCGGCATCCGGTCGTGCAGCTCGTGCAGCTCCGTGAGCACGGGGTGCTCGGCGGAGGGCTCCGGGGAGTCGGTGGTGAGGATCGAGCAGGACAGCAGCCAGCTGCTCCCGCCGCCGTCCCGGCCGGGCTGCAGGGCCGCCGAGTGCAGCTCCGCGCCCTCGGGCACCCGCCACCACTCGTAGATCCCGGCGAACCAGATGGTCTCGTCCGGGTCGGCCGGGTGGACGTAGTAGGGCTGCTTGCGCCCGCCCTTGCCGGGGCCCGGCTCGCGCTTCCACTCGTAGTAGCCGTTGGCGGGGACCGCGCACCGGCGGGCGCGGACCGCCTTGCGGAAGGACGGCTTCTCCAGGACGGTCTCGGAGCGGGCGTTGAACATCTTCGACCCGACCGCGGGGTCCTTGGCCCAGCCGGGGACCAGTCCCCAGCGGGCCACGTGCAGCTCGCGGACCAGCTCCCCGCCGTCGTCCCGGCCGTCCCCGCCCGCCAGGCGCTCCAGGACGATCGGCACGTCGGTGGTGGGCGCGGTGTTCCAGTTGGCCCGCAGCCGCTCGGAGTCGGCCTCGCCGAGGCTCTCGTCGGGGACGGCCCCGGTCTCGGCCACGAGGTCGCCCACGGCCCGGGCGATGACGTAGCGTCCGCACATCTGCTGCCTCCTCGGTCTGCCCGGCTCGCCACCGGGACTCAGTCGGTGAGCGGCCCGTATCCCAGGTACTCGGAGTACATGCCGTACACCTTGCGGATCCCGCGCTCGACGTCGGCCACGGTGGTGCCCGGGCGCAGGTCGTCCACGGCCCCCGCGGTCGCGGGGTCCCACTCCAGGTCCAGGGCGGCGTAGACGTCGGTGAGCACCGAGCGGATGGGCTCGGACTGCTCGATCACCAGCACGGTGCTGAAGTACCAGGCGCCCGCGACCACCCGCTGGGCGGTGCCGGCCAGCTTCACCTTCCGGCCCGGGGCCGACGACGACGCCGGGTGCGTCCCGTGCACGCTGTACTCCCCGGCGCAGTACTCGCCGGGGATCTCCCCGACGTCGGCCTCGACCTCGAGCTCCTCCAGGGCCGCCACGAGCATGTCCCCGAACAGGCGGTAGCGGTCCTGGATGCCCGTGGTCGGGTCCTCGGCCGCCTCCAGGTGGTCCACGATCAGGCACCCGCCGTGGTAGGCCGCCGCGCGCCCGCCCACCCGCCGGACCAGGGGCTCGAAGCCGCTCTCGCGGGCGGCCCGGGCGGCGTCGGCGAAGCCCGGGCGCAGCTCGTCCCGGCGGCCGAAGGCCACCGTGGGCGCCGGTTCGTAGAGGCGCAGCACGGGACCGCTGCGGCGGACGTCGGCGAGGAGGGTCATGGCGCTCTCGTAGTCCTGCTGGGCGCCCAGGGACTCGCGCTGGCGGAGTAGTTTCATGCTGGGTCCCAGTCTAGACTCGGGTCAGCGCGCGGCGATGCCGCTGGCGCGGAACCACTGCCCCAGGGCCACCGCGCTGACCTCGACCTTCTCGGCCCACGCGAGCGCGGCCTCGTCGGCGGCGTCGGAGACGTGCTTGACCATCCGCAGCCGCACGCCCAGGTGCCGGCAGGCCACCGCGATCGCCCAGCCCTCCATGTCCACGAGGTCGGCCCGGGCGGCCAGGGCGTCCCGGGCGGGTCCGCCGGCCACGAACGAGTCCCCGGTGGCGAGGACCGGGCCGGTGCCGCCGAGCTCGATGACGTTGTCCACGGGGATCCCGGCCGCGCGCAGCAGCTGCTCGTCCACGTCCCGGTTGATGATCCGGGAGGGCTCGTGCACCCCGTGCAGCCCGTCCCGCAGCGCCCCGGCGCTGCCGATGTTGAGCACCGTCAGCTCCGCCCGCCGCGCGGGGTCCGGGCAGCGGGTGAGCACCGCCTCGGTGGTGCGCACCGCCGCCGCCGACATCCCGACGCCGGTCAGGACCAGGTCGATGTCGTCCGGGAAGTACTTGGTCTCCAGCGGGTGGGCGGCGAGCACGAGCAGTTTCGGCACCCGCCCACTCTACCGGCCTCCCCGCGTGCCCTCACCCGTGCCCGGACCCCGCGCGGCGGCGTTCAGCGCGGGCGGGGGGCGAACAGCGCGGCGAGCCGGCGGTCGGAGTCCGCCTGGGCCTCGAGGTCGTACGCGCCGCCGGTCACGAGGAGCTCGTCCGCCCCGGTCCGGGCGACCAGCTGCTCCAGGCCCGCCCGGACCTCCGGGGCCGTGCCGTGCACCGAGGCCGCCAGGGACTCCTCGACCAGGCGCCGCTCCCGGTCCGGGAGCGCTCCCGGGTCCGCCGGTCCCGCCGGTTCCAGGGGCGGGAACTCGCCCCGCGTCCGGGAGACGGCCAGGGCGCGGGCCTCGGGCAGGAGGAGCCGCCGCGCGGCCTCCCGGGTGTCCGCCACCGCGACGTTCGCCGAGACCACCACGTGCGGTTGCGGCCACCACGACGACGGGCGGAACCGCTCCCGGTAGCGCTCCAGCACCGCGGTGGCGCCCTCGGGGCCCGGGCGGAACAGGGCGGGCCCGCCGAGCACCACGGCGAGTCCGGCCCGCGCCGCGACGTCCACCCCGGCGCCGGTGGCCAGCACGAAGACCGGGGTCGCGGCGTGGTCGCGCGGGCGGGCGGTCACGGGGGCGGTGCCGGAGAGGTGGGCGAGCAGCTCGGCGAGGTCGGCTTCGAAGCGGTCCGCGGCCTCCTTGCCCGTGCGCAGGGCGTCCCGGACCGCGCCGGTGAACCCGAGCGAGCGGCCCACCCCGAGGTCTATCCGGCCGGGGTGCAGGGCCTGGAGGGTGGCGGCCTGCTCGGCGACCACGAGCGGCTGGTGGTTGGGCAGCATGATCCCGCCCGAGCCGATCCTGATGCGGCGGGTGCGGGCCGCGGCGGCGGCCATCAGCACCGCCGGCGCGGAGCCCGCGATGCCCGGCACCCCGTGGTGCTCGGCCACCCAGAACCGGCGGTAGCCCAGCTCCTCCGCCCGCTGCGCCCGGTCCAGCACGCGGGCGATCGCCTCGGCCTCCGTGGACCCGCGCCGGGTGTTGGCGCGGTCGAGCAGGGACAGGGTGATGTGGGAGAGGGGCATGTCCGGCTCAACCGCCGCGGCGGGAGAGGCATTCCGCGGCCGCCGCGGCTCAGCCGCTCCGGCTCACGGCCTCCTCGGCGGCGACCCAGCCGAGCATCGCGCACTTGACCCGGGCCACGAACCGGGAGACCCCGGCGAAGGCGGCGGCGTCGCCGAGGATCTCCTCGTCCGGCTCCACGGTGCCCCGGGAGCGCAGCAGCTCCCGGAACGCCCCGATCAGCGCCAGCAGCTCGGCCCGGGTCATCCCCGGGGCGGTCTCGGCCAGCACGGAGGCCGCGGCCATGGAGATCGAGCAGCCCGCCCCCTCCCAGCTGACCCGCTCCACCACCGGATCCGCGCCCTCCGGGGCGGGCGCGAGCTGGACGCGCACGGTGATCTCGTCCCCGCACGTGGGGTTGTACTGGTGCGACTCGCCCACGGCGTGACCGGGGGCCGGTTCGGCCAGGCCCTCCCCGGAGCGCCGTTTGGCGTGGTCCAGGATCACCTCCTGGTACAGCCCGTCCAGCGCGCTCATCGTCGTCTCCTCGGTCGTCCCGGTGCGGTGCGCACGGTCTCAGCCTGCCACGCCGAAGTAGGCGCGGACCCCGGCCAGCTCGGCCAGGAACCGGTCCACGTCCTCGGCGGTGGTGTAGAGGTAGGCGCTGGCCCGGGTGGTCGCGGTCAGCCCCAGGGCCCGGTGCAGCGGCTGGGCGCAGTGGTGGCCCACCCGCACCGCCACCCCCGCGACGTCGAGGACCTGCCCGACGTCGTGGGCGTGCACCCCGGCCACGTCCACCGCCGCCAGCCCCACCCGCTCGGCCCCCGGGGGCGGGCCGACCAGCCGGACCCCCTCCAGCTGCGCCAGCCCGGCGGCCAGCCGCTGCCCCAGCTCCCGCTCGTGGGCCGCCACCCGCTCCATGCCGACCCCCTGCAGGTAGCGCACCGCCGCGGCCAGGGCCACGGCCTGGGCGATCCGCTGCGTGCCGGCCTCGAACCGGGTCGGGGCGGGCAGGTAGGAGGCGGACTCCATCGTCACCCGGGTGATCATCGACCCGCCGGTGAGGAACGGCGGCATCGCGTCCAGCAGCTCCGCCCGGCCCCACAGGGCGCCGATGCCGGTGGGCCCGAGCATCTTGTGCCCGGAGAACACCGCGAAGTCCACGCCCAGGGCGGGCAGGTCCACCGGCAGGTGGGGCACCGACTGGCAGGCGTCCAGCACGGTCAGCGCTCCCACCTCCCGGGCCAGGCCCACGAGGTCGGCGACGTCGGTGAGCGCCCCGGTGACGTTGGAGACGTGGGAGAAGGCCACCACCCGGGTGCGCTCCCCGATCACCTGCCGGGCGGCCTCGTGGTCGAGCAGCCCGGCCTCGTCCACGGGGATCCAGCGCAGGGCCGCCCCGGTGCGGGCGGCCAGCTCCTGCCACGGGATGAGGTTGGCGTGGTGCTCGGCCTCGGTGGTCACGATCTCGTCGCCGGGCTCGAGCCGGAACCGCTCGGCGGCCGCTCCCCCGCGCCCGGTCGAGGCGTTGGACAAGGAGTATGCGATCAGGTTGATCGCCTCGGTGGCGTTGGAGGTCCACACCAGCTCTCCCTCGGCGGCCCCCACGAACCCGGCCACCACCCGGCGGGCCTCCTCGTAGGCGTCGGTGGCCTCCACCGCCAGGGCGTGCGCGCCGCGGTGCACCGCGGCGTTGCGGTGCAGATAGAACTCCCGCTCCGCATCCAGCACCGCCAGCGGCTTCTGCGAGGTCGCCCCGGAGTCCAGGTAGACCTCCGGGGCACCCGTCAGCAGGGGGAAGTCCTCCCGGATGGCGCGCACCTCGGCGTCGGTCAGCGGCTGCACGTTGTTTCCGTCCATGGTCCGACACTCTACGGCCCGGGACGGCAGCGGTCGCGGGCGCGGCCGGCCGCTAGGGTCGGCGGGGCCGGAGATAGGTGCGGCCGCTGGCGTCCTTCTCCACCACGTACTCCTGCTGCAGGTCCTGGTACCACTGCCGGGTCTGCTCGCTGGGCTGGTCCTGGCCCCGCAGGTCCCGGCGGCTGCGCGCCGCGGGTCCGTAGAACCGCATGGCGAGGTCGTCGAACCGGCGGAAGAGGCTGCGCCGGGGCCGGCCCGGCTCGTCGTCGGGGGTCACGTGGTCGGTCATGGTGTCCTTCTCGGGGATCGGGCCGCGGTGCCGGCAGGTCCGCTTGCCGTCGCAGGGCCCCACCGGCGACGAGGGGCGGCCGCGGCGGGTCCGCACGGTGACGGGAGCCGGACCGTGCGAGGCGGCGGAGCACAGGACCATGATCGCCTCCCCGGCCACCGGGGGCAAAAGCGGTGCCCGGCCGGGACGGGCGCCGGCGGTGCACGTGCGAGCGGCCCGGGGCGGCGCTCGGGTGCCGATGACCGCCCCGGCGGCGTCTGCCCCCCTCCCGCGCGCCGCCGGCCCGGACTACGCTGGGCGGAACTGGTCGAGAGGTGCAGGATGGACGACCGGACGATCGCCAGGACCCAGGCCCGGATGATCCGCGGCGCGATCAGCGACGCCGGGCTGGGCGTGCGGGAGCTGTGGGGGGAGTACCGCCGCAGCGGCGGGGAGGTCGACGAGCTGGAGGTCGACGCCTACCTGCACCATGCCCTGCACCTGGTGCCCCGGCACCGGGACAGCCTCGCGCGCGTCACCAACCGCATGGTGCCCGGCGCCCGGGTGCCCAGCTCCCGGGACCTGCGCCCCATCGACGGCATGTCCGAGACGTGACCCGGTCGCGGCGGGGCGCCGCCGGTCCGATATCGTCACGGCATGACCCCACACCACGCAGGACGGACGCTCACCGCCGGACTGGTCGGATACGGCATGGCCGGACGGCAGTTCCACACGCCGCTGCTGCGGGAGGCCGGCTGCCGGGTCACCGACGTCGTCACGACCGACCCCGGCCGTCGCGCCGCGGCGGAGGCCGACTGGCCCGGGGTGTCGGTGCACCCCGACCTCACCGCGCTGCTGGAGGGCTCCCGCCCGGACGTGCTGGTCGTCGCCTCGCCGACGGGCCGGCACGTCGAGCACGCGCTGGCCGGCCTGGACGCCGGGATCCCCGTGGTCGTCGACAAGCCGCTGGCCCTCGACCACGCCGGCGCCGCAGCCGTCGCCGGGCGGGCCGAGGCCACCGGGACGCCGCTGACCGTCTTCCAGAACCGCCGCTGGGACGCCGAGCAGCTGACCCTCGCCCGGGTGCTGGCCGAGGGCCGGCTCGGGGACGTGCACCGGTTCGAGCGCCGGTGGGAGCGGTGGCGCCCGGTGCCCAAGAACCGGTGGCGGGAGAACGCGGTCGGCGCGGGCGGCGGGCTGCTGCTCGACCTCGGCCCGCACCTCGTGGACGCCGCGATGCAGCTCTTCGGTCCCGTGACCGGGGTCCGGGCCGAGCTGCGCGCCCTGACCACGCCCACGGAGGACGACGTCTTCCTGGCCCTGGACCACGCCTCGGGCACGATCAGCCACCTGTGGGCCGCGAGCCTGGTCGGCGCCCCCGGGCCGCGGACCCGGGTGCTCGGCTCGGCGGGTGCCTTCCTGGTGCCCGGCCACGAGGACAGCCCCGGACCCTTCGACGTCCTGGCCCCCGGGGACGGGACGACCGGCTGGCTGGTCCGCGGCGCCGAGAGCACCCCCGTGCCCACCGCCGCCGGCGGGCCCGCCGACTTCTACCGGGACGTGGCCCGGTGGATCCTCGACGGCGGAGCCGCCCCGGTGGACCCCGCGGACGCCGTCGCCACGGCCGCGGTGCTCGACGCCGCCCGCCGCAGCGCCGCCACGGGCGCCCGGGAGGCCCCCGCGGCCTCCGGCCGGGTGGACGGCCCGTAGGGGCCGGCCCGCACGAGACCGGGGAAACGCGGCGAGGACCGGTCAGACCGCCCCGCCGGCCGCCTCCGGAGTGCCGGAGCCGTGGCCGTGCCCGCCGTCGCCGATGGGCTCGCGGGCCACGAAGTTCTCCAGGTCGAAGAGGTTCTCGGCCCGGGCCGCGACGTTCACCAGGGTGGTCATCGACGCCACCTCCTCCACCTGTTCCTGGAGGAACCAGAGCATGAACTGCTCCCCCAGCGGGTCCCCCTCGGCCCGGGCGGCGGCGAACAGCGCCTTGATCTGCTCGGTGACCTCCAGCTCCTGGGACAGCGCCAGGGCCAGGGGCTCGCGCACATCGGTGAAGTCGTTGCGCACCTCCCCGACCCCCGGGACGGCCAGGGGCAGGTTCCGGTCCAGGATGTACCGGACGATCATCATGGCGTGGTTGCGCTCCTCCAGGGACTGCCGGTAGAAGTGCCGGGCCAGCTGGGGCAGGTCCTGGCCGTCGAACCAGACGGCCACGGCGACGTACTGGTGGGAAGCGGCGAACTCGTGCCCGACCTGACGGGTCAGCAGCTGGGTGAAGGACTCGGGGGCCATCGGACACTCCTGGGGTCTCGGCGTCCCGGGAGGAGACCGACGCTGCGTGCCGGCCCGCGCAGTCGTCGCCGACCGGGACCGGGGCTGTGCGCCTGACGCGTGATGGCCGGACGGCACCGGAGGGCCACGGCACGGCACCCCGGTGAGTATGTCGATTCTAGCCCTCCGGCACCGCCCGGCGGCAGGGCGGTCAGGGCCCCGGCACGGCGGCTCCGGCCGCCTCGCCGCGCGCCCCGGCAGGCGATCCGCACCAGGTGGTGAGCGCCTCCTCGAGCCCGGAGCGGGTTCCCTCCCCCACCCAGGCCACGTGGCCGTCCGGCCGGACCAGCACGGCCGTGGGCGCCGGGACGGCGCCGAGCGCCGGGAGCTCCCAGGTGCCGGTGCACTCGGCGTGCACCCGTCGGACGCGCTCCGCCCAGGGGCGGACGTCGACGCCGTCCGGCTCCGGCTCGGCGAGCTCGAGCAGCACCGGCCGGGCCTCGTGCAGGAGGGCGAACACCCGCAGGGGGCCGTCCGCCGTGCGGAGGTCGAGGTCCGGCATGCGCCGCCCCAGCAGCGGGTGTCCCGGCCCCAGGTCGTAGTGGACGTCCAGTCCGGACATCATCGCGGCGAACCGGCGGCGCGGTTCCTCCATGCCCAGCAGCTCGGCGACGGTCTCGCCCACGGCCCGGATGCGCTCGTCGGGCCGCCGGAGCGCGACCTGGGCCATCGTGTGGCGCAGCACGCGGGCGGCGACCGGGTGCCGCTCGGCGTGGTAGGTGTCCAGGAGGTCCTCCGGCGATGTCCGCCGGAGGACCTGGGCCAGCTTCCAGCCCAGGTTCACCGCGTCCTGCACCCCGGTGTTGAGGCCCTGGCCGCCGTCCGGGGCGTGCACGTGGGCGGCGTCGCCGGCCAGCAGGACCCGCCCCTCCCGGTAGGACGCCGCCTGTCGGGTCGTGTCGGTGAACCTGGTCAGCCAGGTGGGACTGTGGACCCCGTAGTCGGTCCCGTACACCGCCACGAGCGCCTCGCGCAGCTCGCGCAGGGTGGGCTCACGACCGGGCCCGACGTGACGCTCCGTCACCATGATCCCCACCTGCCCTCCCTCCGTCCGGCGGAACGCGTGCTTGCCGAGGGCGTCCTGGTGGATGCCCCACTGCGGCTCCTCGTCCGTCTCGGCCTCGGCGAGCAGGCTGCTGGTCGTGGCGTCCCAGCCGCGGAAGGCGATGCCGGCGGCCTTGCGGATCCGGCTGCGCCCGCCGTCGCACCCGACGACGTACCGCGCTCGCCACCGTCGGCCGTCGGACAGGTCGACGTCGACCCCGGCGCCGTCCTGGACGACGCCCGTCACGTCGTGGCCGTAGTGGAGCGGCACCCCCAGCTCGCCGGCCCGGTCGGCGAGAATCCGCTCGATGTGGTTCTGCCACAGCGCGAGCCCGTAGGGGTGGCGGGTGGGGAAGTCGCTGATGTCCAGGGGGACGCCGGCGTACCCCGCGACCTGGGCGGTCGTTCCCCGGGAGAGGAACCGGTCGGCGAGCCCCCGCTGGTCGAGCACCTCGATGGTGCGCGCGTGCAGCCCGCCGGCGCGCGAGCCCACGAGGTCCTGGCCGGGCCGCCGTTCCAGGACGGCGACGTCGACCTCCGCCAGCGCCAGCTCGCCCGCCAGCATCAGGCCCGTCGGCCCTGCGCCGACGATCACCACCGCGTGCTCGTTCATCCGCTCCCCCTCGGTCCGCCGGCGCCGGGGCCTCCCCGGCCCCGGTCTGTGATTCTGCGGCGCTCCGGGGGGCTTGCGGCAAGCCCCCCGGTGCGTCGTACCGTGGAACTGAGGGGGAAGGCCCTCCGCGCCGATCGGTGCCCCACGGCCCCGGGCTATCGCGCCTTGTCTCTCTCCCGCTCACCACGGGCGCACCGCCGCCCAGGCCTCCTCGGCGCCGGTCACCGGCTCCGGTGCACCTGCTCTGCGGCGAGCCACTGCTCGAAGGTCTGCTCGCCGTGCTGGCACCCGGGCCGGGCCAGCAGGGTGCCGTCGCGCAGCGCACGGCCGAACCCGCCGGGGACCGGCAGCTCGAGGACCCGGCCGCGGACGCCGCCGGCCGCGGCCCACCGCCGGCTCAGCTCGGCCATCCGCTCCTCGCGCGGGCCGGCGAGGTCCGGCACCCGGCCGGACGGACCGGCCTCGGCGAGCGCCACCAGCCGTGCGGCGACCTCCCGGGCCGCGACCGGCTGCGACCGCATGGCCGGCACGAGCGCGACCGGGCCCAGCCGCATCCGCTCGTGGACCTGCCCGGCGAACTCGTGGAACTGGGTGGCCCGCAGCAGGGTCCAGGGCACCTCGCCGGCCTGTACCAGACGCTCCTGCGCCGCCTTGCCCGCGTAGTAGCCGTACGGGGCGTCGTCGAGGCCCACGATCGACAGGACCAGATGGTGCCCCACGCCGGCCGCCCGTTCGGCGGCGAGAAGGTGCCGGGTCACCGCGGTGAAGAACCGGGTGGAGCTGCGGCCGCTGGTGGTCCGGATCGAGGTGACGTCGACGACGGCCTGCACCCCGGTCAGGTCCAGGCCCGCCCCGGTGGTCAGGTCCACTCCCTGCGACCTGGCCAGCACGACGACCTCGTGCCCGCGCCCGCGGGCGATCTCCACCACGTGACGGCCCACGACCCCGGTGCCCCCGGCGACGGCGATCCTCATGACGCTGCTCCTCGTGCTCGTCCTCGTCGACATCCTCGTCCTCGTCGACATCCTCGTCCTCGCCCGTGGCGCCCGCGGCATTCGACGGAAGATGTCGCGCCGGAATGTCGAGATCCTGCGCGCGGCTCCGTCCTGGGGGTGAGCACGGCCACAATGGGCCGTACCGCACCGAGGAGATCATGATGGCCAAGTACCTGTTGCTCAAGCACTACCGGGGCGCCCCGGCGCCGGTCAACGACGTGCCGATGGACCGGTGGGCGCCGGAGGAGATCTCGGCGCACGTGCAGTACATGAACGACTTCGCCGCACGGCTGGAGAGCACCGGCGAGTTCGTCGACGCGCAGGCGCTGTCCCCCGAGGGCACGTTCGTCCGCTACGGCGGTGAGGGCCGGCCGCCGGTCACCGACGGCCCGTTCGCGGAGACCAAGGACCTGATCGCCGGGTGGATGGTGGTCGACGTCGAGAGCTGGGAACGGGCGGTGGAGCTGGCCGGTGAGCTGTCCGCGGCCCCGGGGGCGGGCGGGAGGCCGATCCACGAGTGGCTCGAGGTGCGCCCGTTCCTGGCCGCGCCCCCGACCGTCACGGAGTGACGCACGGTGGACGAGGACCTGCTGCGGGCCCTCACCCCCACCGTGACGGGCGTCCTCGTCCGCCGCGGAGCCGACTTCGCGGCGGCCGAGGACGCCGTGCAGGACGCCCTGGTCGAAGCGGTCCGCGTGTGGCCGCGCGATCCGCCGCGGGACCCGCAGGGCTGGCTGGTCACCGTGGCGTGGCGCAGGTTCCTCGACGCCGTCCGCGCCGACACCGCACGGCGGCGGCGGGAGGAGCGCGCCGAGGCGGAGCCCCCGCCCGGGCCGGGAGGGGCGGTGGACGACACGCTGCAGCTGTACTTCCTGTGCGCGCACCCCTCCCTGACCCCGGCCTCGGCCGTCGCGCTCACGCTGCGCGCGGTCGGCGGCCTGACCACCCGGCAGATCGCCCGGGCCTACCTGGTGCCCGAGGCGACCATGGCGCAGCGGATCAGCCGGGCCAAGCGGAACGTCTCGGGCGTCCGGTTCGACCAGCCCGGTGATCTCGCCACGGTGCTGCGCGTGCTGTACCTGGTCTTCAACGAGGGCTACTCCGGTGACGTCGACCTCGCCGCCGAGGCGATCCGGCTGACCCGACGGCTCCGGGCCCGGACCGGGCACGAGGAGGTGGCGGGACTGCTCGCGCTCATGCTGCTCCACCACGCGCGCCGCCCGGCACGGACCCGCCCCGACGGCGCCCTCGTGCCCCTGGCCGAGCAGGACCGCCGCCGGTGGGACACCCGCCTGATCGCCGAGGGCGTCGAGGTCCTCCAGGCAGCCCTCGCCCGGGACCGGCTGGGCGAGTTCCAGGCCCAGGCCGCCATCGCCGCGCTGCACGCCGACGCCCGCACCCCCCAGGAGACCGACTGGGTGCAGATCGTCGAGTGGTACGACGAGCTGCTGCGCCTCACCGACAGCCCGGTGGTCCGCCTCAACCGGGCCGTGGCGGTGGGCGAGGCCCGGGGTCCGCGGGCCGGGCTGTCCGCCCTGGCCGGGCTCGACCCCCGGTTGCCCCGCCTCGCCGCCGCGGCCGCCTATCTGCACGAGCGTGCCGGCGACACGGGGACCGCAGCACGGCTCTACGCCGACGCCGCCCGGCTGGCGTCCTCCCTCCCCGAGCGCGACCACCTGACGCGGCAGGCCGCACGGCTCAACGCGCGGCTGCGCGGCTGAGCGGTCCGCCCGAACCGGCGCGGATGCAGCGGATCGCGGGACCGAGCTCCTAGGCTTCGGGACATGAACTCCGCCGGATCCACCGCTCCCGGGACCCCTCGGCCGCCTCGCCTGCCGCGATGGCTGGTGGTCCTGGCGAGTCTGGGCGTGGTCGTGGTCCTGGGCGGAGCGCTGCTGGTGCTGCTGAACCCTCCGGAGGCTTCGTTCGGGTGGTTCGCGTACGCCCCGCTCAGCGACGGGACGTTCCCTGCCGTGGCGTGGGTGACCCCGCAGGCGGCGGCCGGGTGGACCGGTGTCGCCGCCGGCCTCGCCGTCCTGGCCTTCTGCGCCGGCTGGCTCGCGGGCCGGCGCCGGCCCGTCCCGCCCCGCTGACCGGGTCCGGAGGCCGGCGGACGTGCGCACCGTCGGCGGGACGGACCTTCCGGTGGCCATCGCCCCCCGGGCCGCCGAGGACAGGACCGGCCACCGCCCGTGGTCCGGCCGTGGCGGGCGGTCGTCATCTTCGGCTCCGTCCTGGCAAGCCGCCGCCGCGGCGCAACAGACTGGGCACAGGGGCTCGATCGCAGAGGACGGCCCCGGGGGAAGGGGGCAGATCGTGGACGTGCGGATCGTGGAGACGCTGGTCATGCTCGAGATCGGGGACGGGGTGCTCACCGCCCTGTTCCCGGTGGAGCACTACGCGCGGTGGGAGACGGGGCCCTGGGTGCCCGTCATCGCCTGGTTCCGGGAGCGCCCGGGTCTGACCCGAGCCGTCGGGGTGGCCAAGGTCGTCGGGGCCGTGGCGGTGGCCGCCAGCCTGTCGAAGTCCCCGGGACCGGCCTGGCAGAAGTGACCCGGGGCCGGTCCCCCGCTCGCCGACGCCGGGAACCGGATCCGGGTCCGTCCGTACCGCTCCTGCGGCGTCTCGCCGGTGGTGCCCGTCAGGGTGCGGGCAGCGGGACCACGGTGCGGTACTTGCCGCCGGGGCCCTGCTGCGGAGCCTCCGCCGCCCGGTGCACGGTGACGTGGGACAGGCCCAGACCGGCCAGCAGGGTCGTCAGACCGCTCTGCACGGCCGTCCACACCTGTTCCGGGTCCGCCTCCGCGGCGGGATGCAACCGCACCCGCAGACCGGTGGGGTCGACCTGGACGACCTGGAACAGCTCCACCCCGGGGACGCGGTCGACGACGGTGCCCAGCGCCAGCGGAGGGACCGCCACCCGGCCCCGGCCGTCGGCCGCGGGAAAGGTGAGCACGTCCGAGGCCCTGCCCTGCACGCGCAGGGCCGGGGCCGGGTTCCCGCAGGCGCACGGCTCGGGCTTGGCCAGCACGCGGTCGCCCACGTCGTAGCGGATGATCGGCTGGATCCGGTTGGCCAGGTTCGTCATGAGCACCGTGTGCGAGACCGTACCGGGCGGGACGGGGCGGTGCTCGGCGTCCACCGGCTCGAGGATCACCCAGTCCTCGATCAGGTGCAGCCAGCCCTCCGTGCAGCCGGCGGCGGCGTAGCCGGACTCGGTGCAGCCGTAGACCTCCCGCACGGGCGCGGCGAAGGCCTGTTCGAGCCGGATGCGCTCCTCCGGGGGCAGGCCCTCGGCGGTGCTGAGCACGAGCACCGGGCGCAGGCGCAGCCGCCCGGCCTGCTGCTCGGAGGCCAGCAGGCGCAGCACGCTGGCGTAGGCCCCGAGCAGCAGCGGGTCGAAGGCGTTGAGCTCGGCCACCAGCTCGGGCAGCGGCCGGTGGATCGACAGGATCCGCAGCCGGCGGTGGCGCCGGGGCCTCTCCCGCTGCTCGCGGGTGCTGGCGGCCACGGACAGGAAGTGCCCGCCGGTGGCGACGACACCGGCGAACCGGCCCCCGCGGACCACCAGTCGCACCACCTCCCGGGCCGAGAGCCAGTCCGCGCTCAGCCGGGCCATCAGCCCCGAGGTCACCGCCCGGTACCGGTCGTCGAGCACGAAGACGCCCCGGGTGCCGGTGGTGCCGGCCGTGGTGGCCACCAGGTACTGCCCGGCGAACCGCTCTCCGATCCGGGCCGGGTCCGCCACGAACTCCTCGACCGCCGCGCGCGTCACCGCCGGATCCGTGACCACCTCGTCGAAGGAGGCCATCAGCGCCCGCTTGTCCGTCACCGGCAGTGCGGTGACGTCCTCGATCCGCTCCGGCAGCCCGTGGTAGAGCCGCCGGTAGTACGGGGAGTTCGTCCGCGCGAAGACCACCAGCTCCGCCAGGCGCTCCTGCTGCCGCCTCCGGACCGCCTCCGGGCCCTTCCGGTGGGTCCGGCGCGCGTCCCACCACACCCGGACCGCACTGCCGCCCCGGTCACCGGTGACGCGTTCTCCTCGTGCCCCCATGGAACGACTCTAGGAACCCCGCGCCGGGGGCGACAGAGCCTCCGCGCAGGTGACACCATCGGTCCTCGTGCCCTCCTGCGGGGGTCGGCCGGGAGTCCTCGCCCGGGCGGGCCGCCACCGGACCGGCCCGGTGAGCACCGTCCCGCGAACGGCGCTCACCGGCAGGTACGGATCCTGCCAGGTGCGGCTGTCGGAGGACCGGGCGCGGTTGTCCCCGAGCAGCAGCACACACCCCGGCGGTACCAGGAAGACGCCTCCCGGTCCCCCGGCGTGCACGACATAGGACTCCGCCACGGGACGGCCGTCGACACTGGTCCGGCCGCCGGGCTCGATCAGCACCCGCTCCCCGGGCAGCCCCAGGACCCGCTTGACGACCGTCCGGCCCAGTTCGCGCGAAGCGACGACGACGATGTCGCCGCGCCGGATCCGCTCGGTGCGCGTCAGGCGCCGGGTCAGCAGGCGACGGCCCGGCCGTAGGGTCGGGGCCATGGACGCGGACTCGACCGTCGTCACGAAGACCAGCCAACGGCGGACGGCGAGACCGAGCACGACGGCGGCCAGCGCCGCCGCCGTCACCACAACCGGTCCGTGTCCCACGAGCCCGCCCCGGACGCGGCGTCAGTGCCGGTGAGCGGAGCGCGCACGACGGTGGTCGTGCTCCTCCCCCTCGGCCAGTTTGACGAAACCGACGTAGGCCTCGACGTAGGCCCGTCCGGCCTCGAGGTCGTCCACGTCGAAGTGCCGACGCCGCAGCACCTCGGCCAGGCGCTCCTCCAGCTCCGGCAGGAGGTCGGTGGGCACGAGGTCCACCAGTGGATCCAGGGTTCCGCTGTCGACGCAGCGGTCCGCCGCGACCACTTTCTCGTCGACGGGAGTCCCCGAGGGCTTGAGGCCGGTGTACGGGGCCCCCTCCCCGGCACGGTGGACACGCACGAGGTTCTCCAGGAACCAACGGTCGGCCACCTCCCGAGCCGCCCCGCCCTGAACCCGCGCCGTGCGGGCCAGACCGAAGATCTCGCGCAGCTCCTCCGCGTGCTCCGCACCGACCCATTTCAGGGCGTGACCGGGGTCGCCCGTCTCCAGGGCCCGTCTGCCGTCCCGGACGGCGGGCCCGTCCATGGTGTCGCAGTGGGCGTCGGCCCGCACCGGTACGAGGACCACCACCGACAGGGCCAGCAGGCAGGCACCGAGCACCATCAGCGCAGTCGTCATGGTTCGTCTCCTTCGTGGGTCCTGCAGGGGCGGGCCCACAGGTTCTCGGTGCGGCGCCGATCACCGGTCCGCGACGCGGAGCTGTGCGCCCGTCCGTGTCGGTACCGCCAGTGTGCGCCGGGCCGTCCCACGCTGCCCACCGTCCCGGGCACTGTGACGGCGGGACGGTGGGCAGCGTCGTTCGTGTCCTCCGACTGGTCCGGCCCCGGAGCGCAGGCGTGGACCTCGATGGGCCCCGGTGGTGACATGGAGGTGTCCCGGGAGCGCCGCCCGGGCTCCGGGAGGGAGGAACACCATGGGCTTCCGCAGGCGTTCGCGTCCGCCGGTGGGGGTGCCGTCCGAGGAGGCCCGGGGCGGAGCCATCGCCTCCCGGCTGAACCGCTTGCGGGCCGCGGTGATGGGCGCCAACGACGGCATCGTCTCCACCGCCGGCATGGTGGTGGGCGTGGCCGGGGCCGCTGTCGGCAGCGGCGCCCTGCTGGTCTCGGGAGTGGCGGCGGTGATCGCGGGGGCCCTGTCCATGGCCGTGGGCGAGTACGTGTCGGTCGCCAGCCAGCGCGACGCCCAGGAGGCCGAACCGGCCCACGAGCAGCAGCAGCTCGACACCGATCCCGCACACGAGATCGACCATCTGACCGGTTTGTTCGCCGCCCAGGGCATCGAGGCCTCTCTGGCCCGTCAGGTGGCCGAGCGGCTGATGGCCGAGAGTCCACTGGCCGCGCACGCCCGCTACGAGCTGGGCATCGACCCCGGACAGTTGACCAACCCCTGGCACGCGGTCTGGGTGTCGACGGCGGCCTTCGTCCTCGGTCACCAGCTCTGACGGCGACGCCGGAGGTTGCGCCGGCGGACGAGCGCGGCCTGCCGTGCCGACGCCGGACAGCTCCGCTCCGGAGCGGTCCGCCCGGCACTCCCCGCGCCGTGCGCCGGCCCGGGCCGGGGAGCTCAGACGAGGCCCATGCCCCCGTCGGTGGTGATGACCTGCCCGGCGATCCACACGCCCTGGTCGGTGGCCAGCCACCCGATCAGCCGCGCCGGATCCGTCGGGCGTCCCCAGCGGCCGAACGGGGTGGCTTCGCGCCACGCCTCGATCTCCTCCAGGGACCGGTCGGTGCTCTCCGGGTCGAGGTATCCGGTGTTGACCGGCCCCGGGTTGATGGTGTTCAGCACGATGCCGAGCTCGAGCAGCTCCGCGGCCACCGTGGGGGTCGCCCCGGCCAGGGCGGCCTTGCTGGTGGCGTAGGCGACCTCACCGTGCATCGGCCCCTGGCCCTGACCCGAGGTCATCCAGAACACCCGGCCCGCGGTCCGTTCGTGGACCGGTCCGTCACCGCGGGCGCGGTCTCCGGGGCGGGCCGGTGCGTCCCGCACGTCCGTGGTGGTGCGGCCGTGGGTGACGTGACGGTGGGCGAAGTGGCGGGTGAGCAGCAGCGTGGAGCGGGTGTTGGTGTCCCAGAACGCGTCCAGGATCTCGGCGGTCATGTCCAGGACGGACCCGTCCCCTCCGCTGCGGGCGTGGTTGCAGACCAGGATGTCCAGCCGGCCGGTCAGGGCCCACGCCTGCTCCACGAGCTGCTCCGCGGAGGCGTCGCCGGCCGCCGCCCCCTCGACCAGCGCCTCCCGGACGCCGGCGCGGACCGCGTCCAGGTCGTCGCCGCCCCAGGGCTGGTCCGCGTCGTGGGGGCCGTAGTGGTGGAAGAACACGCTCGCCCCCAGGGAGGCGAGCTCGACCGCCACGGCGTAGCCGATGCCGCGGCGGCGCGAGACCCCGGTGACGAGGGCGGTCCTGCCCTGCAGGGGACGTGCGGGCGTCGGGTGAGGCATGGTGGTGCTCCTGACGTGCTGGGGGATGCGGCGGTCACGGGGCAGGCGCTCACGCGGTCGTCATGCGGGGGAACCTACCAGGCGGCGCCTGCCGGAACGGGACCGCAACGCACGGTCGTCGGCACGTGGTCCGCCGCAGCGCGGGCAGGACCGGCGTCAGCGCTGCCGGGTGAGGCCGAGGTCGCCGAGGACGCGTGCGAGGCGGGCGCGCTGCTCGTCGTCCAGTCCCCGGAGGGGCAGCGGCAGGCACGCCCCGGGCGCCAGTCCCTCCTGTTCGGCGATCGCGGCCACGACCCGCAGGCTGCCGTGCTCGGCGAACAGCCGCCACAGCGGCGCCAGCCGCTCGGACTCGGCCGTGGCCTCGGCGGCTCGCCCCTCCCGGGCGGCCCGGGTGATCCTCAGCGCCGGGGCCGGCAGCGTACCGGCGAGGACCGAGTACCAGCCATCGCAGCCGGCGACCAGGCCGGTGGCCGCCGTGGCGTCCCCGGAGACCCCGATGCTCACGTGCTCCGGGACCACCGCGCGGATCGCGCTGACCCGGGCCCGTGCGGCCTGCGGGTCGGCGGGCACACCGGGGACCTTGATCGAGGCGATCCGGGGCAGTTCCGCGATGCGCCCGTAGAGCTCGGTGCTGAAGGTGACATGGGTGGTGCCCGGGTTGTCGTAGACGATCACCGGCACCGAGGAGTGGGTGGCGACGGCGCCGAAGAGCCCGACCACGTCGTCGTCGGTCAGGGGCTGGTAGCTCATCGGCGCCAGCAGCACCGCGGAGGCCCCGGCCTGCTGGGCGTGCTCGAGGTGGGTGAGGACCTGTGAGGTGCGCAGCGCGCCGATGCCGACGAACACCGGGGTGGTCCCGGCGTGCTCGACGGCCAGCCGGGCGACCCGGCGTCGCTCCTCGGTGCTCAGGTAGGCGTAGGAGCCGGTGGAGCCCAGGGCGGTGATGGAGTCGACCTGCGCCGCCGCCAGCTGCTGGACCAGGCCGGTGAAGGCGGTCTCGTCCACCGCGTCGTCCGCCAGGGGGGTGAGGGGGAAGGCGCTCAAGCCGGTGAACATCGTGCACGCTCCTGTGCTGGTCGGTGTGCTGGTCGGTGTGCTGGTCGGTGTGCTCGTCGTCGTGGTCGATGCCGTGGTGGTCGGCGTGCCGACCGGCGCGGTCGTGCACGCGGGGCAGCCCGGCGCGCCGGTGCGCGGTGACCGTGCGGGCGCGGCACCGGGGAGGGGGTGGGTCGCCCTAGCCGATGGGGTCGAGGGCGGGCCGGTCGGCGGTGGGCTCGGAGAGCCGCGGGCGGCGCCGGCCACCGCGCTGGGCGGCCGCACCGGCGAGGACGACGAGCAGGATGCCGGCGGTCTGGACGCCGGAGGGCTGCTGGTGGAGCACGAGCAGCCCCAGGAGCACCCCGAAGGCCGGCTCCACGGCCATCAGGGTGCCGAAGGCGGTGGGCGTCATCCGGCGCAGCGCGAGCATCTCCAGGGCGAACGGCAGGACGGGGAGCAGCAGGGCGAGCCCGGCCGCGGCGGCGAGCACGCCGGGAGTGATGTGCCCGGCGGCCTGCGGGACACCGATGACCGCGGCTGTCACCGCGGCGACCGGGACGGTCATCGACAGCGCGTCGATGCCGTTGAAGCGGTCACCGATCCGCTGGGTGAGCAGGATGTAGCACCCCCACCCGACGGCGGCCAGCCCGGCGAACCCGATGCCGGCGAGGTCGATCCGGCCGTGCCAGGGCTCGGTCAGCAGCACCACCCCGGCCAGCGCCAGGCCGGGCCGGGCGAGCGCCCGGAGGCTGTGGGAGCGCGCGGCGGCCACGGTCAGCGGCCCGAGGAACTCGATCGCCACGGCGGTGCCCAGCGGGATGCGCTCGATCGCGGCGAGGAAGCCGGTGGTCATCACCCCGGTGGTGATGCCCAGGCCCAGCAGCGCCGGCACGTCGGGCCGGCGCACGGACCGCAGCGGCGGGCGGGCCAGGACCAGGAAGATCAGCGCTCCCGCGCTGAGCCGCAGCCAGGCGGTCCCGGCCGGGCCGACCGTGTCGATCAGGTCCACGGACAGGGCCGAGCCCAGCTGGATCGAGAGCATCGCGGCCACGGCCAGCCCCCACGGGGGCACGGTGGTGGAGGGGGCGCGCGGGGTCATGGCCGGTCCCTCCGCGATCCTCGGTCACCGGGGGCGGGTTCCCAGGAGTGGTGGGGCATGTCAGTCTCCTCGTCCGGACGTCGGGCCGGCGGTGAGCAGGCGGTGGGTGATCCGCGCGTCGGGGCCGAGCCGGGCCAGGCGGGCGGCCAGGTCCTCGACCGCGGCGTGCAGGGCCTCGTCGGTCAGGGGCGCGAGCGCGTCGAGGACGAACAGGGCGGTGGTGTCCTCGGTCAGGCCGGTGCGGCGTCCCTGGCGCCAGTTCCAGCGCCGGCAGGTCACCCCGGCGTCGTCGCACCACACCACCTCGCCGGGCTCGGGGTGCTCGATCACCGGCTCCCCGGCGGCGATCGTGTCGAAGGCCTCGGCACCGGTGGCACGGGCCAGGCGCGGAGCGCCGTGGTAGCGCGACAGGTCCTCCCCGCCGAGCGGGATCTGGTGCAGCACCGAGACCGCGTTGTAGAGGTCCGTGAGCCGGTTGACCCGCGGCAGCCCGGCCGAGGCCCGGCGCAGCAGGGCCTCCAGGCTGTTGCGGGTGCGCTGCGGCTTCGCCCCGAACGCCCGGTAGGCCTCCCGCCACGCGGCCACGTGCGGCAGCTGCTCCACCGGCCGGTCGTCCAGCGCCCGGCGGGCGGCGGCCTCGGCCTCCTGCAGCAGCGCCTCACCGGCCTCGTCGCTCGGACCCGGCACGAGCCCGTCGACGGCCAGCAGCGCGGCGCGGTAGTCCGGTCGCAGCGCGAACACCTCGTCCTCGACCCGGGCCTCGTCGAGCAGCCGGTCCAGCGTGCTCAGGTCAGTCATGGGAACCCTCCTGGTGGTGTGCCGAGCCCACGCCCGGTTCGAAGACGGTCAGGCAGAAGCGCGCCGGCTGGGCGCCGGGGTTGGCGTAGGCATGGGCCACGTCGCCGGGAAAGGCGAGCGCGTCACCGGCGTCGAGGGTTTCGGACCGGTCGGCCACCTCGACGGTGAGCGTGCCCTGCTGGACCTGCAGGAGCTCCTTGGTGCCCGGGGCGTGGGCCTCGCTGGCGTGCCGGTCGCCGGGACCCAGGGTCCAGTCCCACAGCTCCACCACGTCCGGGGGCGCGGTGCCGGCCACCAGGACCCCCCGGCCGCCGGAGTCCCCGGCCCACAGGACCGCGCCGTCCCCGTGCCGGGTGACCTTGACCGGCCTGGGCTGCGGCGGCTCGACCAGCGCCGGCAGCCCGATGCCCAGGGCGTCGCTGATCCGCAGCAGGGTGCCCACGCTGGGATTGGCCGCGCCCTGCTCCACGTTGACCACCATCCGGCGGCTGACCCCGGCGGCCTCGGCCAGCTGGTCCAGGGTCCAGTGCCTGTGCTGCCGCTCCTGTCTCACGCGGGTGCCGATGGCCGTCGCCAAGGTCGTCGTGCTCTCGTCCATGAGTGCATCATAGTGCACTGACAGTGCATTGCAGAAACCGGGGTCACCGCCCGGGCGCTGTCCCGGTCCGTCCGCTCTGCTATAGCTGGAACCCCGGGACGACCCGAGGAACGACCGGCAGACCGGACAGCAGACCGGAGAACAGACCGGACAACAGGACGAGCAGAAGCAGGTGCGTCATCACCGTCACGATCGCAGCATGCGGCGCCGGGGGCGTCGGCTCCGCCCCGGCCCGTGGACCGGCCGGCCCGAGCACGAGCACGGGGGCGGCGCTCGTCCCGGCGGACCGTCCGCGCCCGCGATGAGCCCGGAGGGGACGCACGGGGGCCGGAGCCGCCCGCTGCGGCTCGTCCTGAGCCTGCTGCTGCTGGGGTCTCTCGCGGGCGCGCTGGCGCTCCTCGGGCCGAGCCTGCTCAGCGGTCTGCGCGCGGGCGACGGCTGGCCGCGCTGGGGTCCGGAGTGCACGGTCGAGACCGCGGACGGGAAGGTGGAGCTCACCCGCGAGGAGGCGAAGCGAGCCACGACGGCGGTGGCGCTCGCCGCCCGCGGGGAGGCTGCGGACACCGCCGGGCTCGACGGGGCCGTGCTGCAGCGGCTGGCCGAGGGACCGCCCGGGGACGCCGGCGCGAGCCTGGCCTGCCGGGGCTCGGCCGCCTCTGATCTGCCGGAGCAGCAGCTGACCGGGACCGGGCTGACCCCGCGCGCCGAGCGGCTGCGCGCGGCGATGACGGAGGTGTTCGGCGAGCAGAGCCTCGGCGGGTTCGCCCCGGGCGGCGTCGGCCAGGGGCACGGCGAGGAGTCGACGCACTACGACGGCCGCGCCGTCGACGTCTTCTTCCGGCCGGTGACCGAGGAGAACCGGCGTGCGGGGTGGGTGCTGGCCCACTGGCTGGTCGCCCACGCCGAGGACCTGGACGTCCAGTACGTCATCTTCGACGACCGGTTCTGGAGCGCGCACAGCGCCCGCGGGCGGTGGCAGGACTACGACGCCCCCGAGCCCGCCGACGAGATCCTGCGCCACCTCGACCACGTGCACGTGGACGTGCTCCGCGGCGGAGCCGGCTGAGGAGCCCCGCTGCCGCCCACGGGTCGACGACGCCACGATCGCCGCACCGCGCACGATCCGCCCGCACCCCGGTCGCGTCCTGCCCGGCGGGCGTCGATGCGGCCCCGGACCTCGTCGCACGGGACGGGAGCATGGCCCAGGTGCTCGGTGACGTGCGGGTCGCCCCGGTGGGCGAGCATCGCCTCGAGGACGGAGGCCCGCACCGGCCCGGCGGAGCAGGCCGGCCGGGCCTGCGGCGCCCCGGCCTCACCCCTCGTCCCTGCTCACCGGGACGGGGTGATGAGCTCCGCCGTGGTCACCACCGTGGCGAACTCCCCGTGCAGGTTGACCGCGGTGATCCGGGACAGGTCCGCCGCGGGCACGGTCACGCCGTCCGGGCCCGTGCGGTCGAAGGTGTGGGTGGCGTCCAGGGCGAAGTGGACCCGGTAGCCGAGGTTGCCCCCGACCCGTGCCGTGGTCTCGCAGCAGTGGTTGGTCGTGATGCCGCAGACGACCAGCTCCGGGACGTCGTGGGCCTGCAGCCAGGCGTGCAGGTCGGGGCTGCCGTGGAAGCTGGAGTTGACGCTCTTGCGCACCAGCAGGTCCGGGGTGCCGGTGACGATGTCCTTGAACGCGTTGCCGGGACGGTCCGGGTGCAGCGGGGAGGTCGGGGTGGCGGAGTCGTGCCGGACGAACACCACGGGACGGCCGCTCTCCCGCCAGTGGGCCAGCAGGGCCGCGATGTTCGCCTCGCACGACGGGTTGTCCCGCCGCCCCCAGTACGCGGCGTCGTCGAAACCCCGCTGCACGTCGACGACGACCAGGGCGGCGCGCGGGCCCGGGGCACCGGGCGTGGGGACGGTCACGGTCGTGACGATACACCGCGCGCCGTGGGGCCGGGACCCCACGCCGGGCCCGCTGCGGCGCCGCCGTCGGGGGACCTCACCGCACGGCCGGCATGACGCCGCGCGCAGCCGGTGAGAGGCTGGAGGCCATGACGACGACCCACCGCTACGACGTGGAGATCCTGCACCTGCTCGTCTCCCCCGGCCACGCCTACTTCGGCCGGGCTCGGGACGGTGCCGCGCACGTGCCGACGACGGACGCGGACCGCGCCCAGCTGGTGGCCGGCAAGGGCATCGTCGGCGACCGGTTCTTCGGCAAGGCCGCGCACATGGACGCGGCCGTCACCCTGCTCGCCGTCGAGGCGCTCGAGGCCATCGCGGCCGATCTCGGCGCCGGGCCCTTCGACCCCCTGCTCGCGCGGCGCAACGTGGTCCTGCGCGGCGCCGAGCTGGCCCCGCTGCTCGGCCAGGAGTTCGCCCTGGAGTCGCGCGGTGAGCTCGTGCGGCTGCGAGCCGGGCGGCCCGCTCACCCCTGCGCGTGGATGGACCGGGTGCTCGCCCCCGGGGCGCACGCCGCGATGCGCGGGCGGGGAGGTCTGCGCTGCCGGCCGCTCTCGGACGGATTCCTGCACCGCGGGCCGGCCGTGCTGCACAGCCCGGTGCCCCTGGACCCGGAGCGGGCCGGGGACGCGGTCCGGCTGCGCCCGGCCCGGCTGCCCTGACCGCGTCCCCACGGGCACCCGGCCGTGCGGAACGGGGCGCGGGAGGCGCGTGCGGAACGTCGCGGCCCGCCCACCGCGGAGCAGGTGCACGGTACCGGCCGCGAGCCCTCGTCCCCGGCTCCCCGCTGGGCCGGGCCGGCCCGCTCACCGGTCGCGGGCCGCGTTCGAGGTGCTGCCGGATCCCGGCGCCGGACCGTGCCCGGGCGCGTCGTGCCGGCGCCGCAGCGCCTGCACGATGAGGTAGCCGCCGGCCGCGATGAGCGCCAGCGGCCACAGGTAGGACACCGCGGACAGCAGCACGGTGGCCTCCAGGGCGATCAGCGCCGCGAGGACGGCCAGGGCGGCGGCGGGGATCCAGGCCCAGCGGTTGCGCGCCGCGCCGGTGGGCAGCGCGGCCACGAGCGCGAAGGTGAGGGCCAGGCCCACGAAGAACAGCACTCCACCGGCCTGCTCCTGCTGGGCGGCAGTGGTGAGCAGGGCCTGCAGCGCCAGGGTGATCAGCACACCGGCCGGGATGAGGGCCCACCACCGGCGGTGGTCGCGCAGGTAGACCGCGGCGAACCCGGCGCCGCCGCCGCCGAGGAACAGGGCTCCGCCCCACTGCTGGCTGCCGGGCACGCCGGCCTCGTCGAACAGCACGAGCACGCCGAGGCCGAGCAGCGTGCCCGCGGGGATCGCCGCCCACCACTTCGACGGGTCCGTGGCGTACAGGACTCCGAACGCGGCGCCGGCCGCGAGGAACAGCAGCCCCCACAGCACCCCGACGGCCCCCATGAGGCCGGTCACCTCCAGGAGCAGCAGCACCCCTGCGGCGAGCAGCAGGATCCCCAGCACGATCGTCGCGGTCCTCCGTGGCACGGCCACCACCCCCCTGGATCCAGGGTAGGCCGCCGGGGCCGGGCCGGGTCCGGGGCGGCGGCGGACGGACGCAACATGTCGTCGCACCCGGGAAAACTGCTGGTGAGCGCATGATTGCACTCGTAAACTGGAGTTCTCATCTCGTGCATCGCTGCACCGGGGCCTCGCTCCCGGTCTCTCCCGTTCCCCGGGGCTGCTGTGCCCGCCGGGAAACGTCCTCCGGTCGGCCGGGGGCCGACCGCTCTCCGCGGCGCACCGTGCTCGCGTCCGTGCCGACGATCCTTCTCACCGCTTCGGGGGACCCACCATGAAACACTCACTCGTCTCGCGCGCCCTCACCGGGGCCTCCGCGGCCCTGCTGGCCACCACCGGGATCGCCCTCGGCGGACCGGCCCACGCGGCGTCGGCGCAGCCGGTCTTCTCCTACAGCCAGGGCTGGCGCGTGGACCAGCACGTGCGCGAGCTCGCCGACGTCAACGGCGACGGCCGCGCCGACGTCGTGGGCTTCGGCAACACCGGCGTGCAGATCGCCTTCGGGCAGGCCAACGGCACCTTCAGCACCCCGAGGACGAGCGTGCGCGACTTCGGCGCCGCCCAGGGCTGGCGCAACGACCGGCACGTGCGCACCCTGGCCGACCTCGACGGTGACCGCCGCGACGACATCGTGGGCTTCGGCAACGCGGGCGTCTACGTGGCCTACTCCCGCGGCGACGGCAGCTTCACCACCCCGGCGCTGACGGTCCGCGAGTACGGCTGGAACCAGGGCTGGCGGATCGACCGGCACCCGCGGCAGCTCGCCGACCTCAACGGCAACGGCACCGCCGACATCGTCGGCTTCGGCCACTCCGGGGTGACGATCTCCCACGGCCGCACCGACCGCGCCGTCGACGGCACCGGCAAGCGGATCGACAGCTTCGGCTGGAACCGCGGCTGGCGGGTCGACAAGCACCCCCGGCTGCTGGCCGACGTGGACGGCAACAGCACGGCCGACATCGTCGGCTTCGGCGACGCCGGCACCTACGTCTCCTCCTTCTCCGCCCTGGGCGACACCTTCACCCGGCCCGTCCTGGAGATCCGCGACTTCGGCTACGCCCAGGGCTGGCGCGTGGACCAGCACCCCAGGGTGCTGGCCGACGTCAACGTCAACCCCGCCGGCAACGCCGCGGCGGACGTCATCGGCTTCGGCCACTCGGGGGTCTCCGTCGCCTACTCGCTGAACGGGGGCGACTACACCGGGGCCGCCGTGCGGGTGAACGACTTCGGCCGGGCCCAGGGATGGCGCGGCGACCGCCATCTGCGGACCCACGCGGACATCAACGTCGACGGCATCCAGGACCTCGTGGGCTTCGGCAACGCCGGGGTCTACGTCGCCCACGGCCGGGCGAACAACACCTTCGGCCCGGTGTACCTGAAGGTCGCCGCCTTCGGCTGGGACGACGGCTGGACGGAGGAGCGGTATCCGCGCCTGCTCGGCGACGTGAACGGCGACGGCCGCGACGACGTCGTCGGCTTCGGGCACTCGGCCACGTACGTCCAGCTCTCCTGAGCCCGTCCGGGGGGACCGGTGCCGCTCTCGTCCACCCGGACGGGGGCGGCACCGGCCCCGCTGCCCGCGACGGTGCCGACGCCGCACCGGGGACTGTCGCCCTCAGCCCAGCACAGGGTTGTGGGCGGTGCCGGCCGTCTCCCCGCCGTCGACGACGAACTCCGCTCCCGTGACGAACGAGGAGTCGTCACCGGCCAGGTAGGCCACCGTCGCGGCGACCTCCTGCGGGCGGCCGCCCCGGCCCATGGCCACGTGCACGACGTCGGGTGCCAGCCCCTGCGTCATCGGGGTGATGATGAAGCCGGGGTGCACCGAGTTGACCCGGATCCCGTCGGCGGCGAGATCGAGGGCCGCGGCCTTGGTCAGGCCCCGCACGCCGAACTTCGAGGCGGTGTAGGCGGGGATCTGCTCGTAGCCGCGCAGCCCGGCGGTGGAGGAGATGTTCACGATCGAGCCGCCGCCCCGGTCCCGCAGGGCGGGCACGGCCGCCTGGATGCCGAGGAAGACGCCCGTGAGGTTCACCGCCAGCACGCGGTCCCAGGAGGCCCGGGAGTGCTCCGCCGTGTGCCCGAACTCCACGATCCCGGCGTTGTTGACCAGGATGTCCAGCCCGCCGAAGGCGTTCACGGTCCCGGACACCGCGGCCGCCCAGCCCTGCGCGTCGGTGACGTCCAGGTGGACGCGGTCGGCGTGGCCGGACAGCACCGCCTTCACGTCCGTCTCCGGCAGCACGTCGGCCAGCATCACCCGGGCGCCCTCCTCGAGCAACCGCACGGCGATGGCCGCCCCGATCCCCCGGGCCGCGCCGGTCACCAGCGCCACCTTGCCCTCCACGAGTCCCATGTCCGCCCCCTGAGTGCTCCTGCGATCCCGGTCCGTGTCCGGCCGGGCCCGGGGCGCGACCGCACCGGCTTCCGCCCCGCTGCACCCACGAGAGCACTGATCCCGCGGGTCCTCAACGGTCCGCGCGATCCCGCGGACACGAGGCGACTTATTGCTGTGCCTGTGCGAAACGCCTTGTCGGCCCCGAGACACCGGCCCTACCGTGGACGGTGCTCCGGCGACGGGCGGAGCCCGCTGCCGGAGGATGTCCTGCCATGACCCCCAAGATTTCCGTGCTCGTCCAGGTCGACGTCGGTGACGGGACCGTGGCCCTGGGCGTCACCGGGCAGCTGACCGAGGGGAACCAGCAGGCGCTGGTGTCCCTCGTCCGCCGGGCGCGCTCGGCGTTCCCCGGGGCGGCGGTCACCGTGGACCTCGTGCGGGTGGAGTCCATGAGCGCCACCGCGCTCGATCTGCTGATGTGGAGCCTCGAGATGCTCGACGCGGCAACGGCGCCGGTGACCCTCGGGATCCCGTCGCCGGATCCGACCGGCTCCTCCAGGACCCCGGCCGGCAGCACCCGCTTCCCCCGGAAGGAGACGCGATGAGCGACACCCCCACCGGCGACCGCGTGGTCGTGGGCGTCGACGGCTCGGCGGCGTCCGCGGCGGCCTGCGGGAGGGAGCCCGTTGGGCGCAGGTCCTCGACGCGCCGCTCGACGCGGTCATGTGCTGGGACAGCCCGTACCTCGACGAGAGCTACTCCGACATCACGCCCGAGGAGTTCCGCGCCGAGCACGAGCAGCGGTTCGCGTCGACCCTCTCCGAGGTCTTCGGGGACGACCGCCCGGAGCGCCTGACCGCCCGGCTGGTGCGTGGCCGGGCGACGGACCGCCTCCTCGAGGAGAGCGAGGACGCGCGGATGCTGGTCGTGGACCGGCGCGGAACGGGCCGGGTGCTGCGCACGGTGCTGGGCTCGGTCAGCTCGGCGCTGGTCTCCCACGCCCGGTGCCCCGTCCTGGTCGTGCACGCCTGAGGAGGACGGGCCCGGGCGCCGGTTCCCGGCGCCGCACGGCGCGCCCGGCGCCCCCGGCGGCGTCACGATCCGGACATGTCCGCCCCGGGTCTTACCGCACCGGAACCGGTTGCCTACGGTGGGAATGCCCACGTGCAGCGCACGGTCCAGAGGGTCCGGGCGCGGGCACCGGTGGCACCGGCCAGGGGGCCGGTGCCGGTCAGTTCACGATGAGGAGTCTGGTCATGGCTGGATTGATGCGCAGGGAGGCCTTCGACGTGCTCGAGCCCCTCCGTCGTCTCATGGAGGGGGACCTGGAGACCACGTGGCCGCGCGTGGAGGAGTTCCATGACGGCAACACCATGGTGATCCGGGCGGAGCTGCCGGGGATCGACCCGGACAAGGACGTCGAGCTCACGGTCGTCAACGACACCCTGCACCTGCGGGCCACCCGGCAGGAGAGGACCGAGCACAAGGACAAGGGCAGCTACCGCTCCGAGTTCCACTACGGCTCCTTCTCCCGTTCCCTGCCCCTGCCCAAGGGCTGCCGGGAGGAGGACATCACCGCCGCCTACACCGACGGGGTGCTCGAGGTCCGGGCCCCGATGCGCGAGCCCGGGGAGCAGGCCACCAAGAAGATCCCGGTGACCCGCCGGGAGTCCGGCACCGCGTAGGCCACCGCACGTGGCGGCGGGTCCACGGTGTGCGATCCGCCGCCCGGCCACGACCCCGACCACGATCCGCCGCACCGCCTCGAGCCCGGTGTCCCGGGGTCGGGATGATCCACCCGCACGACCCCGGCACCGCCGGACCCGCACCGAAGGAGCGTCATGAGCGACACCCCGATCGAGACCCCCACCGGCGACCGCATCCTCGTGGGCGTCGACGGCTCCGACCACTCCAAGGAGGCGCTGCGGGAAGCCGCCCGGCTGGCGCAGGCCCTCGACGCCCCCCTGGAGGTGATCGCGTGCTGGCAGGACCCGGCCCTGTACGCCACCTCCTACGGATACGTCCCCGAGCTCGATCCCGAGGCGTTCCAGGCCGACGCCCGGCACATGCTCCAGGAGACGCTGCAGGAGGTGTTCGGCGAGACCCGCCCCGCCCGGCTGAGCACCCGGCTGCTGCGCGGGCGCGCGGCCGAGCTGCTCGTCGAGGAGAGCAGGAACGCCCGGATGCTGGTGGTCGGGGCCCGCGGCGTCGGCGGGGTCCTCGGCATGATCCTCGGCTCGGTCAGCTCCGCGCTGGTCTCCCACGCGCACTGCCCGGTCCTGGTCGTGCGCCGGTAGGCGCCGTGCTCTGCCCCGGACGGTCGGGCCGTTCGTCCGGCGCCGGAACCGCACGAGGCGCTCCGGCCGGCCGCCCCGCCGCCCCGCCGGGCAGCACGCCGCCGTGACCGCCGACATCCCCGCCGTCTCCGTGCGCCGGGCCCGGGCCACCGACGTCCCTGCCGTGCTGGACCTGCTCGGGCAGCTCGGCTATGCCCCGGAGGCGCCCTGGGTGCGCACCTGGGTGTGCTCCGGCGTGCCCGACGACCGGTGCCTGGTGGCGGAGGCGGCCGGACGGGTGGTGGGCCTGGCGCATCTGCACCGGGTGCCGTTCCTGACCGAGAGCGCCTACCGGGCCCGGCTCACCGCCCTCGTGGTCGACGAGGCCGCCCGGGCCCGCGGCGTCGGTGCACTCCTGCTGGCCGCGGCCGAGCGGACGGCGCGGGACATGGGGGCCACCGCACTGGAGCTGTCGACGTCGAACCGGCGGCTGCGGGCCCATCGGTTCTACGAGCGCCACGGCTACACCCAGCCGTCACGGCACTACCGCAAGGACGTGCCTCCGGACGGCCCCTGAGCCGTCGGGCTCCACAGCACCCGCCGCGGGGCGCCGCCGTGGACGGGTGCCCCGGGAGGAGCGGCCGCACCGCCACCGGACACTAGACAGTCTGTCTAGATAGAGTCACTATGTACCCATGAGCACCACCACCCAGCGCAGCGAGTGGCTCCGCGGAGTGCTGGGCCTGTGCGTGCTGCGGGCCATGGCCGACGGACCGACCTACGGGTACGCGATCGCCGCGGACCTGGCCCGGGCGGGCTTCGGGGACGTCAAGGGCGGAACGCTCTATCCCCTGCTGGCCCGGCTCGAGAAGAACGAGCTCGTCACCGTCGAGTGGAGAGCCGGTGCGGGCGGCCCCGGCCGCAAGTACTTCTCGCTCACCGACGCCGGCCGCGCCGAGCTGGAGCAGGGCATCACCCAGTGGCAGGCGTTCTCGAGCGTGGTCACCGGCTACCTGACCTCCGGCAGCGCCGGCGACGCCCCGACGTCCCCCCGTCCCCCCACTCCTTGAGGAGGAACCCGTGAACGCCGTCCCCCATCCCCACGCCCCGGCCCATGAGGTCTGGCAGCGCCCGTTCGTGCGGACCCACCGGAGCTGGTGCGACGACTTCGTGGTGGAGCTGCGCCTGCGCGCCGTCCCCGGACCGGTGATCGGCGACCGCCTCGGCGAGGTGGAGACCCACTGCGCGGCCACCGGCGACACCCCCGCCGAGGCCTTCGGCGACCCGGCCGCCTACGCCGCCCGGATCGCCGAGGAGGGCGGCACCGCACCGGTGTCCGGGACCTGGACGGTCACGATCCTCTCCGCCGCGCAGGTGGTGGCCCTGCTGGTGGGCACCGCCGCGGTCACCGCGTGGGCCCGGGGCGAGACCCTCGCCTACAACGTGGCCCAGGTGGGCTTCCTGGGCCTGTTCGTGCTGGTGCTGCTGTGCCTGCCCCGGCTCGTCCGCCCGCTGGTGCGCCGCCCCTGGGCGGCCGGCGTCCCCCTGGCCGGCGGGATCCCGCTCCTCGCGCTGGCCGCCGCGCTCTCGGACCGGTGGGACCTTCCGGTCGCGCTGGTCCTGCCGTCCGCCCCGGTGGCCGTCTGCCTCTTCGTGGCGGTCCTGGGCCTGGCCTGGTGGGAGTTCCGCGAGCTGGCACGGGGTCTCGGCGACGACCTCGTCACCTCGCCCCTGTCCCCGGAGGCGGAGTCACCGGCCGGGGAGGGGACCCGCCGCCGGTGGACCGCCCTGCTGCCCGCGGGCATGATCCCCGTGGCCTATCCCGTCCTGGCGGCCTTCGGCTGGATGCTGGCCTGAGGCACCGGCCGTGGCCGCGGGCGGTCAGGCGGACGGCCACGGGGAGGCGGGGCCGGGCTCCAGGCTCCCCCGGTGGACGTGGGCGGCCATGGTCACCACGGTGATGAGCTGGGCGGCGATGACCGCCGACGTCCAGCCGCCCTCGGCGGCGACCAGGTGGACGGCCGCGGGAACGACGAGGAGCAGCGGGAGGGCACGGACCGCCAGCAGCCGCCCCCGCTCGCCCGGGGTCTGGGGGACGTCCTCGACGGCCGGAGACGCCCGGTCGGTGCGTCCGGTGAGCCGGTCCGCGGCGACGAGGTCGGCCCAGCGACGCCGGCGCCGCGCGTGGTGGAGCATGCCGGCCAGCACCGCGAGGTACATCGCGGCCACGATCCCCGAGACGAAGAGCAGCACCGGCCCCTCGTCGTCCCCCGCGCGCAGTCCCACGACGAGCCCGAGGCCCAGAGGCAGCAGCCAGAGCCCGAGGAGCAGCTTGTCGACGCCGGTCAGCACGTGGTCCTCCCCCGGTCGGACGTGCCCGATGACCGCATCCTCGCACCCCGGGCACCGCCGTGTCTGACCCCTCATCCGGGGGCGCGGGCCCACCGGGGCCTGCAGCAGGAGCGGGTGTCCCGGACCGCTTTCCGGGACACCCGCCCCTGCGGTGCCCGGCGGGCCTCAGCCGCGCCGGGACGCCCGGGCGGCGGCGACTGCGCCCACCACGTCCTGGAAGAGCGGGTGGCCGGGCTCCAGGCCGGTCAGCCGCCCGGCCAGGGTCTCGTCCGGGTCGGGTCCGCCCAGCAGCTGCGCGAGCTCGGCGGCCTCCGGGTCGTCCGGGGCGTCGAAGCGCAGGGCCGCGGACATGGCCTCCAGCAGGGCGGCGGTGCCCAGTCCGCGCTCGGCCAGCTCCGCGGCCGGCCCGGTGAACCGCTCGTGCCGGCTCAGCTTGCGCAACGGGGCCCGGCCCACCCGGTCCACGGTGTCCGGCAGCTCGGCGTTGGCGAAGCGGGTGAGGATCTTCTGCACGTAGGCCTCCTGCTCCGCGGGGTCGAACCCGTGCTTGGCCACCAGCAGCGCCTTGGTCTCCTGCAGGACCGCCTCGACCTTGGCCCGGATCTGCGGGTCGGCCAGCGCGTCCGAGAGCTTGCGCTTGCCGGCGGCGCGGCCGAAGTAGGCCGCGGCCGCGTGGCCGGTGTTCACCGTGAACAGCTTGCGCTCGATGTAGGGGCCCAGCGCCTCCACCCAGGTCACCCCGGGGATCTCCGGGACGGCGTCGCCGAACGGTCCCTTCTCGATCGCCCACTCGAGGTAGGGCTCCACCCGCACGTCCAGGCCCGCCCCCGGCTCCTGGTTCGGCACGATGCGGTCCACCGCGGTGTTGGCGAACACCGCCCGGGCGTCGACCGCCGCGTCATCGAGGCCCTGGTCCCGGGCCGCGGCCCGGACCTCCCGCTCCAGGATGTCGGTGGCGTTGATCGCGTTCTCACAGGCCATCACCGCCTGGCGGCCCGCCCCGGCCGGGCGCGCGGCCAGGCCCTTGGCGATGGCCGGGGCCACGAAGCGCAGGATGTTCGGGCCCACGGCCGTGGTGACCAGCTCGGCCCGGCTCAGCTCGGCCACGAGCTCCGCCTCGTCCGTGGCGGAGTTGACCGCCCGGTAGCCCTCGACGACGTGGTCCCGGCCACCCTCACCGGCCTCGTGCACCGTGTAGCTGGGAGTCGAGGCCAGCGCGTCGATCAGCGGCGCCGCCACGTCCGCGAACACCACCTCGTAGCCCGCCTCGTGGAGCAGCAGCCCCACGAAACCCCGTCCGATGTTGCCCGCACCGAAGTGCACTGCCGTGCTCATGGGTTCACCTTCCCGAAGACGTCCATCACCTTGCCCACGGTACGCGCCCCCGGCGGGCAGGACACCGGGTGGCGGCCCGGACAGCGTAGTCGCCGCCCCGGGGACCAGGATCCCGCCCGTGAGCCGCTCCGCCCGGGCCGGGGCCCCGGCGGGGTGCGGGAGCACGAGCAGGATGGCGTCGACGAGCCGCCCGATGACCACGCCGCGGCTCGTCACCCTGCAACCACCGGAGCGTCGGCGACACCGGGCGTCACATGAGTGGCCGCCGGCTCCCCACTCGCGAGCGCCCCGGCCTCCACCGGCCGGTCGCCCGCCGCCGCGCCGACCCCGGGGACGGTCACCACGACCCGGCTCGCGCCCTCGGAGACCTCCGTCCCGACGGCCGTTCCGCTCGCCGGCGCCCGTCCGGCCCCGGAGGAGCTGCCGGTCGCCGTGGCCGGGGCGATGTCCGGCTACGACCGGGAGGCACTGTTCGGCGGCTGGACCGACGCGGACGGGGACTGCGATAACACCCGCAACGCGGTCCTCGCCCGCGACCTGACGGACATCACCTGCGCGGACGGCTGCACGGTGGCCACCGGCACGCTCGAGGACCCCTCCACCGGGTCCGCGATCGCGTTCGCCCGCGAGGTGGTGGCCACCCGGATCGCGGTGAGGGCGCGGTACGGTCTGTGGGTCACGGCTCCGGAGAAGCTGGCCATGCGGGAGGTGCTCGCCGCCTGTCCGGAGCAGCAGCTGCCCGGCGGCCCCCGTTCGGTGACATCCCCGGGACGGCCCAGGCGCGCCGGCCGGTCAGCTTCCCGCGGACAGATCTGTTGACAGACCTGCTGACAGACCTGCTGACGCCCCAGCCGTCCCGGCCGGCTCCAGCCCTGCGGCGCCCGTGTCCTCCCCGGCTCCGCCGTCGCCTCCCGAGGCTCCCGTGCCCACGGTTCCCACGGACGTCCGCTACCGGGACTGCGCGGCCGCCCGCGAGGCCGGGGCCGCCCCACTGCACCGCGGCGAGCCCGGCTGCCGGGACGCCATGGACCGCGACGCCGACGGCATCGCGTGCGAGGACTGAGCCGCGACGCCGTCGCCGGGGCCGCAGCGGGTCACCCGGTGCCGGCCCACCGGGACCGCACCGCGCGCGGACGGGGCAGCGCGCTCCAGACGGAGCCGAGGGCCATGCCCACGAGCCACAGGCACGGGAACCACCACCGCCATCCGCCCAGGTGCAGGGAGAACCCCACGACGAGGACGATCGTCAGCAGCAGGTTCATGAACAGCAGCGTCATCTGGTTCGGCATGGCGGTCCCCCTCCGCTCGGCGTCGTGCCTCCGGCATCGTGGCACGGCCCGGCCCGGCCCGTCTGACCCCTCTTCCGGGGGCAGACGGGCCGGGTGACGGGCCGGCAGGAGGAGCAGAACCGGACAGGCGCTGGGAGGGACCCAACGGGCAGGACGCGCCGGACGGGCAGCACGAGGAGGACCTGCCAGACGGGCAGGTCGTGCCGGACGGGAAGGACGAGCATGACCGGCTGAACGGGCGGGACGTGCCGGGCGAGCGGGGTGAGCCGGCCCGGCTGGACAGCCGGGGCGGCCCGGCCCGGCTCAGAGGCCGGTGAGCACGTCCAGCGCGGTCCGCAGCCCCCGCTCCTGCCGCAGGGCGCGTCCCAGCCGCTCGGCCTGCTCGCCCCGGGCCAGGGCCTCGCCCAGCGCCGGGACCAGCGTCCCCGCCGTCAGCCTCCGGTGGGGCACCGGGGCCGACGCGATCCCCAGGCGGTGGAGCTGCCCCGCCCAGAACGGCTGGTCGGCGAGGAAGGGCACGACCACGGAGGGCACGCCCGCGCGGGCGACGGTGTGCACCGTCCCGGCCCCGCCGTGGTGGACCGCCGCAGCGGCGCCCCGGAGCACCGCGCCCAGCGGCGCGGAGGGCACGACCAGCACGTCCTCGCCGCGGTGGTCCTCCGGCAGGACCAGGCCGCCCCATCCGCTGAGCAGCAGGGTCCGCAGGCCGTGGGCGCGCGCCCCGGCCACGACCGCCCGGGCCCGGGCCTGCGCGTCGCCCGCCCTCATGGACCCGAACGTCGCCACCAGGTACGGTCCGCCGCGCACGAACTCGTCCACCACGGGCTCCGTGGCGGGCTCCTGCGCCTCGTCGTGCCACGCTCCGGTCAGGTGGACCGCAGCCGGCCAGTCGGCGGGCCGCGGCAACAGGTGCGGGCTGACCCCGATCAGCGTGGCCCGGGAGGACGAGCGCGGAGAGGGGGCCCGACCGCCGGGCAGCGCCGCGCAGGCATGCTCCACGTCGGCGCGGAACAGCCGCGCGACGCCGCGGGGCACCGCGTAGGTGGCACGGTTGAACCGCCCGAGGTCCGCGCTGACCGTGGGCCCGCCCGGGGCGGAGAACTCGCGGGTGGGCGTGGCCACGGGGACGAACTCGGCCAGCACCCGCGGGACGCCCAGGGCGTCGGCCACCGCCGGGGCGGTGAGGATCAGCGGGTGGTGCACGACCAGGTCGGGGCCGAAGGCCAGCGTCTCCCGCACCGCGGCCGAGAGCATCCGCCGCATGCCGGGCCGGACCTCGGAGCGGTAGTGGCGCAGCGCCGTGCGCGGGGAGAGCCCGTCGGTGCGCAGCAGGCGGTGGAAGTCCACCCCGAGGCGCACGGTGTCGAGCCCGGACAGGTCGGCGCCGGAGCGCTCCGGCACGCCCAGCCGGACCTCGTGTCCCCGGGCGGCGGCGTAGCGGGCCAGGGCGGCGAACGGCTCGACGTCGCCGCGGGTTCCGGAGGTCAGGAGCATCATGCGCACGCCCCACAGTCTGCCCGGCCGCACGGCGGAGCACGAACCGCCGCGGGCGCCGCCCGGGCCCTCTCCCGGCCGGGCGCACCGTCCGCTCCCGGAGACCCCGCGGTTTCCGCGGCCACGTAGAGTGGAGGGCACCCGGGAGGCCCGGGTGCCCGTCGTCCGAGGAGGACCACCACCGTGCCAGCAGCAGGCCTCGCCCCCGCCCTCCGGCGGATGGTCCACATCTCGCGGCCGGTGCTCTGGATCAACACCCTCGGCCCGGGCGTGCTGGGCATGTGGCTGACCGGCTCGCTGCTGCGGTGGGAGGCGGTGCCGCTGCTGCTGTGGCTGACCCTGCCGTTCAACCTGCTGATCTACGGCGTCAACGACATCTTCGACCAGGACACCGACGCCCTGAACCCGCGCAAGGGGTCGCTGGAGGGCGCGCGGATCAGGTCCTCCGAGGTGCGCACGATCTGGGTGTCGGTGCTGGCCACCAACCTGCCGTTCGTCCTCTGGTTCGCCCTCGCCCTCCCCCCGGCGGCGCTGGGCTGGATCGCGCTGTACGTGCTGGTGTTCGTGTTCTACTCGGCCCCGCCGCTGCGCTTCAAGGCGCGGCCCTTCCTGGACTCCCTGAGCAACGCCGCCTATGCCTTCCCCCTGGTCGTCCTGGCCTACGCGCTCGGGGACACCCCCGTGTGGCCGGCGGCGCTGGGCCTGATGGCCTGGAGCGTGGCCAAGCACGCGTTCGACGCCGTCCAGGACATCGAGGAGGACCGCGCGGTGGGCATCACCACGACGGCGGTCCGGCTCGGCGCGCGCGGCACCGGCTGGTGGAGCGGCGCGTGGTGGGCCGTGTCCGTGCTGGCCTTCGCGCTCGTCAGCGTTCCGGTGGCAGTGGTCAACGCGCTCATCGCCGGGTGGCTCGTGGTCTGCCTCCTGCGGGCCCCTGCCCCGGCCACCGGCCACCGGCTCTACCGGCACTCCATCGCGTTCCCCTACGTCGCCGGCACCGTGGCCGGGATCCAGCTGGCGGGCGCGCTGATCCTGGGACGCTACCCGTGAGCCGCGTCGTCGTGGTCGGCGGCGGCATCGGCGGGCTGACCGCCGCCGCCCTGCTGGGCCACGCCGGGCACCGGGTCACCGTGCTGGAGGCCGCCGACCACGTCGGCGGCAAGAGCCGGCGCATCGAACAGGCCGGGCAGCGGATGGACACCGGCCCCTCCCTGGTCACGTTCCCGGGGGTGTGGCAGGAGCTCCTCGAGCGCCTGGACACGCTGCGCGGCGCGGGCACCGGCGACCGCGCCGGCGAGCCCGGCGCCGCGGCGGTGGCCCGCCTGGAGCTGGAGCGGCTGCCCGACGTCGGGACGTACTACTACCGCGGCACCCGCAGCGAGCTGCCCGTGCCGCCGGGCCACCCCTGGCACGCGGCCTGGTCCCGCTTCGAGGCCGAGCACGGCGGACTCGGCCCGGACGTCACCCGGCTGCTCACCACCGCTCCCCTGGACCGCGGCTCCTACCCCGCGCTGGCCGCGCTCGGACGGCTCTACGGGCCGCGCCTGACCACCCGCAGCTACCTCGACGGCCTCGACTGGATGCCGGAGGGCCTGCGCGAGGTGATCGCCATCCACACCCTCAACGCCGGCGTCAGCCCCTCGCGCACCCCGGCCCTCTACGCGAGCATGCCCGCGGTGATGGCCCGGGACGGGGTGTGGATCCCGCGCGGCGGGGTGTACGAGCTGGTCGAGGCCCTGGACCGGCTCGCCCGGCGGGCCGGTGTGGAGATCCGCACCGGGGAACCGGTCACCGCCGTCGCCCGACGGCGGGTCGAGACCGACCGCGGCACCTACCGGGCAGATGCCGTGGTCAGCGGGGTCGACGCCCACCGGCTGGGCGGTCTCCTCGCCGGGCGCGCCCCCCGGCGGCCGCGCCGGCTCAGCTGCTCGGCGATCGCGATCTACGCGGTCCTCGACACCGCGCTGCCCGAGGGCACGCCCCGGCACGGAGTCATCCTGCCGGACCGTCCGGCGGAGCTCTACGCCAGCCTGGAGGCCGGGGAGGAGCCCGCCCAGACCATGGCCTTCGCGAACTACTACCCGGCCCACGGCATCTACCCGAACAGCTCCCCCACGCTGGCCCTGCTGCTGACCGCCCCGGCCAACGGGAGGTCCTACACCCTCGACGACCCCTTCGTGGCCCGCGAGCTCGACCGCGCAACCCAGGTCCTGGGGCTGCGGGCCCCGCTGCGGGGACACTTCCGCCGCACGGAGATCCTCGACCCCGCATCCTTCGCGGTCCACGGCTCGGCCCAGGGGGCGCTCTACGGCGCGGTGCGTCCGACGTGGCTGAGCGGGCCCCTGCACACCCCGTCCCACCGGAGTCTGCTGCGGCCGTGGCTGTGGCGGGTGGGGGCCTCCGTGCATCCGGGCGGCGGGTTGCCCGCCGTCCTGGGCGGGGCGATGATCTCGACGGAGAAGCTGCTGCAGCACCTGGGCCCGGTGGCCTGAGCGGAGCGCCCAGCGGCGAGGGGCGCCCGGGCCGGGAACCGGCGGCCGGGCCTCAGGTCCCGCAGAACGTGGTGTACGGCCCGAAGTCCTCCGCCGCGGGGGCGGCGTAGCGCTCCAGTCCCGGGCGCTCGTCGTACGGGGCGGTCACCGCTTCCAGGAGCCGTCCCAGCGGCTCGAGGTCGCCGTCCGCGGCCGCCGCGAGCGCCTCCTCGACGAGGTGGTTGCGCGGGATGTAGACCGGGTTGGTCCGGTCCATGCTCTCGGGGTCCGGGCCCAGGGCCCGCCAGCGCTCGGCCCAGCGGTCGAAGGCCTGCAGGTCTAGCACCAGGTCCCGGGCGGGCCGGGCGTCGCCGCGGGCGGCCGCACCGAGGTTGCGGAAGAAGGACGTGTGGTCCACGTGGTTGGCCTGGAGCAGGGCGAACAGGTCCTCGGCCAGCGCGGAGACCACGTCGTGCCCGATGTCCTGTGGCAGACCGAGCTTGGCGCGCAGACCGGCGGTCCAGGCCGCGCTGTACTGCCCGGCGAACGCGCCGAGCGACTTCTCCGCCAGGCCCACCGCACGGTCCTGGTCCTCGTCGAAGAGGGGCAGCATGGCCTCGGCGAGCCGCGCGAGGTTCCACTCCGCCGCGACCGGCTGGTTGCGGTAGGCGTAGCGCCCGCGCTCGTCGATCGAGCTGTAGACCGTGGCCGGGTCGAAGGCGTCCATGAACGCGCACGGCCCGTAGTCGATGGTCTCGCCCGAGATGGTCATGTTGTCGGTGTTCATGACCCCGTGGACGAACCCCACCAGCATCCACTGCGCGACCAGGGACGCCTGGGCGGCGACGACGGACTCGAACAGGGCCAGATGCGGCTGCTCGGCCGATGCGGCGTCGGGGTGGTGCCGGGCGATGGCGTGGTCGGCGAGGCGGCGCAGGAGCCCGAGATCGCCGGTGGCCCGGGCGTACTGGAAGCTGCCGACCCGCAGGTGGCTGGCGGCCACCCGGGCCAGCACGGCCCCCGGCAGCAGGCGCTCGCGGCGCACCCGGCGTCCTGTCGTCACGACGGCGAGGGAACGTGTTGTGGGAATGCCCAGGGCGTGCATCGCCTCGCTGACGACGTACTCGCGCAGCATCGGGCCCACCGCGGCGAGCCCGTCACCGCCGCGCGCGAACGGCGTGCGGCCGGAGCCCTTCAGATGCAGGTCCCGCAGGCGCCCCCCGGCGCCGGCGATCTCGCCCAGCAGCAGGGCGCGGCCGTCGCCCAGGCGCGGGTTGAAGGAGCCGAACTGGTGCCCGGAGTAGGCCTGTGCCACCGGGGTGGCACCGCCGGGAACGGCGTTGCCGACCAGCAGCCGCACGCCGGCCGGGCTCTCCAGCGCGGCCGGGTCGAAGCCGAGCTCGACGGCGAGGGGTTCGTTGAGCACGAGCAGCCGGGGGTCGGGGACCTCCTCGGCGCGCCAGGGCACGGCCAGCTCGCCGAGCTCACGGGCGAAGCGCCCCTCGAAGGTGACGGTCGACAGCGGTGTGATAGTCACCTGCTCAACGATACAGGGAGCGGCGGACAGCGGGGCCTGCGGTCCGGCTCGCGCGGGACGGCCACCCGGGCAGTGGCCTCGGGGCCCCCGGCCCCGACGCCACCTCCGGCTCGAGCAGGTCGTCCTGGCGCACGCCACCCCCGAGGCCACCCCGGCCTCCGGCGCTTTCCAGGCCCGCGCTCCGAGCCGCACACCACCATACTGCTCAGTACCCTTAGTTGCACCTTCGCCGCGCACGGCGAATTGTGACAGTGACGCGACCATGAACCTCGCGGCGGAGAGCGCCTCCGCGACGGAGAGCCACGTCCCGCCGGCCCGCGGGCGGGACGGTCACCGGTCGAGCGCGGTCAGCCGGTCCGCCACGACGGCGGGGATGTCGTAGTCGGTGTGCGCTCCGGCGGTGGTGATGCGCCGGGCCCGCTCGTAGCCGGCGTCCCGGTACGCGGCCTCGGCCTGCGCGGCGGCCGCCCGGGCCGACCAGGACCCGGAGTCGGTCGCGTAGGCGCCGTCCCGGTCCCCCACGACCCAGGTCAAGGCCAGGTCCTCGGTGGCCGGGGTGGCCTCGGCCATCGGCCGGCCGTACGTGCCGCCGCCGCCGACGAACGCGGCCCCGGACCCGGCCGGCAGCCAGTCCGTCCCGCCGCGCAGCAGGTACCGGGAGAGGAACTCCGCACCCCCGGAGTAGCCGGTCAGCAGCACCCCGGCGTCGGTGGTGGGGGTGATGTTGGTGGTGGCGAACTGGCGCACCGCCTCGGCGACGGCACCGGTGCTCCCGGCCCGCCAGCTGCGGGTGCCGTGCGGGGCTTCCACGAACACGAACGCCCGGTTGGTGTCCGCGGCGACCTGGGCCATGCGGGTGGCGAAGCTCCCGGACGGCTGCTCGGCACGGGCGGTGCCGTCCCCGTCGAAGAAGAACACCGCCCCGGCCGGACGGTCCCAGTCGACGCCCTCGGCGTAGTAGTGGTAGGTCAGCGAGATGCCGTTGTCCGCGCGGAAGACCCGGTCGGCGCCGCTGACGGGGTGCCAGCCGGTGGAGCTGGTGGTCACGGCCTGCGCCGGAGCCGCTGCGAGCAGCAGCCCGCCGGCCAGTGCACCGCTGACGGCTACGCGCGGGAACCACCGCCACCGGCGGCGGGCCTGCCGGCTCGTGGTCGAGGTGCTGTTCGGGGTGAGCGTGCGCACTGGCTGTTCCTGTTCCCGTGGTGGTCCCAGGAAGGCGCCGCGGGCAGTTCCGGCCGGCACGCTGCACGCGTGCTGCTCCCGGGAGGAATCAGTCGGCCATGGCTCCAGAGGACGTCCGCCGGCACCGCCCCGGGAACCACGAATGTCTTTGCATGTACAACCGGGAGCCTATCGGGCCGAAACGGCCCCTGACAAGCGCGGACACAGCGAGCACCGGGAGCCCGGAGACCTCGTGCGACGGGATGTCGGCCGGTCCTTCCGACGGGGCCCGGTCACCGCCCGCACCGGCGCACTTTCCCACCACGTTAGAGTTGACCCAGACTTCGCGGGGCAGTTCCACCCCGCATGCGAGCCGCGCTCCGCGCGAGCCGGCCGCGCCACCGTGCCCGAACCCACCATGAAAGCGTGATCCATTGACCAATTCCTCCCGTTCCTCCCGCTCCTCCCGCAAGCCCAAGTCCCCGCCGCCGCTGCCCGCCGGGGGCCTGCGGGTGACCCCGCTGGGGGGCCTGGGCGAGATCGGGCGCAACATGACCGTCTTCGAGCACGCCGGCAAGCTCCTCGTCGTCGACTGCGGGGTGCTGTTCCCCGAGGAGCACCAGCCGGGCATCGACGTCATCCTGCCCGACTTCACCTCCATCCGGGACCGGCTGGCCGACGTCGTCGGGATCGTCCTCACGCACGGGCACGAGGACCACATCGGCGGCGTGCCGTACCTGCTTAAGGAGCGCCCGGACATCCCGCTGATCGGCTCCGAGCTGACCCTGGCGTTCATCACCTCCAAGCTCACCGAGCACCGGATCACCCCGAAGACGGTGCACGTGGAGGCCGGCGACCGCCACCGGGCGGGCCCCTTCGAGTGCGAGTTCGTCGCGGTCAACCACTCGATCCCGGACAGCCTGGCCGTGGCCATCCGCACGGACGCCGGGCTGGTGCTGCACACCGGGGACTTCCGGATGGACCAGTTCCCGCTGGACGACCGGATCACCGACCTGCGCCACTTCGCCCGGCTGGGCGACGAGGGCGTGGACATGTTCCTCACCGACTCCACCAACGCCGAGGTCCCCGGGTTCACCACCTCGGAGCAGGAGCTGACCCCGGCGATCGACCATGTCTTCGCCACCGCGCCGAAGCGGATCATCGTCTCCAGCTTCGCCAGCCACGTGCACCGGATCCAGCAGGTCCTCGACGCCGCCCACGCCCACGGGCGCAAGGTCGCCTTCGTCGGCCGGTCCATGGTCAAGAACATGGGCATCGCCACCGACCTCGGCTACCTGAAGATCCCGCGCGGGCTGGTGGTCGACTTCAAGAAGCTGCGCTCCATGCCGGACGCGAAGGTCACCCTGGTGTGCACCGGGTCCCAGGGCGAGCCCCTGGCCGCGCTCTCGCGGATGGCCAACGAGACCCACCAGATCCAGCTCAACCCCGGGGACACGGTGCTCATGGCCAGCTCGCTGATCCCGGGCAACGAGAACGCGATCTACGGGATCATCAACAAGCTCACCGACCTCGGTGTGAAGGTCGTGCACAAGGGCAACGCCAAGGTGCACGTCTCCGGTCACGCCTCCGCCGGCGAGCTGGTCTACTGCTACAACATCGTCAAGCCCACCCACGTGATGCCCGTGCACGGGGAGTCCAAGCACCTGCACGCCAACGCCGAGCTGGCGATCCGCACCGGCGTCGACCCGGACAACGTGCTCATCGCCAAGGACGGCAGCACCATCGACCTGGTCGAGGGCCGGGCCCGGATCTCCGGGCAGGTGGAGGCCGGCCTGGTCTACGTCGACGGCCACACGGTGGGCAAGGTCACCGAGGAGACCCTCGTCGAGCGGCGTCTGCTGCAGGAGGGCGGGGTGGTCACCGTCGTGGCCATCGTCGACGCCGACACCAACGCGCTGGCCGAGCCGCTGGAGTTCATCGCGAAGGGCTTCGTCCACGACGAGCACATCTTCGACAAGGCCGCTGAGAAGGTCGAGCACGCCCTGGCCCGCCCGGCCACGCAGAAGCTGGAGGACCTCGACGAGCTCGAGTCGCTCATCGGCGACACCGTGGCCCGCCACCTGGAGCGGGCCTACCGGCGGGCGCCGCTGGTCACCGCGGTGGTCATCGACGCCTGATCCCCGCCCCTCGGGCCTCCCCGGCGGGCTGTGCGCCGCCGGGTCGTGCCCCGGTGGCGGAGCGGGTACCGTGGAGGAGCACGTCGGAGGGCACTCCGCCCCGAGTTCGAACAGGTCGGACCCGTCCTCCGCTCCCCGCGACCTCCGCCGCGGCCATCGCAGACGGTCGACGACGCGGACGCGCTGCAGCACGTGCTCGCCCGTCCCGGCGGCCCTGCGTGCGGGCCTCCTCGACCGTGGCGGCCCCGCGAGCGGGCCTCTTCGACCGTGGCCCTCCCGTGCCCGGCGAACGCAGGGCCGGGGAGCACGCCGGGTCCGACCGCACCGGACGCCGGGTGACGCCCCGCCCCGTGGGCGCCCTGCCCCCGGGCAGGCCACGGCCCCCGGAGACGGCGGTGCCGGCGTCCTCGCCCCCCGCGGGCCCGGCACCGGACGCTGACCCTGCCCTCGACCCCGACAGGCACCACCTCCCATGACGTACCCGACCACGACCACCGCGGCCGCGCCCGCTCCGGGGAGTGCGCCCGCTCCAGGGAGTGCGCATCCACCGGGCCACCGCCCCGACATCCAGGGCCTGCGCGGGGTGGCCGTGCTGCTGGTCGTGGCCTTCCACCTGTGGACGGACCGGGTCTCCGGCGGGGTGGACGTCTTCTTCGTCCTGTCCGCGTTCCTGCTCACGGGCACGTTCGTGCGGCGGGTCGAGCGCGGGAGGCCCCTGGCGGTGCGCGAGTACTGGGTGCGCACCTTCGCCCGGCTGGTCGGACCGATGGCGGTCATGCTGCTGGCCGTGCTCGCCGCGGTGCTGGCCCTCTTCCCGCCCAGCCGGTGGGAGGAGCTGCTCTCCCACGTGTGGGGCTCGTTGTCCTACGCGCAGAACTGGGTGCTGGCCGGCCAGTCCGTGGACTACTACGCCGCCGACAGCGCCGCCACCACCCCGCTGCAGCACACGTGGTCGCTGTCGGTCCAGGGCCAGGTCTTCCTGCTCTGGCCGCTGCTGCTGGCCGGCTGCGCGCTCGCCGCCCGGTGGGCGGGGCTGCGCTTCCGCACGGTGGCCCGCACCGTGTTCGCCCTGGTGTTCGCCGGCTCGTTCGCGTGGTCCCTGGCGCAGACGGCCGACGCGCCGGCCTGGGCCTACTTCAGCACCGTCACCCGGCTGTGGGAGTTCGCCCTCGGCTCCCTCGCCGCCCTGGCGCTCACCCGCTCGTCCCGCCCGCAGGACGCGTCGCGGAGGAGCGTCCCGGACGCCGTGGCCGGACCGGTGGGCGTGGCGCTGGGCTGGGCCGGGCTGGCCGCCGTCGTCGCCACCCCGTTCCTCCTCGACACCGGTGCCCGCTTCCCCGGCACCGCGGCGCTGGCCCCCACCCTGGGCGCCGCGGCGATCCTGCTCGGCGGCGCACCGGCCCCCGGCACGCCGCGGGGCGCGTGCTCGCAGCACGCCCGCTGCTGTGGTTCGGGGACCGGGCCTACGGGATCTACCTGTGGCACTGGCCGCTGCTGATCACCTACCTCCTGATCTCCGCCCGGGACGACGTTCCCGTCCTCGACGGTCTGGGCATTCTCGCCGCCTCCGTGCTCCTCACCCGGGCCACCGCGCCGCTGCTGGCCGGCTGGCGCGCCCTGCCCGGGGTGCGCGCCGGCCACGGCCTGCGCCTGACCGCCACCGCCCTCGTCGTGGCCGTGCCCCTCACCGGCGCGCACCAGTACACGGTCCAGCGCGATCCCTCCGCCGGTGTCGAGCGCACCCCGGAGAACTACCCCGGGGCCGCGGTGCTGCGCGGGGACGTCACCGACGTCCCGGACGTGCCGATCATCCCCACCGGCGCCGAGCGCGAGGACGAGTGGGGAGACACCGGCGGACCCTGTTCGCCCGAGGACACCCCGGAGGGCATCGACGGACTGGGCCACTGCCGGGTGATCGAACCCGACGACGGCTCCGCGCCCGAGCGCACCGTCGTGGTGATCGGTGACTCCCACGCCCAGCAGCTGCTCACCCCCATCCACCGGGCCGCCGACGCCCAGGGCTGGAAGGTGATCTCCTACCTGCGCATGGCCTGCCGCTACACGGGCGACACCGAGCCGGCGGACGCCGAGTGCAGCGAGTTCAACGCCGCCGCCCGCCAGGCCGCCCTGGAGGCCGAGCCGGACGCGGTCCTGACCATCGGCACCCGGAGCCTTCCGGAGGCCCCGCACGAGAAGCTCGTCGACGGCTACGAGGCCGGCGTCGCCCCCTTCCTGGACGCCGGCATCCCCGTGCTGGCCTTCCGCGACAACCCGCGCTTCCCGTTCAGCATGTTCGCCTGCGTGGAGACGTACGGCCCCGACCGTGAGCGCTGCAATCCCCCGCGCTCGGAGTCCCTCCTCCCGGAGAACCCGCTGGAGGAGCTGGCGGCCCGGCACGAGGACCTGCACTCGATCGACCTCACGGACCGGCTGTGCACCGACACCGTCTGCCCCGGGGTGGTGGGCAACATCCAGGTCTACATGGACCTCGACCACGTCACCTCGGCGTACGGCGAGACCCTCGCCCCGGACGTGGAGCACCGGGTGCTCGAGGCCCTGGACTGGCCGGACCGGCGGTAGACCCGTGATGGCCGCCTGAGTGGCCACCGGCGTGGCCGCTCGCGCCGCCACAGCCCGCAGGACGACGCCCTGAGCCGTCCCTCGGGAGCGGTCCCGCCGGCACGCGGCCCCGCCGGCCGCCCCCGGCCCGCCGGGGCCGTCCGCATCCGGCCGGACAGCGCCCGGAACCGGTCGGCGGGCTCAGGCGTCGACGGTCCGGGCCGCGGCACGGGTGGCGCTCCCCAGCTCCACCGTGCGCTGCACGGACCACCACAGCAGGAGGACGAGCAGCGCGTTGCGCACGGTGAGGACGGCCGCCATCACCGGGTGCGCGTGGATGAGCGGGGTGTAGAAGAGCGGGTAGATCACGAACGTGGCCACCGCGATCCCCATCAGCAGCGCCGCCGGGGCCCTCCACCGCCGGCGGTCGTGCACCAGGCCGACCACGACGACCGGGGCGAGCCAGATCATGAACTGCGGGGAACCGACCTTGTTGAAGACGATGAACACGGTGGTCATCATCAGCGCCCCCTCGTAGAGGAGCTCCTCCCGCTCGGCCCCGCTGCGGAGCGCACGGGCCAGCAGGGCGGACCCCGCGAGGACGGCCAGCACGAGCAGGGGCTGCATGAGGAACGCGGTGATCTCGGTGCCGGGCCCGTAGACCTCGGTGGAGTTGATGGCCACGTTGTCGGCCATCCGCGCACCGGCCACGTCGAGGACGCTCAACCAGACCCACGGGGTGGAGAACGTGGCCTCCAGCTGCATGCCGCGCTCGCCCTGGTTGACCAGGAAGTCCGCGATGCGCGCGATGCCGCCGGAGAGGTACGTGCCCAGCACCACCACCGCGGTGACCACCACCCCGGCGGCCACGACCTGGAGCCGTTGCCGGCAGGCGATGACCAGGGCGAGCAGGACGGCCGCCGGCCAGACCTTGATCCAGGTGGCGATGCTCAGCAGCACCGAGCCGAGCACCGGACGCCCGGTCGCGCAGAGCAGCCCGATGAGCACGATCGGGGCCGCGACGCCCTCCACCCGGGCGAAGCCGAGATAGCCCAGGAAGACGGTGAAGACCAGCCACCACCATGCCGGGAGGACGCTGCGCGCGCGCCACGGGCCACGGGTGAGACAGGCCAGTGCCACGGCGTTGAGCACCGTGATGATCAGCGTCCACACCAGCAGGTAGGGACCGGGCCCGGCGATCCCGGCCAGGTGGATCGGGATCTGCGCCAGCACGGGGTACACCCACGGGCTGATGTCGTCCGCGCCACCGGTCGGGTCGTACCCGGCCATGGCCCACCGGCGGTACTGCTCGGTGTCGCTGAAGGCGTCGCCGTGGACGACGAAGGACATCATCCAGCCCAGGAAGTAGAGGTGGACGACGGCGAAGCCCCACCACACGCTGGACGGGCGGGCGAACCAGGCCACGGCGCGGGCGGGCAGGAGGGTGTCGCGCAGTCCGGTCAGCCGGTCGCGGAGGGCGGCGGAAATCTCAGGACTCCTTGCCGGTGAGCACGGTGGTCGGCCGCGGCGAGCCGAGCCGGTACAGGCGGCGCCCCGACCACCACAGCAGCACCACGAGCATGGCATTGCGGAGGGTCAGCACCAGCGCCATCAGCGGGTCGTTGTGGCTGAGCTCGTAGTAGAACAGCGGGTAGACGAAGAACGTGGCCACGGCGATGACGATCAGCATCGCCGCCGGCACCCGCCACACCGTCCGGTGGTGGGTCAGCCCCACCGCCACGGCCGGGGCGAGCCACACCATGAACTGCGGGGAACCGACCTTGTTGAACACGATGAAGGCGGTGACCATGGTCAGCGAGCCGGCCAGAAGCAGCTCGGTGCGGTCCACGGCGCCGGACTGGTCCCCGCGGCGCAGCCCCCGGGCGATCAGGACGGTCACCACGGCGGCGGCCAGCAGCAGCAGGGGCTGCATCAGCACGGCCATGGTCTCCGTCCCGGGACCGTCCACCTGCATGGAGTTGATCTCGGTGTTCATGTACATCCGGGACTCCCCCACGCCCAGCACGGACAGCCACAGCCACGGGGTGGTGAACGTGGCCTCCAGCTGCATGCCCCGGTCCCCCTGCTGGGTGAGGAAGTCGAGGAGGCTCGGCAGCTCCCCCATGGCGGCGGCGACCCCGGCCGCGGCCGCGCTGACCAGCAGGCCCGCGACGACGACCTGCACCCGTCGGCGCACCACGGTGACCAGGGCGAGCACCACGGCGGCCGGCCAGACCTTCATCCAGGTGGCGACGCTGAGCAGCACCGAGGCGACGACCGGGTGCGCCGCGCCGTAGACGAGGGCGACGAGCACCAGCGGAGCCGTGAGCCCGTCGACACGGGCGAAGCCCAGCCAGCCCATCAGGAAGACGAAGCCCAGCCACCACCACGCGGCCGGGACGGCGTGGCGGTCGCGTCCCCAGTCCGTCAGCTTCCCCACGGCCCAGCCGTTGAGCACGGTGATCATCAGCACCCACAGGAAGAAGAACGGCCCCGGGCCGGCCGCTCCGGCCACCGCGATCGGCAGCAGGGCCAGCACCGGATAGACCCAGGGGCTGGGCTCGGGCCCGAGATTCTGCTCGTCGAAGCCGGCCTCGGCCCAGGCACGGTAGATGTAGGTGTCGCTGAAGGCGCCGCCGAGCAGGGACGTCACCAGGGCGAACACCAGGAACACCAGGTGCACCGCGACGAATCCGGTGAGCAGTCCGCGCGGAGAGTTCGCCCAGACCTGCCACCGCTGGGGCAGCAAGCGGTCTCGGAACCGGGTGAGCAGGGTGAAGGTCTTGTCCGTGGACATGGGGCGATCCTCGTCAGGGGCTGAGAGACAGGGCAGCGGGCCGTCCCGGCGAAGCCGTCCCCGGGACCGTTGCGCGGCTCCCCCATGCTACGTGCCCGGGCGGGGGCGGGTGGACACACGCGCCCCGCCCGTCCCGGCCCCGGCGGTCGACTCCGGGGCGGGAACCAGGGCGAAACCCTCCGCCGTCCCGGGGTCGAGACGCCCGTGACTGCTAGGATCGGGCTCCCGGAGAGGATCCGGCGCACCTGTCCGCCCAGCAATGACACACATAGGGGATCAGCACACGTCATGACGGCAGGTGGTTCGCATCGGGGGGCACCGGGGAACCGTCACGAGCAGGCCGAGGAGCCCGCGGCAGCACAGCCCCGGCCGGAGCCGGTCACCCCGCGGCCACCGCGAGCGCACGTGGCCGTCCTGCAGGGCTTCGTCGGCTCCGTGCTGATGTTCGTCGGATCGATCGGCACCGGGTGGATCGCGAGCGGTTCTCCCATGGTCCGCCATCCTGTGGTCATCGCGCTGCGCGTCGAGGGATGGGGCGTGTACTGCTCCACCGTCCTGCTGACCGTCGGCGCGATGCTGCTGGTGCGCTCCTGGCTCCGCCTGGGGCAGAGACTGCAGGACTGGCCTGCCGGCGCCCACCGCACCGTCCTGCTGGCGGTGTGCGCCTGGTCGCTGCCCCTGCTGTTCGCCGTGCCGATCTACTCCCGGGACGTCTACGCCTACATCGGCCAGGGGCGGCTCCTGCTGGCCGACCAGAATCCCTACACGACCGGGATCTCCACCCTCGAGAACTGGTTCATGCTGGGCGCCGATCCGGCCTGGGCCGAGGCCCGCACTCCGTACGGGCCGCACTTCCTGTGGGCGGCGCGGGCGATCGTGGCGCTCACCGGCGCCCAGCCGGACCTCTCGGTCCTGCTCTTCCGCCTCCTGGCCTGCGCCGGTGTCCTCCTCTGCGTGCTCTATGTGCCCAGGCTGGCGCAGCTGCACGGGGTGGACCCGGCCCGCGCCCTGTGGATCGCCGTGGCCAATCCCCTGTTCCTCATCAGCTTCGTGGCCAGCGCGCACAACGACGCGCTGATGCTCGGGCTGGCCGTGGCGGGCACGTACGCCGCGGCCACGGGCCGGCCGATCGCCGGTGTACTGCTGGTGACCGCATCGATCGCCATCAAGCCCATCACCATCCTGCTGCTGCCGTTCATCGGGCTGCTGTGGGCGGGCCCGAAGGCGTCCTGGGGGCGGAAGTTCGGCCTCTGGGCGGCGACGGCGGCCCTGAGCCTCGGGGTGCTGCTGCTGAGCGGTCTCCCCTATCAGCTGGGCACCGGGTGGGTCTGGGCGCTGGTGGATCCCACCCCCGGCTTCACCGGCTACTCACCGTCCGGGTTCCTGAGCCAGCGGGTCGACCACGTCGCGGACGCGGTGGGGCTGCCGGGTGGGCGGCTGGCCTCGGCGCTGCGCAGCGCGCTGCAGTACACCGCCATCGGACTGGTGCTGCTGCTGATGTTCCGCGGCGACGACCGGCGGGTGGTCCGCAGGCTGGGTCTGGCCTTCGCGGCCGTGGTGCTGCTCTCGCCGATCATCCAGCCCTGGTACATCCTCTGGTTCCTGCCGTTCCTCGCCGTGACCGGGATCAAGGACAACTGGCAGATCCGCTCGCTGTACATCGTGATCACCTTCTTCGTCATCTTCGGCGCCCAGGACCAGCTCTCCGTGTGGCCGTTCATCGAGCTGCCGGTCGACGCGTCGACGATCGCCTTCGTGACGGCGCTGGCATTCACCGCCTACCTGATCCTGCTGGACCCCCACACCCGGCACCTGCTGGTCCGCGGAGGGCCGGTGCGCCGGCTCGCCCGCCGGCGCCCCCGTCGCTGAGACCCGCACGCCGGCACCGGCCACCCGGCGCTCCCGCCGTCCCGGACCGTCCCGGACCGTCCCGGACGGCGACGACAGCCGGTCGAGCGGTGGCCGCGGGCACCGGCGGGGCCTGCGAGCAGCTGCGGCGCCGTCGGCCCCTGGGGTCCAGTGAGCTCGCGGCGACGGCCCCGTCGTCACGTCGGGCTAGAGTCGTGGGCATGGCCGGACAGCAGACAGCACGCACCCCGTCGAGCCTGCTCGACGGGCCCGCACCGGAGACGGTCGCAACGGAGGCCTCGCGGCGGCGCACGTTCGCGGTGATCTCGCACCCGGACGCGGGCAAGTCGACGCTGACGGAGGCCCTGGCCCTGCACGCGCGCGCCATCGAGGAGGCGGGGGCGACCCACGGCAAGTCCAGCCGGAAGGCCACGGTCTCGGACTGGATGCAGATGGAGCAGGACCGGGGCATCTCGATCAGCTCGGCCGCTCTGCAGTTCAGCTACCGCGACACCGTGGTCAACCTGCTCGACACCCCTGGCCACGCCGACTTCTCCGAGGACACCTACCGGGTGCTGGCCGCGGTGGACTGCGCGGTGATGCTCGTCGACGCCGCCAAGGGCCTGGAGACCCAGACCCTGAAGCTCTTCGACGTGTGCGCACGGCGGGGCCTGCCGGTGATCACCGTGATCAACAAGTGGGACCGCCCCGGCAAGGACGCCCTGGAGCTCATGGACGAGGTGCAGCAGCGCACCGGCCGGGTGCCCGTGCCGCTGACCTGGCCGGTGGGGCTGTCCGGGGACTTCCGGGGCACCCTGGATCCCCGCAGCCGCACCTACACCCGGTACCGCCGGGTGGCGGCCGGCGCCGCCCTGGCCGAGGCGGAGGTGCTCGGCCCCGAGCAGGCCGCCGAGCACGAGGGGACGGCGTGGGCGGAGGCGTGCGAGACGGCCGATCTGGTGGCCGAGAGCAACGGGGAGTTCGAGCCCGGGGCGTTCCTGGCCGCTCGAGCCACCCCCGTGCTGTTCGCCGCCGCGGCCCTGAACTTCGGGGTGGGTGCCCTGCTCGACGTCCTGGTCGACCTCGCTCCCCCGGCCGGTGCGCGTCCCGACGCCGCGGGGGTCCCGCGGCCGGTGGACGCGCCGTTCTCCGGGTTCGTGTTCAAGCTCCAGGCCGGGATGGACCGCGCCCACCGCGACCACGTGGCGTTCCTGCGGGTCTGTTCCGGAGTGTTCCGGCGCGGGACGGTGCTCACCCACGGGGCCACCGGCAAACCGTTCGCCACCAAGTACGCCCACCAGGTCTTCGGCCGGGACCGGGAGACCGTGGAGACCGCCTTCCCCGGGGACGTGGTGGGTCTGGTCAACGCCTCGGCGCTGCGGGCCGGGGACAGCGTCTACGTCGGCACGCCGGTGACCTTCCCGCCCATTCCGCACTTCTCGCCCGAGCACTTCCAGGTGGCCCGGGCCGTGGACGCCGGGCGGGCCAAGCAGTTCCGCCGCGGGATCACCCAGCTCGAGCACGAAGGCGTCATCCAGGTGCTGCGCTCCGAGGCCCGCGGCGACCAGGCGCCGGTGCTCGCGGCGGTGGGACCGATGCAGTTCGAGGTCGTCGCCGACCGGATGGCCCAGGAGTTCGGTGCGCAGGTGCGCCTGGAGGCCCTCCCCTACACCCTGGCCCGGAGGGTCGTCGCCCCCGATCCCGGCGTGCTGAACCGGGTGCCCGGAGTCGAGGTGCTGTGGCGCTCCGACGGCGAGGCGGTGGCGGTGCTCACCGACAAGTGGAAGCTCGGCCGCATTCCCACCTACGCCCCCGAGGCCACCCTGGAGCCGATCGGCGGCGACGCCGAGGAGACCACCCCCGCCTGAGCCCGCCCGGGCGCTGCCGCCCCGCGGCGGACGACCTCGAAGACCACGGCCGACGCCGCGTTGGGCACCCAGTAGGGCCAGGGCAGGGCGGGGCACAGACCCAGCACCCACCCCTGGGCCCAGCGCAGCGCTCCGGCGGTTCTGCGGTTGCGCACCAGGTGATAGCCCACCACGGCCTCGAACGCCGCCGTGGCCAGGACGACGGCCGGAGCGACCCGCTCCAGCGCAGCCAGGAGGGGCCGGTAGGGCGGCAACCAGGCGCTGTCGCGGAACCAGCCGATCAGCCGGTGGGCGATGCGCACCGTGTACACCGCGTTGAGGACGGCCGATCCGCCGAAGTACAGTCCCACGGCCCGGACGCCCCACCGCCCGGCCCGCCGCGGTTCCGGCCTCTCGGTCGAGCGAAGGGAGTGCCGATGTGCCGTGGATGTCATGACGAGTCCTTCCCGCTCCGACGGTGTCGGACGTCGGCGCGTCTTCGGGACGGCTGGTGGGGGCCGTTCCACCACGGCCCTCGGGCGCGCTCCACCGCGGCGCCACAACCCGCCAGCAGGACCAGCACGTAGATCAGCAGCAGACCCCAGGACGCGACGGTGTTCTGGTGGGAGAACACTGCCAGCAGGCCGGCGGCCCCCACGGCGATGCCCCCTGTCCACCGGGCGCGGGCGGCCAGGAGCAGGACACCGGCCAGTGCGGCGACCACGGATGCGAGACGCACCTGATGTGCACCCTCCATGCGGAGGACCTCCTCCTCGGTGGTGCCCCAGCTCACCAACGGAACGGCGTGCACCAGACCGAGGTACAGGGCCACCGACGCGGCGAGGCCGACCGGTCCCGCCACGACAGCGATCGGGACGCGGATCACGGCGAGCAGCGCGCGGCTGGACGCGGTCCGGGTCATGGGCCCATTGTCCTCGGAGGGTCCGCGCGCCCACCACCCACAGGATCGTCGATCTGTGACGGCGCTGTCGGCGCGTCCCTTCCGCAGAGTGCGAGGTACCGCCAGAGTATGAGGCACGGCAGGACCGGCCGCACGTCATCGACAGGAGATCCCCATGGGCCAGCTGATCATCACCGAGTTCACCACGCTCGACGGCGTCGTCGACTCCCCTGGCGGCGGCCCGCATCCGCACGCGGGCTGGACCTTCCAGCAGGTGGAGTTCGACGAGGCCGCCTACGAGATCAAGGACCGGGAGCAGCAGGAGGCGGCCGCGATGCTGATGGGCCGGGTCAGCTACGAGGAGTTCGCCCCGGTCTGGCCCTCGATGGAGGAGTTCGCCGAGTACAACGCCATGCCGAAGTACGTGGTGTCCTCCACCCTGGAGAACCCGGCGTGGCACAACACCTCGGTGCTGCGCTCCCTCGACGAGGTCGCCCGGCTGAAGGAGACCGTCGACGGCACCGTCCTGGTGCACGGCAGCGCGACGCTGGCCAAGGGCCTGGCCGCCGCCGGCCTCGTGGACCGGTACCACCTGCTGATCTTCCCCGTGCTGCTCGGTGCGGGACGGCGTCTCTTCGACGACACGACCGACACGCTGCGCAAGCTGGACCTGGTCGAGCACGAGGCCTACGCGAACGGCATCGTCAAGGCCGTCTACGACGTCGTGCGCTGACGCACGCCTCCCGCCGCCCCGCGGATTCCGCCGACGGCCGCGTCCCGGCGGCCGGAACGGGCCGCCGGGATGGGCGGCCGGCCCGCTCCGGCAGCGCCGCTCAGTCCTCGGCGGCCCCGGCCCCACCGAGGCTGGACAGGGCCGCACGGAGCCGCGCATCGGCGTCCTCGGCGACCTCCCGCACCCGGGGACTGCCGCTGAGCTGCACCATGGTCTGCGGGTCGATGGCCTCGACGGTGGTCCGGTCCTCCCCGGGCGCGCGGCGGACCACGACGTTGCAGGGCAGCAGGGCGCCGAGCTGCGGCTCGGCGGCCAGCGCCCTGCTGGCCAGGCCGGGGTTGCAGGCTCCCAGGATGACGTAGTCGCCGACGGCCTCGGCGGCCGCGGGGCCCAGCTTGGTGGTGAAGGTCGCCCTGACGTCGATCTCGGTCAGGACGCCGAAGCCCTGATCCGCCAGAGCGGCGCGCGTCCGCTCTACGGCCTGCTCGTAGGGCAGGGGGACGGTGACGGAGTGGTTGTAGGTCATGCTGAGCTCCTTCGGGAACGATCGGGCACTGCGGAGTTCTCCGTCTCCACGCTCCCAGTCTTCCGCCGCCGGAGCCAGGGGGCAGATCGCTCTGCTCCCTCCGTTCCGGCCGCTCCTGCCTCGACCTCGGGCGGCGCTCCCCCGGCGTCCGGCGGCCCCAGGGTCCCCGGACCGCGGTCCGTCAGGCGACCGGCGGACACCTCCGAACCTTGCATACCCCCAGGGGTATCAGACATACTGGAGGCATCCGTTTGACCCGTCAGCACCTCGAAAGGCACCTCGTGACCTCCGCCCCCACCATCGTGACCACCCTCGACCCCCAGACCCTGCGCCAGTGGATGGCCCAGCACGAGGACCTGGTCGTCATCGACGTCCGCTCCGCCGCCGAGTTCGAGTCCCTGCACATCCGCGGTTCCTACAACGTGCCCCTTCCCCTGCTGTCCGAGCACACCGCCGAACTGGCCGCGCGCCTCGGTGAGCGCGTCGTGCTGGTGTGCCAGTCGGGGGTCCGTGCCGAGCAGGCCCGCCAGCGGCTGTCCACCGCCGGGGTCGACACCGCCTACGTGCTCACCGGCGGAGCCCCCGGCTTCGCCGCCGCGGGCGGCGATGTCGTGCGGGGCGCCCAGCGTTGGGACCTGGAGCGCCAGGTGCGCATGGCCGCCGGCTCCCTCGTGCTCACCGGGCTGGTCGGCGGCCGGTTCATCTCGCCCAAGGTGCGGACCCTGGCCGGGATCGTCGGCACCGGCCTGGCCTTCTCGGCCGCCTCCAACACCTGTGCGATGGGCAAGGCGCTGGCGGCCATGCCGTGGAACAGGACTGCCGACGAGCCGACCGCCACCTCTGCCATCAACCAGATCCCCGCTGCCGGCGCCTGAGCTCCACCCCAGGGCCGACCGGAGCTGACCGAGGGCCGCGTGCGCCGCCGCTCGGCTGCGCCCCACCGTCCCGCACCATCGGGCACTCCCAGGAGCAGCCATGTCCGAGATCACCGTCATCCAAACCGAGCAGCGCCGCGCCCAGGACCAGGTCCTGGACGTCCGCGAGGACCTCGAGGTCGCCGACGGCATGATCCCCGGGGCCCTCCACATGCCCATGGGACAGCTCACCGCCCGCCTGCCCGAACTCGACCGGACCCGCCCGGTGATCGTCGTCTGCCGCAGCGGCAACCGCAGCGCCCGGGTGGCCGACGCGCTCGACGGTGCCGGCTACACCGCGGACACCATGGCCGGCGGCATGCTCGCCTGGCAGCGCGCCGGGCTGCCCATCGGCTGATCCGCAGCAGTCGGCGTCGGCCACCGACCGCGGGCACCGGGCACCGGGCACCGGGCACCGACAGCACGAAGGGGCCGTCCGCACCGCGCGGACGGCCCCTTCGGCCGTGTCCAGGCCCCGCCTCCCCACCGCACCGGAGCATCACCCCTGTGGGCACCTCGGCCGTTTCGGGTCATCGTGTGCGTCCTCATCGCAGGCCGGGACACGGAGTGGGAAGGGCGCACAGGTCCGCACGCATCCGGTGGTCACGACAGCTGGTCACCGCCGGTCTGCTCGGCCTGCTGGTCGGGGCCCTCGATCCCGTGGAGGGATCGCTCGTCATCCTGCCGGGCGCAGCCCTGGTGGCCCTCGGCGCCCACCTGGGTCGGAGCAGGGGCCGGCAGCATGCGTCCTGGTCACTGGTCCCGGCCACCACAGGCGTGGCCGCCGTGTGGATCGCGAGCGCGGCCGGGGGCTCCGGGCCGGGAAGCGGACGCTCCGCCGGATGGGGAGCGCTCGTTCTTCTGCCCTATGCCGCCGGTTGACCGCTGGGTCTCGCGGTCGTCGTCGTCACGCTGATCGGACTGCTCACTCGACGGCCGCAGGCGGATCGGGCCGCATCTGGGGAGTGAGGACGACCCCTTTCCGGCAGGGGCCGTTGCGGCCGACCGCCGAGGACACCTCGTCCATGCCGCCGGGGCCCCCTTCCAACCGCCGACGACGCCCCGTCCTTCCCGCCGGAGCCCTTCCCTCCAGCCGCCGAGAACACCCCCGTCCATGCCGCCAGAGCCGCCTTCCGCCCGCGGACGCCGCCCGGTCCATGCCACCGAAGACACCCCGTCGTGCCGCCGGGTCGACGTCGTGGACGGGCACCGGAGACGACCGAAGGGGCCGCCCGCGTGTTGCGGGCGGCCCCTTCGGTCCGTGGGCGCTCGAGACTCGGGATCAGCGCACGGCGGCAGCCACGGCGTCCCGGTAGGCGGCCCAGCCGGCGTAGGAACCGTCGAGCTCGGCCACGTCGTAGCCGGCGTGCCGGAGCGTGGAGGCCACCACCGAGGACCGCAGCCCGCTCTGGCAGTAGGTCACGATGGTGCCCTGCTGCGGCAGCCGGTCCAGGCTCCACAGCACCCGGCCCCCGTGCAGCTGAACGGAACCGGGCACGTGGCCGGCGGCGTGCTCGCTCGCGGCGCGCACATCCAGCAGGACGGCCTTGTCGAAGGACTCGACCTCCTCCGGCTGGACCAGCTGCGGGGTGGACCGCGGCAGGCCCGCAGTGCCGGTGACGTAGCCGGCGACGCTGTCGATGCCCACGCGCACCAGGTGGTCCCAGAAGTCCTGGGCCGCCTCCTGGTCGTCGGCCAGGAGCACCAGTGGACGGGCGTCGGTCTCCGGATCCACGGCCCAGGCGGCGTAGGTCGCCACCGACCCGCCGGCGGGGATGTTCAGCGCCCCGGTCACGGTGCCGGTGTGCACCTCGGCCACGGAACGGGTGTCCACGAAGGTGGCCTCGTCGGCGGCGAGCAGCCGCGCGACCTGCTGGGCGTCGAGCTGGGGCAGCGGGGCCCGCTCCCCCATGACCGCCGGGCCCCGCCGGTTCTGGTTCTTCATCCGCCCGAAGTAGAACGGGGCGTCCGGCTGGCCCTCCAGCAGCTCGGTGATGAAGCCCGCCTCGTCGTCGGCGGACAGAAAGGGACCCCACCAGGAGTAGAGCCGCTCGTAGCCCACCGTGGTCGACGGGATCGCGCCGAGAGCCTTGCCGCAGGCCGATCCGGCCCCGTGCCCGGGGAAGACCTGGACGTGGTCGGGCAGGGTCAGGAACTTCTCCTTGAGGCTGGCGAACATCTGCTTCGCCCCGAGGAAGCGGGTGTCCACCCCGCCAGCGGCCTCGTCCAGCAGGTCGGGCCGGCCCAGGTCCCCGGAGAAGACGAAGTCACCGGTGAGCATGTAGCCCGGGGCGTCGGCGAAGGCGCCGTCGGTGACCAGGAAGGACAGGTGCTCCGGCGTGTGGCCCGGGGTGTGCACAGCCTTCACCACGATGTTGCCGATCCGGATCTCGTCGCCGTCGTACAGGCGCTCGGCGTCGAACTCGTACTGCCAGTCCTCTCCGCCCTCACCGGAGACGTGCATGGTGGCCCCGGTGCCGGCGGCCAGCTCGCGGGTCCCGGAGAGGTAGTCGGCGTGGATGTGGGTCTCGGTGACCGCGGTGATCCGCATGCCGTTCCTCGCGGCCAGGTCCCGGTAGACGGCGATGTCGCGACGGGGATCGACCACCAGGGCCTGTCCGGTGCGCTGGCAGCCGATGAAGTAGCTGGCCTGGGCGAGGTCCTCGTCGTAGATGCGCTCGATGAGCATGGGTCTCTCCTTCGCAGGATGGGGTGGAACGGGGCTCCGGCGGAGGTCCCTCCAGCCGTCTGAGCACCACAGTAATACCCCAGGGGGTATACCGCAAGTACCCAGGGGGGTATATCGGCGAGGGCCTGGTTGGAGACGAAGGGCATGGGGCCGCGGCCTCGGCGGGAACGACGAGGCCGCGGGGTCAGGTTCCCGGCGCCGCGCATGAGGCCGGGCTGCTGCTGGTGCGCTGCCGGGCCGACGTCGAACGGCAGTTCGTCCCGATCCCCCAACGGTTCGACGAGCCGGACATGCTGACGGTGTGGACGACGCCCGTCGGCTCGGCTGTCTTCGTCGCGCCCCGGGCCGCGCCGAGGGCGGGGTCCTCGGCGACGGCTTGGTCGGTGCCTGAGCCACAGCCTGCTCGGTGCCTGAGCCACAGCCTTCTCGGTGCCTGAGCCACAGCCTGCTCGGTGCCTGAGCCACAGCCTGTTCCACGCCCCAGCGCCGGCCCGGATCGCCCCATGTCAGCAGCTCGCAGCATCCGGCCGCCGCGAGATCCTGGCGCTCCTCCACGGCCGTCACCTCCGCGACCGCGCCGCATGTCGTCAATGCGTGCGCATGTGACGGCACCGGTCGTGCATTCCGGGGAGCCGGGCCATACTGGGGCGAGATTCCCCGACCGAGGTACGGACGGTCGGAGCTGAGGCAGTGCCGCACGCGGCCTGTGCGGAAGGTGGTGCTGGCTCATGGGCGAGGTGTTCCGCCACGAACTCACGGTCTCGGACCCGGATGTGCTGCCCGTGCTCGGGGAGCAGACCGGACTGCGCTTCGGCTACGGCTCCGCCGATCCCGAGTTCTGCTACCGGTTGTCGCGCGCCGGTGACGCGCGAGGTGCTGTCTCCCGGGTGCGCGTGGGTGGCGCGATGTCCCTGTGGGGGGACACCGCGACGTTCACGGTGTCCCACGTGGACGGCAGACGCTACGACTGGCAGACGCGGCAGGAGACCGGCACCGCCGCCGCCGGAGCGCCGCTGCTGTTCCGCCCGGAACATCCTGTGCTCGTCGTGGCCGAGGACGTGGACGTCACTCTCGCGCACCTTCCCGTGGACGTGGTGCAGCAGACCGCCGACACCGTCTACGGCACCGAAACTCCGGTGGATTTCACGTCCTCCGCGCCGCTCAGCACCCGGCTGGGGCAGTACTGGTCCGAGCTGGCGCGCTTCAGCGCCGGTGTGCTCGCGTCCGCAGCCTTCGACGAGCCCGTGGTGCGCGCCGACCTCACCCGCCACCTGGCCGTGGGACTGCTCGAGTGCTTCCCGCTGCGCGGGGACCGCGCGGAGCGGTACCTGTCCATGGAGGCCCAGGGCCGGCGGTACCGGATCGCGATCCAGTACTTCGACGACCACGCCGCGGACCCGATCACCGTTGAGGACGCCGCCCGCGCGGCCCGGACGACCACCAAGGCCCTCGTGCGGGCCTTCCGCGCCAACCACCCGACGGGGCTGACGCCGGCCCAGTACCTGCGCCGGACCCGGATGGACGCCGCCCACCGCGAGCTGCGGGAGGGCGACCCCGCTCGCGGGGACACCGTGAAGGAGATCGCCGCCCGCTGGGGCTTCGCCCATTCGGGCCGCTTCGCCCAGTACTACCGACAGGTCTACGGGACGACGCCGAGCCGCACTCTCGGCCGCTGACCGAGCGGCACGTTCCGCTCATCCCGCGGACGAGGGAGCGGTGACGGCGGCGTCGTCGCCCTCCGCGGCCACCTGCGCGTACGACGCCGAGACCCGGCGGTAGACCGGGGTCAGGAAGGCCAGGAGCGCGGCCAGGATCATGACGATGCCGGCCACGAGGAACACGAGGGCGATGCCGCGGGAGGTGCCCTCCCCCAGCAGCGGAGCCAGTTGGGCGGCGCCCTCGGCCGACCGCGCGTACGGGATGATCCAGACCTGTGCGATCGGTGCGATGAGGAACGCGGTGATCGGCGCGGCGGCGGACTCGAACGCCATGGCGAAACCGAAGACCCGGCCCTGCCGCTCCAGCGGCACCACACGTTGGATGACCGTCTGTTCGGCTGCCTCCACGAAGGGGACCAGCACGAGGTAGAGCCAGATGCCGAGGACGTACAGCCAGGCCCACTCCCGCAGGGTGAACACCGCCCCGAGCACACCCATGGCGATCACCGCGAACAGCATGGTGCGCAGCGGGTTGGACCCGAGGCCGAACTTGCCGATCAGCGCCCCGCCGACGATGAAGCCGGTGGCACCGAGCGCGAAGACCGCCCCCCAGATCTCCACGGGGAACATCTCCAGGCCGTAGGGGTCCATCAGCGCCATGTAGACGCCGCCGATGAAGTTGTTGAACGTCGAGAACAGGATCAGAGCGAACAGACCGGACACGGCCAGCACGGCCGCGAAGGCACCCCGGAGGTCGAATCCGCCGTGCGCGTCCGTGGCCGCGGCGCGCACCTCCTCGGGCATGCGCAGCGTGAGCAGGTGCACGAGGGCCACGGCGGTGAGCGCCACGGCGACGACGACCGTTCCACCCATGCCCAGCAGCCCGACGGACAGGCCGGAGAGCACCGAGGTGACGATGAACATCAGTCCCTGCACCATGCCCACGAGTCCGTTGGCGTTGGCCCGCTGGTCCGGTTCGATGAGGATCGTGACCGTGGTGGACAGGGCGATGTTGCGCATGTTCTCCACCACGGCTCCGATCAGGACGACCAGGGCGAAGGCCCAGAGCCACGGCCGGGTCAGGTCTACCATGGCGGTGGCGGGGGTGAGGAGGTACAGGATCCCGGCGAGCACGAACATCACCAGGGTGAAGACCGCTGCGAACCGCATCACGACGAGCTTGCGGTAACGGTCCACGAAGGTGCCGAAGCTGATGCTGGAGAGCGCGATCAGCAGCATGTACGCGCCACCGACCACCCCGGTGGCGATCACGTTGCGCGTCTCCAGGTACACCCAGAACGTCAGGGCGAACCACAGGTAGCTGGTCGTGATGTTGGCGAGCGCGGTGTTCACGAGGATCCCGGCGAAGGTGCGGGACCGTTGCTCCGGGCTGCGCACGGAGGTGTCGACGGCCTCGGAGTCGACCAGACCGGGCGGCCCGCCGTCTCCGTCCGGCACGGCCGCGCCCGCCGGACCTGCCACGCCTGGGGTGGGAGCATCGACGGCCCGGGAGGAACCCGGTTGCTGCTCGTTCATGCGGCCAGTGTAGAGGCGGACGCGGACACGGTACCGCCGTCCGGCTCGCCGCGCAGGACACGCGCCCGATCCCCGCCCCGGGAGCCCTGAAGGCGGGCCGGACCGCGGGGCTCAGGCCATGGTGATGGTGGAGCCGTGGCGCGACCCGGTCGTGGAGGCGCCGACCTGGACCGGCGTGCCGCGCGTGCCGCCGCCCGCCGAGGCTTTCCGCCGTCCGGTCACCGAACTGCTGGAACGGGGGCCACAGGCCACGGCCGGGCAGCTGCGGGCAACGGGCTCGTGCCCGTCGCGCCGTGCTCGTGGTGGACGCCGAGGAGCGCAGCCGGCGAGCCGCACGGAGGCATCGTGCACCGGTCCGTGCCCGAGCACGTCCGTGGCCACGGCGCTCTGGCAGACCCCCACCGCACACCGGCCGGCCGGGACGGGGACCCTCCGCGCCCCCGTCCCGGCCGGCACTCCCCCGCCCTTCTGATGCCGTGTCCCGCACCGTGCGGGGCGGGTGCAGCGGCCATCCGGTCGATGCGGCGTCCGTCGGGGATCGAGCCGGCCGCCCCGTCATGCACCGCCCCAGGATTGACCCCCGGGCGGGGTCCGGACAGGATGGTGCGCCCAGGACGCCGTCGCACATCGAAGGAGCATCCCATGGGCATCATCCAGGCCGATCTCTTCCTCACCCTCGACGGCGTCTACCAGGGCCCGGGCGGACCCGACGAGGACCGTGCGGGCGGCTTCGAGCTGGGCGGCTGGCAGGGGGCGTACTTCGACGACGCGACGGGCGAGACGATCGGGGCCGGCATCGACCGTCTGGACGCGCTGCTGCTCGGACGCAGGACGTACGACATCTTCGCCGGGTACTGGCCGGCCCAGGGGGACGCCGACCCGATCGCCGTGAAGTTCAACGCCGTGCCGAAGTTCGTCGTGTCGCGCACGCTGACCGACCCGTCCTGGGCGGGCACCACGGTCCTGCGCGACGTCGCGGCGGAGGTGCGAGCGCTTCGGGACCGGTTCGACGCAGTGCACGTCATCGGCAGCGGCGAGCTCCTGACGACCCTGTTGCGGGAGGACCTCGTCGACCGGCTGAACCTCCTCCTCTATCCGCTGGTGCTGGGCTCGGGCAAGCGCATCTTCGGCAGCGGCGCCGCCCCGGCAGCCTTCACCCTGGTGGCGCCGCCGCGGGCGTTCCCGAAGGGAGCCGTCTCCCTGGTCTACGAGCGGGCGGGTGCCCCGGTGACCGGCGTCGACATCGCGCAGTCCGGCGAATAGCCGCGCACCCTGGTGCTCACGCGCGCCAGGGACCGTCCGGGCGGGCCGATCACCCGGTTCAAGGGTGCCCACCGGACGGGCGAGCTCACCCGGAACGCGGCGGACTGCTCCCTGCGGGAACTGGCGCTCCTCGTCGCGGTCAAGCGCACGGCCCTGCTCGTTGCCGCGAGCGCCGGCTTCCGGGGCGGGCGCGTCTTCCCGGCGGTCTTCGTGGGCGCCGGCGTGGGGCTGCTGGGGCACGCCCTGATCCCCGGGATCCCGCTGGGGCCTACGCTCGCCCGCGGAGTCCTCGGCGTGCTCCGGGTGCTGGGCCCGCAGCGCCGAGACGTCGGCGCTGCGGAACAGCGACCGGAAGGCGCCCTCGCTGGAGCAGCGGAGGGCCCAGGTGGTGGTCACCGTCATCTGGAGCAGGTGCTCGACCCCGTGACGGTGCCCGACCTCCCCGATGAGCCCCATCGCGGCCGCGACCGCCGCCGGTGGGTCCTCCTCCAGGCCCAGGGCGACGGCGAGGAAGAAGAACAGCTCCGAGTCCGTGGATCCCTCGATCAGCGGGAGCAGCCGGGGCCAGAACGAGGAAGCGCTCGACGGTCAGGAAGTCCCGGATGAGCCCGTTGTGCGTCCACGACCGGCGGCCGTGGCGGAACGGGTGGCAGTCGGTCTGCTGCACCGCCGTGCCGGTGGTCGTCAGGATGCGCGCGAAGACGTAGCGGGGTGCGGCCTGCATCGCCCGTTCATGGAGGTTGCGGTCGTTCCAGGCTGGCTCCGTGCTGCGGAACAGCCCCGGCGTCGGCCGGTTCCCGTACCAGCCGACGCCGAAGCCGTCCCCGTTGGTCGTCTCCGCCCCCAGGCGCGCGTGCCTGCTCTGCACGACCAGGGAGTTGGTGGGTTCGAACAGCAGGTCCTCCAGAGTCACGGGTGAACCGCAGTGCGCCGGCCAGCGGCACATGTCGCTCGTCCTCTCGCGCCATGGGCCCCACCGCCTCAGCGGCGAGCTCCCCTGAAGCCTCGTCCGTGGACCGCGGAGCCAGCACCGCCTCCACGGCCCGCGTCCCGGACGTCTCGTCCGGGGGCCGCAGCCGTCAGCCCGGCCCCGGGCCGGCGACGGAGCCGAGCAGCTCGTGGCACTGTCCGCGGGGACGCTCGCGCCCGGTTCCTCGGCGAAGACCTGGCACAGCTTCTGCTCCTCGTCCTAGGACAGGTTGGTGTGCAGCAGGTGCATGTCCTGGCCGGCGAGGGCCTCCCGCACCCGGTCGACGACGACGCCGGAGGTGAGGACGAACAGCGCCGACGTGCCGGACGTGACCTCTTCGCGGACCCGGTTGGTGTAGCCGTCGTCGATGCCCGTGTCGGTCAGCATGCCGCTCAGGGCTCCGGCGGCGGTGCCCACGGCCATGCCCAGGAGCGGGACCAGGAAGATCAGCCCGAAGAGCATGCCTCGGAAGGATCCGCCGAGAGCCTCGGTGTCGATCACCGATCGGACGGGCCCCGAGGGATCGATCCGCTCGCCTCCGCAGCACGTGACGTGCGGTCCCGGGCCACCGCACCGGCCACGGCGTGATCCGCCGATCACTCCGCGGCAGAGCCGTCGCCGCCGGCCTGTTCACCGGATGGGTGCCTGCTCTGGCGCGAGGATCACCCGGGCGGGATGAAAGTCCGGCGACTCCCACCGGCCGGGGCGGACGTGGGAGCGATGCGGGGGGACACGGCTCAGTCGGCAGCGGATCCCCGCCGTGCCAGGCCCTCCTCGACGGCGCCCATGATCACCCGGGCGACGAGGCCGAGCAGGAGGAGGTTGCCGATCATCTGCACCGTGACCACGGCGCGGGCCGCCTGGGAGACGGCCGTGATGTCCCCGAACCCGACGGTCGCGAGGACCGTCACCGTGAAGTAGAAGGCGTCCAGCCTGCTGAGTGGCTCGGACCAGTGCTCCGGGGCGGCACGGGACATCAGGTGGTAGGTGAGGGCGAAGACCACGACGAACACGGGCACCGTGAGCCCCAGCGTCCCGAAGGCCTGGGCCCGCGGCGCCGGCGAGACCTTGATGGCGCGGATCTGCCGCACCAGCAGCCCCGCGACGAGCACGAGCCCACCGGTGAGCACCAGGACCGTGCTGGCGGTGAACGCCGAGGTGAACGGGAGCCAGAAGTACGCCAGCAGGACGGCCAGCCCCGACAGGCACGAGCGCACCAGCATGCCGCGCGGGCCCCGGATCCGGCCCCCGTCCGGGGGTCCGGGTGCTCGTCCGCTCCGCATCGGTCTGCACCTCCTGTGTCCGCCCCGCACGCTTCGCCGCGCTGAGGGCTCCGTACCGGTGGGTCGACCGTACCCGAGGGAGCGTGCGGACGGGCACCCCGTGCTGGTGCGTGGTGCTGTCCCGACGACCCGTCGCTCTCGCCCGCCCGCGAGCCGCGCGCTGGCAGGCCGCCCCGGGCCGCAGGCGATCACTGTGGTGGCGCCGCCGGTCGCGAGGGTCGGGGACCGGCCCTGCTGGGACCGGGACACGACCGCCGTGGCCGTCACGATGGCCGGCCGGTGCGGACTGCGACGACGAAGGGGCGGACCTGCTGGTGCAGAGCCGCCCCTCGTCCCACCGGTCAGGCGGGGATGTGAGGCACCGGGCTAACTGGCCAATGTGGCCAGTCCTGAAGTCCCACGATCTAGGCATCGTCCTCGCATCGAACATGTGCTCGCCGACCCGGCTTAGTTGGCCATTCCCGACCCCTTCAACACCGCCCGGCTCCAACCGTTCAAGAGTTCATGCTGAGCGGGCGACAGCGTTGCCAGCGACCCGCGCAAGGCTGAAGGCCGGGCACCGTTCCGGTCGTCACTGCATTCCGTGGACAAGCCTGGAGCTTGACGCGTCGACTGCCAGCCAGTCGGCCAGGTCTTGTTTCTCGTCCTCGGAAGGAGAGAACCCCGCCAGGGCGGCCTGTTCGAGCACACTGCTAAGCACAGCGCGGCCGATGGCAGGGGCATCAGGGGCCTGGTCCACACTGAGGTCGGCGCCACCGGTACGGGCACCTCGAATAACGTAGAGAAGTGCTCTCCGGGAGACCTCAACACCGAGTTCCCTGGCGCGGTCCCTGGACCACTTCGAGGCCTCCGAGAGATTGAAGTCGAACCCACGGGCGTACTCCGAGAGCACCTCGAACACGACGGGCCAGTGATCCTGCGGCAGCCGGGGCATCTTGGCGACGTCGCAGAATCGAGTGATACCCGGGGGAAGCGGCGCCGGGACCTCCGGTGGGTCGCTCGGCCCCGGCTGGACAGGTTCGGGTGCCGGGTGCCTGGCCGAGTCCCAGAAGTGGTGCGGTGAGAAGTTGAGGTTGGGCAAGCCGATCCGTTCGACAGCCTTCCGAAACGTTCCTCCACCGAACCACCGGGTGCGAGTGACGACTTCACCCAGATCTGCGTGGATCCGGCTGGCAAGGCGGGCACAATTGATGGGCACCTCGGAGGACTCGTAATCACTGCGCACCACCTCGCAGAACTCCCGCCATGCCTCCTCGTCGTTCGACCGGCCCCCGGAAGCGGTGTCGCCTGCGACGTCGTGTGCCTCCAGGATCGCGGCGGCTTCCTCAGCGACGCCGGCTTCCGACTCCTGCGCCGGGACCATGAGGTCGAAAAGGTCCTGCTCATCGAGGTACTGGTCAGCCAGGGCCTCATAGGCCACAGCCGTCGAGCCAGTGGCGATGATTGCGGTTCTGCGGTCATGGGCGCGCAGCACCTGTAGCAACGGCGTGAAGTCCGCGTCGCTGGAGGCCAGCACGAACTCGTCGTAACAGGTCTCGTGCTGCAGCGCGGTCATCACGTCGATCACGATGCGGATATCCGCACCGTTCTTCGCGCCCCGGGTGAGACTGGGGCAGTCCACGACCTCCACGCCGGCCTGAGTAAAGAATGGCCGGAACTTCGAAAAGTACAGCCGCTCCCCCGGGTGCAACGGGTGAGCGACGCTGCCGGATGGGTTCATGTAGCAACGAAGCACCAGCCAGCGGCGGACATCGTCAGCGTCATGCGCGGCCAGTCGGTGGATCCACGCGGACGGCCGTTCCGCGAGCTCGAGGGCTGCTTTCGGGTCACTGCCGAGCAACCCGCTGAAGAAGTTGTCGAAGTCGATGAACATGGCGGATCTGCGGTGGCCCATGGCGTCCTCGCGATTGGGTGAGTTGCACTATGTGCATTAGCTAATCACTTGCAGTATCCCCAGAGGTCGCTACTCGGCCGTGGCGCGCGCAGATGCCCCGTCAAGACTCCGACAGGACTTCCATCTACTCGACTGCGTCAGTCAGCCGCGCAGATAAGAGGACCCAACGGCCAACCTGAAGAATCCGTCGCTTGGACAGCTGCTGACACCACGCATTCCTGACCGCCACAGCCCTCGAGGGCGCACACACATACGGGTTAGTGTCCGCCGCCATTACGTGCCGACGGTGATTAGCGGACGCTCCGTCGTGACTACTCCACCATCGAGTGTCACCTGATGGTCCGGCAGTCCCTCCGTCAGTTCCTAGTCGTCTTGCACAGTCACCGGCTCGAAGGTCCATGATCGGGCCACCTCCGCTGACAGGACGCCGGTGAGGTGGACGGCGCCTTGGGGTTGGACCATCAGGTGATGAAGTGGATCGTGGATGATCCTGACCTCCGGGTTCCCCTGTCCATCCTCGATGTTGCCGACGAGCACGAGGTAGAAGTCCTTAGTAGTCATGGCTCGTTGGATCTGGCTGTCCTCAAGCCTCACGGTGTCGGGGATGGCCCCCGCGTGCACCTTGAGCTCGTAGTACCGGCCACGGTCGTCGACCGCGTCCGCCCCGACGTTCGGCTGGTGGCGTACGTCAGTCAAGGTGGTGTCATTGCCGGCGAGCACCTTGCGCAAAAGTTCTAGCCCGGCGCTTTCGCGCTCCTGCGCCGTGTAGTTGAGCGGACCCCTGCCGCCGGTGCTCGGCGCCTTGGGATGGTCACTTCTCGGATCCTTCAGCTTGGCTCTCCTGGACCCATCGGCACCGCTTCCCATGGTCGCGCTGGTTGATCCGCAGCTCGGCAAAGTCCCGAGGATGAGGTTTCCAGCCGACTCCTGGAGTTCCAAGGTTGCAGGGTCGACGAGGGAGCGCGCCCTCTGCTGTGACTGATACGTCACGGGTGCGTCCTGACTGGCCCCAGCCTTCTTGGGCCTTCGCGCCGACCTTGCGGACTGCTCCTTGCCCGGCGTAGGCAAGGCAATCAAAGCAGCCTGGCTGTCCTCCCTGCGACGCTTCTCCTCGGCGTCGCGTGCGGCGGCGGAGACGACGAGTTCGGTCTGGGTGCCTGTTTCGGCATCGGCCCATGCGACTACCCACGCGTGCGCGATCTCCCGTGGATTGGTCGTGAAGAGAGACGCTATTGCGAAGCCACCGGTCCGTGCCCGACTTACCTCTGCAGGGGAGCGTACGAAGAGCGTACGTCTGCTTGCATCAAGCCAGGCAGGGAGCTGCACCTCGTGGCCATGTCCATCGGGCACGGCGACTTGGACTCGGAGATTGGGCAACACTGCGACCTGGAACTCGGCGAGCTCTTCCCACGTGTTGCAGATAGCTTCGCCGGTCTTTGGCGCGCTGAGTGCCAGGTCGGTTTGGAGGTTTCGCACGGCGGCCGTGAACCTATCGGTCAATTCCACGTCGTACATCGCCGCATTGTCGTATAAGACGTGTGCGTGAGTGCCGTCGATCGTCGTGAGAGCGAGCGGCTTGATCAATGACCTGAGTTGGGCCAACTGTCCGCCGGGTTGCCAGGTCGGCAGCGTCTCCTTAAGTGCCTCGGCGAGGAGAGGGTTTTCGACGGCGTAGATGGGGCGCTTGCTCGCCCACCCGCTACCCAGGTAAACCGGCTGACGTCGCAATTGCCCGAGACGTTCGATAGGTGTTCGAGCAAGGATTCTGAGCGCCTCCAGCATGATTTGCCGCTCATCTGTGTCCAACTGACGAGTCCTGGCGAGCCTTTTGATGACGCGCTTGGCATCCTCCGCATTCGGGGGTCGGACTCCGAGTGCGGCCCACAACGGTTCGGTGCCCTTGACCGCAGGTACGAACGCCGCAAGGTTTCCAAAGATAGCGGCCCCAGAGAGAGTCATGGCTGTGCGGCGCCATCCCTGATTTGTAATGATCAACCCGTCACCGCGGTCGAAATGCGGGCGCACCAAGCTGGCCTGCATGTTACCCACGCGCGGGATTCCGCCGCCATGCACGTCGGCGGCGAGTGCCTGGTAGAAAGGCGCAGCGAGGTCGGCTGCTTCCCGCGTTGTCATGGGATGGGCGCCTGGGGAATCAGGGTTCAACGGTTGCCCGGAAAGGTGTGCTACTCGGATCTCCGCAATCTTGTTGATCAAGGCCGCGACGGTAGGGTTGCCTTCGACCCCGAGCGTCGTCAGTACGTCGCGATGCGCTGGTAAGTCATAGCCGTCAGCGAGATAGAGGGCGGGGTCGGCGCCGTGCATCGCCTCATTGGCGAGGGTCTTAAGTCGCAGTTGCCCTGGGGCGGCCGGTCGTCCGCGCCCGTTCCCCAACCACGCAACTGAGGCCGCCTGGCTGATCCACCATGCGTCAACCTCGCCTCGACGTCTCCAGCCGTTGTCTGGGTTCGCGGCTACGACCCTCGTGTGCGGTTCCAGTCGTTCCCAGTTTCGGGTAAGACAGCCCACGAGCGCGTTGGCCCGTTGCCGGCGCTGCTGTCCGTTCTTCTCGCTGGCGATATCCGCGATGACGCTTTTAAGATCGGGTGCGGCAAGGTCCTTGAGCGTGCACTGGGCACCTACCTCTTCCATTTGCTTCATGCGACGCGGAGGCGAGCCAGGCGCACGCTTCCACAAGCCAGACTCGTAGTGCGCGTACTGCTTGTAATACGTCCCGTTGTCTGGGAAAGTCCGCAATCGCGGCATGACCTCCGCGCCCAAGAGGCGGAAGAGCTTCTGCGGACCTATGCCGGCTCGTCCAGCAGGGGCACGGAGCGCCTCAGAGTAGCGACGATGGAGCCAGACCAATCCAGGAGTCTTTTTCGCGGCGTTCGACCAGCTGTTCTTCTCCTTTTCGATGAGGTACGAGTCTGCGGGTCGGGCAAACACTTGGGTTCGCTGGCCGTTGGTCTCGTACACGGTTGCTTCAAGTCGGATGGCCCGCCCAATCCCGACTCCCAGGGAGGAGCGCTCGGGTTCATCGACGGACTCAAGGGCTGAGCGCAGCGCGTCGGCTTGGTGGTCCGTGAGCGGCTCAACCAGCTCGATGTCGCCACGTCCGGCAGCGGCCAGGGCTCGCAGTGCGTCCCCATCGGTTGCGGTCCGTCGCAAGGCGATCTTGCCGTGCAACCAGCGGGCAACGTCCGGCCAGCCGGGACGCTCGGTGTATGCCCGATCCAACTGGACACCCATCCCCAGCGTCGACCAGAGCTCCGATGCCTCCGGAGGTAGGAGAACGCGGAGGTCGGTCGCCATCTTGGGACTGTGCCTACTCCCATCTACGAGCACGAGGCACCTGGATGCGGCTAGTTCGGCTTCGAGATCGATGTTGGCTTCGTCGTCCTTACGGGTAAACGCCGCGACCACCGCGGCCGTCAGGTCGGCTACAAACTCGACTGTTCGTTGCTTTTCGTTCAGCAGCGGAAGTGCGCTCTGGGCATCGATCACCGCTGGAGTCTTCGCGCCAAGGCTGGCAAGCTCAGAGATCACCTGGCGCCAACGGTCGTTGTCAGAGCGATTTCCCTCCGTGACGACGTCAGCCGCCCCCGCGAGGTCGCGGATGTCATCGTCGGTCAGAATGTCGGTCAAGTCGGGTGTCTCGAAGGCAAGGTCGGCCAAGGAGTGCATACCTCCGGCACGCCCCACAAGTCGGAGTGCGTCCGCAAGAGCGCAGCGCGACTGCTGCATCAGTGTCCTGCTAAGTGCTTCATGAAGCTGGCCCGCCAAGGGGTTTGCCGCATACTCGGCGTCGAGGGGAACCGCCGCCCAAGCGGTACGGGCGTCAACCTGGAAGAGGTCGAGCGTCGCGTCTAACCATAGGTCAGCTACGAGTCCGACTAGGTCCAAGTTCCACTGGCTGACCGCCACGTCGCGGCGGTTCGCGAGCGGATCAAACTGTCCGGCAATGCGAAACGGCAGGCCGACAGAGCGGACGGGCAGGCCGACGTGGACATGGCCCGTCTCCGCACCGAATCTTGGAAACGCCACTGCCACAGGTGTCGTGTCGCGATGAGACTTGCCAGCGCGCTGGCCCGCTGGACTTTGGGCATCGCGCACGTAATGCAACCAGGTACGGCCGTCTTCAGTGCTCACTGTGCTGCGCTTGACCTCTCCACCCGCGAGGCTCACCATCTCCGCGCCGCCGCGTTGCACCACCAACCGCGCCACGGCTGCCCCGTCAGCATCGAGCAGCGTGACAGAGCTCAGCGATCGCAAAAACAGGAGGCCAGCGTCTCCCCACGACTGGATCCACTCCGCAACCTCTTCCTGCGTGGTGGCTCCATGCTGAAACGGCACGACAAAGACGGTCGTCGCAGTTGCAGGATGATTCGGCCAACCAGGATCGGGGCTGGCAGGTTGAAGGGTGCTTCGTCCGAGGCTGAGATGAAAGTGACTGTTGTGGGCTTCCAACGTCTCGGAGAGGGCCTGCAAAGTCTTGAGCCCGATGCCAAACCGTCCCAGCTTTTCAGCCTGACCGGTTTTCTCGCTAAGCCACGGGATCGTAAGACCCCAAACATCCGGAAGCGTGAAGTCACTGCCGTTGTGCCCGAACAGCAGGCGATCGTCATCGACGAATAAGAACGCCGTATCCGCGCCCTCGTCGTCCGCGTTCTGGAGAAGTTCGGCGAGCCCCTGCAGTCGGTCATCCGAGAGCTGTGCCGCGTTACTTGTCGCGCGTCCAAGCGCCCCACGGATACTTGGCGGCAGCTTTAGAAACTCGGCAGCAAGCGCCGAGAGACTTGCGGCGGCAGCATCGGCGTCAGCGGGAATGGGGATGCGCCCCCAGGGGGCGTCTGGATCGTGATGAACGACCTCCCTCGCAGCTACGTCCGCCTCAACGGCATCGAACCGCCAGAACCCTGCATTCACGGTGGTCAGACACCTCCTGCCTTGTGGCCGTCCCAGCATAAAACCCCAAAAGAGTCCATCGTGGCCCGTGTCGTGCGTGTTGTTTGCGGACTGCCGGGCGCGGCCACCGTGAGCTCCAGTCTGCTTGCATGGCCCTGCTCACACCGACCGCCGTGGCCAGCTGGATTTATTTCACGTGAAATCTGAATCAGAAAACGTCGATTCTCTTTTATGAGGCTTCCGTCGTTCTTCCCACCTCGTCCGTACACGCTGTCCGCCCCTCTAGATTTGTTCGAAATCTGTCATGCTCGATCAAAGTCACACCGTCAGACGCGAATGCGATCCCAACAAAATGGAGCCGGGCTCATCACCAACTGAGCCACGTAGTCGGTAGGTGCGCACTGTCGACCATAAGGCCAGTTGCAACCGATCCCCGCCAGGTACGCGTGCAATTGCAAACATCAACATATCGACTAGTTTCCGCACCGGGACGAAAACGCCAGGTATATGACGTCGCAGGACGTGACCTCGCCCTTGAGTCACGATCACTTCTCGCCATTGCCCAGGCGAAGACGACGTGCTTCGGGTCCCTTGTCCAAAGGACACCCGCTTCCCCGTGCGAAGAGACTGAGGCTACCCCTTGCGTCACAATTTGCAGGCGTCGGCGTACCGGGGGCCTTGGTGACATGAGCTAATGCCGTCGTGAGCCCGTATCCCCGGGGTAGGTTGCCAGGCATGTGCTTTGCGGAAGCTACCAGATGGTATTGCTATGACTGCACTATCCGTCGCGGCAGGTGCCAAGAAACTGGGAAGCGATTCCAGCTCTTTGGCTCTGTGCCGCGGGCAGCGCTGAAGTGTGCCGCTTCAGTAGATGACGGTTATGAAGCCGTGCAGCGTCGGGGACAACCGGCTGGATGGTGACCCACCCCCACGGAGCACAGATACCACGCCTCCAAGGCCCACTGCGGCCGCGCAGGTTCTGGAAGCAGGTCCAAGAAAGGAGAATCGCTCATGTTTCTCATTGATGGCAAGCTGCACTGGAGCGCGTCCGACCTCACCGCCGCGGCCGGGTGCGAGTACACCATCCTGCGGACCCTTGACTACAAGCTCGGCTGGGCAGACCCCATCGAAGAAAAGAAGGATCCATTCCTGGAGCACATCGGCAGGCTCGGTGATCGCCACGAGGCTGGGTTACTGGGAAATCTGCAAATGGAACGCAACGTCGCTGTGCTCAACCACATCGATCCGCCGTACACGATGACCAAGGTTCAGGCAGCGGGCGAGGCGACGCGTGAGGCCTTTCTGGGCGAGCCCGAGGTGATCTATCAGGCGGCGTTCTTCGACGGTGAGTTCTTCGGGTACGCCGATTTCATCGAACGCGCCAACGACGGCTGGGTGGTGTGCGATGCCAAGCTTGCGCGCTCGGCCAAGCCAAAAGCTTTGCTTCAGCTCGGGGCCTACGCCCACCAGGTACAGCAAATGGGCCTGCCACTGTCCAAGACCGTGTCGCTGCTGCTGGGCAACGGCGAGCGAGCCGACTTCCGCGTCTCTGATGTGTTGCCGGTGTTCCTTGAGCGGCGTGAGCAACTCCGTCATTTGCTTGCCTCGCACCAGGCCGGAGGCGTCGCTGTCGTGTGGGGCGATGAGCGACTCGTTGCCTGCGGTAAGTGCCCGGAGTGCCATGCCTCCGCCACCGCGGTCAACGACCTCATCGGCGTGGCCGGGATGCGGATGGAGCAGCGTCGCAAGCTGCACGCGGCAGAGCCGGCCATCCGGACGATTGCCGATCTTGCGGCTGCGACATTGAGGCCGGCCAGGATGGCGCAGGCGACATTTGAGAAGCTGCGCGCGCAGGCGGGTCTGCAGTGGAAGCAGATGCAGGCTGCGGATACGCAGGTCGCGTTCGAGCTGACTGCTACCGCGTCCACGATGCTCGCCCTTCTTCCGGCTCCCTCCGAGGGTGACCTGTTCTTCGACTTCGAGGGTGACCCGCTCTACGACGAAGGCGACCTCAGCCGCGTCGGGCTCGAATACCTCTGGGGTGTCCTTGATGCCGCGGAGAAGTACACGGCGATCTGGGCGCACAGCTCAGCTGAGGAGCGCGACGCCTTCATCTCTTTCATGAATCTCGTCGCCGAGCGCCGGGCACATTATCCGGACATGCACATCTACCACTACGCCCCGTACGAGACGACCGCGCTGAAACGGCTCGCGATGCGCTACCAGACTAAGGAGAAGGCGCTCGACGACCTGCTCCGCTCCGGTGTTTTCGTCGATCTCTACGCGACGGTGCGCGGTTCAGTGCGGGTGGGGCAGCCGTCGTACAGCATCAAGAAGCTCGAGCCGCTCTACATGGGTGACCTGCTGCGCTGCGACGACGATGACGCCGTCGATGACGGCGGCGCCTCCGTGGTCGCCTACCACGAGCACCGCGAACTGCGAGTCCACGATCCCGCAGCCGCTGAGGCGCGGCTGGTGTCCCTGGCTGACTACAACCGGTACGACTGCCTCTCGACCCTCCGTCTGCGGGACTGGCTCCTCGAGCGCGCAGTGGAGGCGGGCGTTGACGACCAGATCGTCCCCCGCATAAAGAACATCCAGGGCGAGGAGCTCTCCGATGAGGATCCGCTCTTCCTCACCCTGATGGCGAAGTCCGGTCCAGTACAGCGGCACCGGCGCACGCCGGAAGAACAGGCATTTGCCGTGTTGGCGACGTCCCTCGACTACTACCGCCGCGAACACAAGCCGTATTGGTGGGAACACTACGAACGCCTCGGACACATGGTCGATGACTGGCACGACTACCGCGACGTGTACGTCGTCGAGTCGGCCACCATCATTGAGGATTGGGCGGACCCTGGGGGGCGTTCCAGGAACGCACGCCGGGTCCTCCGACTCGTCGGCGACTGGACACCGGGTAGCAAGGCCAATTCAAGGGCCCAAGTCGTCTACCCGACACCGGCACTGACTGGGTCGTTGGGGTCCGATGGAGCGCCCTACGTCGTCGCGCCTAGCTCCGCCGTCGTGAGCGACCTCGAGGACCCGCGCGTCATCCTTCTCACTGAGAGCCGAAACCCCGACGGCATTTCCAGCCACCTCCCGGCCGCGCTGGTACCCGGAACGCCGCCCAGTACCAAGAAGATCGAAGCAGCGATCAGAGAAGTCGCTTGCAAAGCCGCGGTGGCGTCGTCACTGCCCCACTGCGGCGTCCTCGACATCCTCGCGCGACGAGCGCCACGGCTTAGAGGGAATGAGGCGCTGCCCGTGACGGCTTCTACTACCGAGAGCGTCGTGGCCGCGCTTATCAGCATGAACGACTCGTATGTCGCAATCCAGGGCCCTCCCGGCACCGGTAAAACCTACACGGGAGCGCGAGTCGTAAAAGAGCTAGTCGAGAAGCACCACTGGCGCATCGGGGTCGTCGCCCAGTCCCACGCCGTGGTCGAAAACCTGCTCGCCGGCATCGTGGAGGCCGGACTTGATGCCTCTCTCGTTGGTAAGGACAAGGTCAAGAGTGAGAGACCTACCTGGACTGCGCTGAAAAACGTGCCGAAGTTTCTTTCCGAGCATGTCGCGACCGGGTGCGTCATCGGCGGGACGGTGTGGGACTTCGCCAACGAGAACACTATTGCCCGTCGCAGCTTGGACCTGCTGGTCGTAGACGAGGCAGGCCAGTTTTCACTCGCAGCAACCATTGGTGCATCCATTGCTGCGCAGCGATTGCTTCTGCTGGGTGACCCCCAGCAGCTGCCGCAGGTAAGTCAAGCGTTGCATGCCGAGCCGGTCAACGAGTCCGCTCTTGGCTGGCTCATGGACGGCCACGACACCATACCCACAAATTTCGGGTACTTCCTCGGGCAGTCCTACCGGATGCACCCCGCCCTCTGCGCGAAGGTCTCGACCCTGTCCTACGAAGGACGCCTCCATTCAGCGCCGGCCGCAGCAGGGCGCTATCTCGACGGCGTCACGCCGGGGCTCCATGTCGTGTGCCTCGACCACACCGGAAACCGCACGGAATCCGAGGAGGAGGCGGCGGAGGTCGTGGCGCAGGTCAGAACCTTTCTTGGCAAGGCCTGGACCGACCCGGACACATCGACAAGCCCAAGGCCGCTCAAGGAGTGCGACTTCCTCGTCGTCGCTCCCTACAACGCCCAGGTCGAGCTCATCCAGCGCGCACTTAAATCCGCCGATCTGAGTGACGTGCGCGTGGGCACCGTCGACAAGTTCCAAGGGCAGGAGGCGCCTGTAGCCATCGTTTCGACGACAGCATCCTCGTACGGCGACGTACCCCGCGGAATGGGCTTCCTACTCAACAGGAACCGGGTCAACGTAGCTGTCTCCCGGGCAAAATGGCGGGCGGTCCTCATCCGGTCCAAAACGCTGACCTCATTTATGCCCAGTAGCGCAGGGGGGTTTCTCGAGCTGGGCGCCTTCATCGGTCTCTGCCAGACCACGGGAAATCCAGACGAGCGTACGGAAATCGGAGAGAGCGGAAAAAACAAGGAACTAATGCATGAATAAGGGACAGTAAGCATACATTATGAAACACCGCAAATGCAGAGCATCGGCGAATCGAGGGGAAGCGGCAAGCTAAGCCCAAATACTTACCTGGATTCAGATGCACCGTCGGCCATCGTTGATTCGTCCGACTCTGCGATTGCGGCTTCCTCATCAAGGCGGTACAGCAGGCTGCACGCGACCATCAAACCCTGAAGTGCATTGCGTCGACTGAACTGGCGCGGGCTCACCGTGTGCGCCGTGGCGTTGCGGCTGAAGGTTGTTGGCACTTTGTCCCCGTCGGTGACGAAGAACTGCTGGTACGTCTGCCACAAGGGAGCGAAGGCGATGAACTGCCGGACGCTGAACTCGTCATAAGCGTCCTTCGTCCGCTTGCCCTTCCGATCGGGCGTGTACTTGGTGCGGTTCTTCCCGAAGTACGAGTTCAAAATGGCGTCCACGAGGGATCCAGCGAGCGCCTGAGCGGCCTCGGTGTGCCCTGCGTCCAGAGCGTCGAGCGCAGCCACAGCGAAGGAGATGTAGGGAGCAACCGCTCCGGAGGTGCAGCCCTCGACGGCCGTGCGGCAGTCGGCTGAGATGGTCTTCCACCGGCGACCGAGTATGTCTCGTCGCTTGCTCGCTCCATCGGCCCGGATTAACGCTTCCGCTGTAGCAGCGCGCGGCAGACCGTAGAGCGGGATGCCGTCGACCATGACAATTTGCTCGACCTCCTCAAACTGCAGACTTTCGATGCTTCGCAGGTTTGGCGGATAGAACGCAGCGTGCATCGCAGCAATCGCCGGACCGATGCCCTTGAGCCAGGTTGTCTGATGCGCGGCGAACTTGGCTGCCGACTGTGCGATGCCGAAGTCGGTGTTCCCAGTGAGCTGGGAAGCGACCAGGTTCAGGCTGGCCTGAGTCAAGTCAAGGCTTTTAAAGATGTCGCTGTTGATGACGACGAACTGCTTGTGCCAGGCCGACTGCACATCGAGGAGAGGCTTCATGGCACTGGCTACCGTAGCCTGCTGAGTCTCAGCGACCCGTGAGATGGCGGCGATGTTTTTCAGGGTGGAATCGGAAATTGTGAACGTCTGGAGCTTGGCCGTGGGAGCCAGCGACCGCTGGATGCTCTCCATGGTTCTGCGCGGAGTCATCTCTTGCTTGGGCGTGAGATCGATATGCTCCTTTGCATCGCCGATCTCCCCAATGTCGTCAGCAAGCTCCTCCATGTTCTCGTCGTCCCTCACTGCGGCAGGCTAGCTCTACTGGTCAAGGGTCCGGACCATATCAATTTGTTCCATCCGTGCGCAGATGCGGGCCGATGTATCCGATGTAGATGCGCCCTGTGCCCTGGCTGTCGTCGATGTAGTGCATGCGCGGCGAGACCATGCCGATCTGCCCCAGCTTGAAGTGTGCCTCCATGAAGGCCTGGCCATCGGCACGGACCTCTGGTGGTACTGGAAAGACCCGCTCACGCCGGTACTTATTGCGGGTCGTTTCGCTTTCTCCCCGGGCATGCTTCAGGACCGGCACGACGCGGTAGCCGGGAGTCTGTTTCCGCAGGTATTCGTCCATGCTGCCGCTGAAGGCCTGATCCTTTTTGGCCTGCAAGTAGCCGGCGCACGCGAGGAGGCATTCCCATGCGGACCGGACGACTCCGCCGGCATGGTCGATAGGTGCCAGCCCTTCGACGATGCGGGTGTCCCCGGTGAAGAAGACCCCTTGGCTTTCCAGCTCGTCCAGACGGTCCACGAGGTCTTCCATGTTTTCGGGGACCTGGGCCTCCTCGGTAACGTGGAACTCCCCGTACACCGTTTCGGCGTTCTCGTGTTTGGCTAGTTGGCTCTGGAGATACAACACCTGTTCTCGAAGCTTGTATTCGCGTGCTCCGGAGTCCGCCGCGTCTTTCTCTGCTTCTTCGGTGATCTTGACGTAGTCGGCCACATCTACGCGAAGGTCTCTGTTTTCCTCCTCAAGCACCGACAGCCTCGTCGCAATCTGTTCGGCCGCCGGTCCAAGGTTTCTCTTCAACTCCAGGGCTTCCACAACCTCGAAAAGGTGCTCATCCTCCAGCGACGGAAGCTCCAGCCACTCCTGCACCTGGGCCATGCGCTCGCGCAGGCGTCGGAGCTCGATGACCTCCAGGGATTCGGCCGGTGCGGAAGGACTCTCCGGGATGGTTGTCGAAGGGATCGGACGGAGTGTCCTGCGCGGTGTCCTGATCGATTCGAGGAGTCGCCGATTCGACTCGTGGTCGAGTCGATGGAGAGCTTCCAGCACGATTGCCGGCACCGGTGTTGTTGCCGCGACTGAACGTGCGACGTTGCCCATCAGGGTCGCAACACGTCCTGGGCGGTCTTCCACAAGACGCTGCGTGCCTAGGTATCTGTGCCGGTGCGCCGTCGATGGTTCATCCAGGTCGAGGTCTGGCAGGTAGGTGCGGAGACTCCATGCGCCCACCCGGAAAGCTGGGCCGACTGCGGTGTTAAAAGCTCGGGTAGCCTCCGGGTCGAGCAGTGCCACTCCACCGAGCCCGTACACCTGTTGGCCCCATTCGTCCATCGCGCCCTGGAACAGCTCTTCCATGTCAGCATGTGGTTCCGATCCGGCCAGCACTAAAGGAACTCGTCGCCTGCCGTCCTTCAAGGCCTCGATGAGGACGTCGATGCCTTCCCGGTCAATGAGGACGGCGTCCGACTGCATCCGCCAGGAACCGTCGTAGAGCGGGAATTGGCTTAACAGGTCCCGGGCCACTCTGGGCACCGCAACGTAGTGATCTTTGTCATTGCGGATGTCGATCCACACCCAGGGCTGGTGACCGCCGCTCACGACAAGATCAGTGGTGTAGGTGGCGAGTTGCTCTCGGCTCTTCTCGATCAGGCGGAGCCGGAATAGATCTTGCCCATCGTTGGCCCTCTCCGTCTCGGCCACAAATTGACCGTCCGCATGCACTGAGCGTTCGTTCTGCCGGACGCTGATGTCGATGTGCTTGCTGTTCAGCCACTCCTGGACCACCTTCAGCATGTCCTTGAAAGACGTCCCGGGCCGAGCAGTCAAATAGGTCCGATATACCGCGCCGGAACGGCGTTGTGCACGATGGACTCCAGCGCGAGCAACAGGGTCTGGCGAGGACTCGGTGACCTTAAGCTGCCGCCCCATGAACTTCCCCACGTGCGCAGGAGACGGCGGCTTGGCAGGCATCGGCACCTGCCGTCGCGCCGGGGCCGGCGTGGTCGACGGCACTCTTGTCCTGGATGCGCCGTGGTCGTCATGAAGCGACCTCGACTTCGGCGCACTTGGGGTGCGCGCGGGCTCGGCCGTATCCGCGGTTTGAGGGTCGGATTGGCGTGTCGACGGAGGTTTGCGCGCAACACTTGCCTGACCTGGCTGGTTATTGCCGGGGCTTCGGCGGGAAGTGTTCGTCGGTTGCGGCTTCGACCGTTCCGTGTATGAATGCTCGCCCGGCTTGGTACGCGCTGCCGGCGAAGGCGTCGGCCCAGGGGTCTTACTGGCCTTCGGAGGTACGAGCCCACCCCTGCCCCGTTGTCGCCCTATATCCGCTTCGATGGTAGCCATCTGAGAAGAGCGCCCTTGGAGCGGCCCGCCACCGGCGGTGCGGTTGGGGCTGTACGGGTTGGAGATGAAGTCGTTGATCGCTCGTAGACCTAGTGCGAAGTAACCGACTTGACGAGCCCGGGACTGGAAGCGCAGGCAGTCGTTGCGCAAGGCCTCAGCTTGGGATCGGTCGGCGCCCCATTTGGCAGCCCGATCGACTCGACGCCGAAGGTCATTAAATTCGTTGTCCAGCCGGACGAAGACATCATTGTTCATCGCGATTTTGGCACCCCATAGTACTTTTGCTTTTGCAATGAGTCTAGTTGGGTGATCCGACCGCCCAACAAGGGCGCGCCTGCTGCCCTGGATCCCTCAGCAACATCCCAGCACGTCGGCCAGGTGAGAGAACCCGAACCACCAAGTCCCACCAGTGGGGTCGCTTCGGAACGGGACAACATGGGGAACTGCCGTACGATCAGGTGACCCTGGTTGCAGTCGCCCTGGCCGTCTACCGGCAGTGACCGGTGGCGCACCCGGGCGTCATCCGGCGGACATAGAGTTTGAACGGCCCCCTACACCGCCCCTGCCGGCCCCTCGATGCAGGAAGGAACTCTCATGTCCGACCTCAAGCTGTTCCGCATCGACGGCGGTGCGGCCGTGGAGCTGCAAGGCTCTCACGTGCCGTTGGAAAAACACCTGCAGAACCTCGTGGAATCCAACATGGAGGTCATGCTGGGGGTTCATTTCTTGGCCTCTGAACACAGCACTGGACCGCGGCATCGGGGGCGGATCGACTCGCTGGGTATTGACGAGAACGGGTCTCCGGTGATCGTCGAGTACAAACGCACTCGCAACCACAACGTGATTAACCAAGGCCTGTTCTACTTGCAGTGGTTGCTGGACCACCGCGCCGACTTCCAGCAAGTGGTGCGCGAAAGCGCACACCACCACTTCACATACCTCATCGATTGGTCGGCTCCGCGACTCATCTGCGTAGCCACCGACTTCAGCCGATATGACATCGAAGCCGTGCAACTCATTGACCGGGCTATCGACCTGATCTCCTACCGCGACTTCAGCGGACAGCTACTAAGCCTGGAGTTAGTGCACAGTAACGCCACCGACTCCACTACTACCGCGGCCCGCAGGCCAACCCTCGCAGTGCCCCGCGGCCCGGCCGAGGACGAGGAGAGTGGCGAAGACATCTCCGTCGCCGAAGATTCCGACACCGGTCCGCCGATCCTGGAAAAACTCGAGCAAGCTTCCCCGCAACTGCGGGAGCTGTTCGAAGCCTTGGACGAGTACTGCGTTTTTCTGGGTAACGGAGTCAATCGCAAGGTGCTCAAGCGCTACATCGCCTTCTATCGGAGGTGGAACCTCGTGGTGCTGAAGATCCGCCCAAACGAGCGCAAAATTGTCCTGCACTTAAAAGTCAACCCGGACACCGTAGAGCTCAAAAGCGGCTTCACCCGCGATCTACGCACCACCGAGCGCCAGCCCGCCGTGGCCCTCGAGGTGACCGTCCGACGCATCGAGGACCTGAAACCGGCCTATGAACTGATCGACCGCGCCTACGACAACGGCTGAACCAAACCAGCCACCTCGCGAGCGTCGTGATACACAGGAACGCAACCCAAGGCACGGATGTACGAATCGGTCAAACTGTCACCTATTCGTACGACAGCCCCCCGCGAAAACTCGACGGAACTTCGAGACGAGGTATCCCTGGTGAACGCCCCCAACCATTTCGACCCGCCCACCGCGACCGCGATTGAGGCCGCATCGTGGACACTCGCGGCCGAGATGACGCGGCGCCACCCCGAACTGACCATCACCCGCTATCACCCCGGCGGAGGCCAATACGACTGCTTGGCCATCCGATCTGAACGCGGCGTCCACATAGACCTCAACCGAGTCGGACGGATCCACATCCTTTCGAGCCAGGGCGGAGAGACGCTGGAATGGAGGCCGGTCGAGTGGTCGACGTTCCTCGCCTCGGACCCTCGGAAGTTCATCGCTCTGCTGGAGAAGCGCGTTGGACTACCCCGGGTGAACGCTCTGCCCCCGACCACGCCGCGAGTGCTGTCGTACCGAGTGCTCGCCGCCTTCGCCCGACTTCACGCCCTCGGGATCCCAGTCGAGATCTCCATGAGCACCCTCGACACGTCCGGCATGGGTGGCGGCCGGGCCAAGTGGCTCGCCGACTACCCGACCGTGGAACGACTGACATCCGACCAACCGTTCGGCTTCTGGCACGCCAAATCGAAGGACACCGAGTTTGTCATCGAGGCCGAACCCGCAATCCTCCATCGACGAAACGGTGCAACGGTGGTCTTACCCGACAGATACAACAAGGACGCCCGCAACTTCGGGCGACTCATGGGATTCACACTCTCAACAAGCTAATCATCAGCGTCGGCGTGCCTCCTCGACCAGATTGAGAAATTGGTTTCGACGCCCACGGTCGCGAATCCGGCATCTGACACCGACGAAGTGCAGACGGCACTGTGGGCCAGTGGTCGCAGTGATTCAGACCGCTACGCTCAAGTTGGGAGCGAAGGAAAGGACCCGGCAGTGGGAGTCCACGACGGCCACATTGAGAGCCGATTCTACTGGCGCTCCATCAAGCGCGCCCCGAAGTCGAATCCGGCGGAGGAAGTGGCCTGGATCGTTCGTCGGACCGACCAACTGCTGGCCGAGGAAATTGATGCAGGCATCCCGATAGAACGCCTGGCGCGAGTGCTGGCGGTGCCTACCTCGGTGGTGCAGGAGCGAGCCGACAGACACCGCCGTCAACAGAAGACCGGAGGGGTCGTGAACATCTCCGAGCGACGCACGCTGGTGCTCCATCGTGTGCTGGCCGAGCGACTGGACGCGGCTGCCCTGGCGTCGTGGACTCCGCGCATCCTGGCCAACCTCGACCGGCTGAAGACCGGGGTACAGGGGCGACCGCACGTTCAGAACCTCACCCGGTGGCGGCGCCTCGTCGAGGCGGGTGACGTCGACGGAATCCGCGCCGTGCTCCTCTCGGTCGAGGTCGACGGGATCGAGATGCGGGAAGTCTCCCCGATGGGCGGGATCCTCTCTGAAGCCGAGCGGATGGCAGCGTTGAACTCGATTCGCCGGCCCTGACGGTGCGGACCGGTCTACTCCTTGGCCAGGCGTCGTAGCAGCCGCTCGTAGCGCTCCAGCGTCTTCGCGGTCAACTGTTGCACGCGGGCTTCGCCCGGGTTCGGCTCCTGTTCCCGGTCGTCGCCGGAAGGGTTTTCAGCGCTCACCACTGAGCTCCGAATTGGGTATGCGCCGCGGCGAGCATGCCCTCTGGATCATGCAGATGGTTTACGGGCTCGTCCTGTTCCTCGAAGTAGGCCGAAGGTGTGCACAACCACATGACCACCTCGTCGGCCGGCACCTGGTACCCCTGGATGGCGTCCAGCAGAGCGGTGATCACCGGCAGGATCTCGCCGGTGTCTGCATCGAATTGAAAGGCGGGCGGCGGTAGGTGTCCCCGTGGTGATGGCCGAGGAGGCGGCCTGCGCGGATGCGCTCGGTCTCCGCTTCCGTGGCGTCGGCGAACGCGTGCTCGGACTCGATGCGACGCCACCAGTAGCGCTCCGCATCGAGCAACCGCGCGTACTCCGGGCTCACTTCCTCGGAGCCCGCCATTTCGGTGTCAAGCACGTGCCACCTCTAGCGCTGCCAATACTTCGTCGGTTCGGCCGCGCCGGACCAGGTCGATGGGCCGAGCGCCTTCCAGGACGTCGTTGTACCCGTGCAGCCACTCCTCCGCCACCTCATGCGGCCATACCTTGCGGACGCGCGCTAGCACCATTTGCACCCGCTCCTGGTTGGCCTCGGTGTCCATGTAACCAGTGTGACCGGTGGCCGAGGCGGCCGCTACGGTCTTCGGCCCCTGCCAAGACGTGGGTGTCAGTCACCCAACCGAGTCAGCGGGGCCCGCCACGGCGATGAGGTGGTGGTCAGGAGCAGGTGTCGCATTGCCCGGACATAGGGAGCACCGTCCCGCACCCCGGGCATGTCGCCTCAGGTTCCGGTGTCCGCTTCGACGTGTTGCGCTCATCTCGGTTTAGCAGCGCGGCGTACTCGCGTGTGGGTGTCGGTCGCGCCTCTGGCGGGACGAGTGCTCCGAAGTGCCGGTAACACTTGAGCCGTTCCTGGGCTGCGACCCATTCCAGGACTTGGGGCTCTTGTGTGGGGGTAAGGCCGATCTTGGGGAGCCAGGCGCTGAAGCCGGGGCCGACCATCCCGGTCTTCTTCTGCACGACCAGCGCCGGCAGTGCCGGCAGTCCCATGGCGTCGCAGTAGTCCAGGACCATGCCCAGGACGTGTCGGATCCAGTAATCCAGCCGCTGATCGGTGCGAACGTTGGTGCGCTCAAACAGGTACGCCGCAAGTTCCCCGTAGGAGATGTAATCGCCGTAGTGAGAGGCGACGTCCTCGAGCTTCGGCACCGTCGCCTCGGCCCAGGTACGCAGTTTCCACTGGTGCGGGGTATTCCCGTGCGGAAAGCGATACGCCGACGAAGTGCTGCCCATGCCCGGTGCCTCCTGTACGTATAGGGCGTTAGGTCCCCAACCTAGCCACCCGAGAGGATCCGTGTTTGCATCGGCACACGGGTCAGGCACTGATTCAGTGCTGTGAGCGGCGAAGGATGTGCTGGAGCTCGTTGGACAGCTTCAGCAGCTCGCGCTCCTGCTGGGACCGGTATGGCACCTCTTGTTGGAGCACTTCGACGCGAATAACCCCGAGCGAACTCTGCTCCTCTTGTTTCCACAGTTCCTCCTGCGCTCCGGCGAGCGGCCGTGCGACTGCCTCCCCATCGACAGCCGGAGGTCCAACGACGATCTCAGAGCTCGATGCACTGTCGGAGCACAGCTCCCCTGCCACAATGCGACGGGCCAGAACGTCGTTGACGTCGCCGAGCAGTTGGACATCGCCGAACCAGAACTCGTGCTGCCGCGCCAACTGCACAAGCATGAGCATCCTGATCTGCAGCTGGTGGCATTCCTGAGCATCGAGTGCTTGGTCGATCGCTCTGGCCAGTGATTCCCACTGCCCCGAGCGCATGTCGGAGCGCCTCCTCAACGTATGAGTGCGCCACAAAAAGTAGGCGGCGACGACCAGCGCGAGGGAGCTCCCAACCCACGCCAGGGCATTGACGTAGTCCAGCCACCACGGCCACTGAATGACAAGAGCTTCCATCTGGACGTTCATCGAATCATCCCCTCCCGCAGACTTAACAGACCGGGGACGTCGTTGGCTGGTGTACTCCCCGCTCGTGGAGATCCTCGAGCACGGCCGACAGCCAATCCCGCTCGTTCTTCGGCAGTCCCTCGGCCGTGGCGAGGTGGGTCAGCGAACGCCAGGCCAAATGCTGCCTCGACGACGACGGGGCCACGACCGCCTCCAGCGCGGAGAACACGCGCTTGTCCCAGAGGTACAAACGGTAGAAGCGGTAGACGAAAAGGGCCGCGACAGCCCAAGACAGGGCGGTAAGGAAGGACATGAGGCGCGGGTGTGCAGCCAAGCGGTCCACCCCTTCCCAGAACTCGTCCAATGCGACGACCACCCAAGGTACGCCGGCCACGTACAGCAAAGTCATGAAAACGACCAGGGCGAATGGCACGAGTAATCCCTTGCTGACCAAGAGAAAGTGCGGCTTGCTGGATGTAGTCATCGGTGGGTGCTCCAGTCGCTCGAAGGGCGTTTGGGATAGCCGCCTGCAGGTACAGGCAACGAGAATTAAGAGATGGTTTCAATAGTTATGGCTGAGGCATTGAGCGGGGTCGGCCAGGGTGGTGATCATGGCTGCCATGGCGAGTCAGAGAGCGTCTCGGCGGCCGGTCGGCGACCAGCTCTAGGAGCTGCTGGAACCGCTGATCACACCTCCTCCACCGGCCAAGAACGGACGCACCGGGCAACCTCGGGCCGATGACCGGGCCGCGCTGGAGGGCATCCTGTTCGTGGCCGAGCACGGCATCGCCTGGAAGAAACTCCCCACCGAGCTGGGCTACGGCTCCGGGATCACCTGCTGGCGCCGGCTGCGGGCCTGGCAGGAAGCCGGGGTGTGGGAGAAGCTTCACCGCGCCGTGCTCGAGAAGCTCGGCCAGGAGGGCCAACTCGACTGGTCCCGTGCCTGTCTGGACTCGGTCAGCGTCCGGGCGAAAAAGGGGGCGAGCTGACCGGCCCGAACCCCACGGATCGCGGCAAACACGGCACCAAATACCACCTGCTGGTCACGGCCGACGGGCTGCCCTTGGCCGTGGCGATCAGCGGAGCCAACCGGCACGACTCCATGCTGGTGGAGCCGATCCTGGACGGACTGACGCCGGTCAAGGGCCCAGGACCGGGACGTCCTCGGCGGAGACCGGTCAAGCTGCACGCGGACAAGGCCGTGCGCCTTCCGCCGGGTGCGCCGCTACCTTCGCCGGCGTGGCATCACCGCTCGGATCGCCCGGATCGGGGTGGACTCCAGCGAACGCCTCGGCCGGCACCGCTGGGTCGTGGAAAGCACCATCTCCTGGTTGCTGGCCTTCCGCCGCCTGGCCATCCGCTACGACCACACTGCGCCCACCATCACCGCCGTGGCGACCCTGGCCATCACCGTCATCTGCGCCCGACGACTGCCCGGGAAGGACTATTGAAACCATCTCTAAGCTCACCCCCTTTTCGTCCGGACGCTCACCGAGTCCAGGTAGGCCTTCGACCAGTCGAGCGTCCCGTCCCGGCCGAGCTTCTCGAGCACGAGGCGGTGGAGTTTGTTCCAGACCCCGGCCTCCTGCCAGGCCCGCAGCCGGCGCCAGCAGGTGATTTCGGAGCCAAAGCCCAGCTCGATGGGCAGTATCTTCTACGCGATGCCGTGCTCGGCCACGAACAGGATGCCCTCCAGGGCGGCCCGGTCATCGGCCCGAGGTTGCCCGGTGCGTCCGTTCTTGGCCGGAGGAGGCGGTGAGATCAGTGGTTCCAGCAACTCCCACAGCTGATCACTGAGCTGTCGCCCGGAAGATCTCTGGCTCACCATGGCAGCCATGATCACCAGTGGGGCAGGCAGCGCTCAATGCCTCAGCCACGACTATTGAAACCATCTCTTAGCCCCCGATGACGACCGTGTGCAGGCCTGGCCCCGGGGCGATCGGCGCGCCGTGCAGCGTCAAGTCCCCGAGCCTAGCGGCGGGGAATCCGCCGATAAGCACCGTGGCGCTGCCCGTGGCGATCCCGTTGGGGGCGGGCGAGACGCAGACGACGCCGCCGGGGACGCCGTTGGCCACGGCCGCGGGGAGTCCGCCGATCAACACGGTCGGCACGGCGGCCACGGGCGTGATCGGCCCCCCGACGTGAGGCTTCGGCCCGTCGGTCAGCGGGCACAGTGCGGTGTCGCCGGCGCGCAGCGCGGGTCCTGTGGACACAGGAACCTCCTGTCGGTTGTGGCGCGGGTCCTGCGGTGCTGGGCTCCGGCGGCCTACCCGCCGCCCTCCGTCGGCTCGTGCTTGCCGGATACGGTCACCCTTTCAATGCACTGGCCCCCGGCAGGGCTGCCTGCGATGTCGCAGCGGACGGCCAGGACTATTTTGTCGCCCGGCTGGACGGTGAATGGCTGGACCGGCGCGGCGGTCGGGCTCGGCGCGGTCTCCTCGTCTGTTCCGCCGTCATCGGTATCCGTAGCAGGCGGCTCCAGCCCCAATTGCTCGACCGCGTCCCGTAACTTGACGTCCTGGCTGAACCTGTTCGCCATGGCTTCTCCGACGGCCTCCTCTTCCTGCGCGTTCTCCTGGACGAGGCTCTTCTCGGGCACCACCTCGGCGAGGGGTTGCTGCAGCCATAGGGTGAGCTCGCCTTGCTCGTCGATGACCATGAGGTCGAACGTTCCGGTGTCACCGACGGTCCGTTCGACGGTGACACCTGTGACGGTGAAGGGACCGGTCGCCGTCTGGTCGGGCCACGGCGGATACACGTCCGAGACCGTGTCCCCCTGCGTATCGGTGAAGGTGACCTGCAGCGGGAGAGTTGGGACCGGCTCGGGTGGGACGGACTCCGTGGGTGGGGCGCTCTCCTCCGGTGGGGCGCTCTCCTCCGGTGGGGCGCTCTCCTCCGGTGGGGC